>NZ_JBHVWN010000042.1:0-73076 GCF_042882275.1 Streptomyces sp. NPDC058231 | reverse complement strand
GCACACCGAGTGTGTGTCACGGCCCGCGGCTCTGTCGTGCGCGGGCACCGGCCGGCCGGTGCCGTACGCCGTCAGGGGGTCAGCGGCGGACGCGGGTTCTCGTTCCGGCTCGGACCCTGCTGCGGGTCCGTCTCGCGGATCACCTCGCCCTGGACGACCTTGCCGTCCGGCCGGTGCATCCGCGCCTGTTGGAACGCGTCGGAGAAGCTGCCCGGTACGGCGGAACGCATCCGGCGATCCAGGGAGCGCTGCGTGTACCGGCCGAGCACCGCGCGCACCGGCGGCACGAGCAGCAGGAGCCCCGCCACGTCCGAGATCATCCCGGGGATGATGAGCAGCAGTCCGGCCAACATCAGGAAGCCGTTGCCCTTGTTGCCGCCCGCCGGGGCGGCGGGCGCCGCGGTGGCCCCGGGCTGCCCCGGCATCTGCTGAAGCGTCTCGGTGAGGTTACGGAAGGCGCGACGGCCTGCCGCCTTCGTCACCACGGCCCCGAGCACGATGCCGCCGAGCAGGAGCAGCAGCACGGTGAAACCGCCCGCCACGTCCGCCACCAGGGTCAGCAGCCAGATCTCCAGCACTGCCCAGGCGGCGACGGCGAGGGGTACGAAGGTGCGGGCGCGTGAGCGCTTCGGGGCGGTCGGGGGCGGTGTGCCGGTCGTCATGGTCCCCAGTGTGCCTGGACGCGCGTCCAGGTGGGATAAACGGGTGATCAGGACGGCTTGCGGCCCAGGACCCGGTTGGTGCGAGCGGCGACGCCCCAGGCCGTGACCCGCCACAGCGCCTCGACGAGGATGTCGCGGCTCATCTTCGAGTCGCCGACCTCGCGATCCACGAAGGTGATCGGGACCTCGACCACGTGGTAGCCGGCGTCGATGGTGCGGCGGGCCAGATCGACCTGGAAGCAGTACCCCTGGGAGGCGACCTCGTCGAGGCCGATCCCCTTCAGGGTCTCCGCGCGAAAGGCGCGGTAGCCGCCGGTGACGTCACGGGTCCGTACCCCGAGCAGCAGCCGGGAGTAGGTGGAGCCGCCGCGGGAGATCATCTCCCGGGACTTGGGCCAGTTGACCACGCGACCGCCCGGCACCCAGCGGGAGCCGAGCACCAGGTCGGCCCCCTTGAGGGCGGTGAGCAGCCGGGGCAGTTCCTCGGGCTGGTGGGAGCCGTCGGCGTCCATCTCCACGAGGACGCCGTAGCCGTGGTCGATGCCCCAGCGGAAGCCCGCGAGATAGGCGGCGCCGAGGCCTTCCTTGCCCTTTCGGTGCAGTACCTGGACCTGGCTGTCGGCGGCGGCGAGTTCGTCGGCGACCTTGCCCGTGCCGTCGGGGCTGTTGTCGTCGGCGACCAGGATGTCCACGTCCGGAACCGCGGCGCGCACCCGGGTGACGATCGGCTTGATGTTCTCGGCCTCGTTGTAGGTCGGGATGATCACCAAGGCTCTGCCGAGCGGGCCGTATCGCCTCTGACCGCCGCCGTCGTTCACTTACTGCCCCTCACGTCCGTACGCAGGTGCACACCATATCGACCGCGTCGGGGCGCAGGACCGACGCGGTCCGCGGTGTCGGGCCCGCCCGGCGGGACAGATGGAGGGAAGTACGGACGAAACTGCGGATCGGGGCCCGGCGTCCTTCGGGCCGACCTGGGACCCGCTGGCTGCGGGTCGACCGAAAGCCGTTGTCTACTGAACGTCCGGGCCCCACCCGGGTCACACCTGCCGTCCGGCTGAACCCTTCCCTCGCCCCCGAGGCGCGGGCGCTGAACCTGGCTGTCAGTGGTGGTGCGCCGGTGCGGCACACCACCTCATGACCCAGCGGCGTTCGACGACTGCGTGGAGGTTTAACCGGTCGGACGTCCTGTGGTGGACTCGGCCGAACCTACCGGCCGGTGGGCGCGTTCTGTCAATACCCCTCTGACCTGCGATGTTGATCCAACTTGCCTGGTCAGTAGCGAGGACCCGCAGGTCGCAGGGAAGCACGGGCACCTTCGATCGGCGGTACGAAATGTCCGCACGTCACTCGTTCGGCCGCACGTAGACAGTTTGTCCGAAGACCACGGTCCGCAGGCAGACCGGGAGCGCGGCACCCGGGGTGAGGTCCGGCAGGCCGGGCGTTCCGGACCGCGGGTCGGTCGACCAGCGGGCCACCCGGTCGTCCGGGGCCTGGACCACGAGCTCCTCGGTGCGCCAGACCGCGTAGTCGGCGGGCGCGCCGGGGACGAGGGTCCCCGCGTCGTCCCGGCCGACCGCCCGCCAGCCGCCCCTGGTGTGGGCGGTGAAGCCGGCCCGTACGGAGATCCGGTGCTCCGGAGTCCGGTGGAACGCGGCGGCCCGCACGGTCCCCCACGGATCCAGCGGGGTCACCGGGCTGTCCGAGCCGAAGGCGAGAGGCACTCCGGCCCGCAGGAGGGCCGCGTACGGGTTGAGGGTGCGGGCCCGCTCGGCGCCGAGCCGCTGGGCGTACATGCCGGTCTCGCCACCCCAGGCCGCGTCGAAGGCCGGCTGGACGGAGGCGGTCAGTCCGAGCTCCGCGAAGGCGGCGATGGTCTCGGGGGTGAGCATCTCGGCGTGCTCGACGCGGTGCCGGGCGGCCCGGATCCGGGCCAGGCCGAGGGTTTCGGACGCGGCCCGGACACCGGCCACGACGGCGGAGACCGCGGCGTCCCCGATGGCATGGAAACCGGCCTGCAGACCGGCCTCGGTGCAGGCGGTGACGTGGGCGGCGATCTCCGCCGCGTCCAGGTGGCCGGTACCGGTGCGGCCGGCCGGGCCGTCGGCGTACGGCTCATGGAGGCACGCGGTGTGCGAGCCGAGCGAGCCGTCGACGAACAGGTCGCCGGCCGCGCCGATCGCACCCAGCTCCCGGATCCTCCGGGCGTCCTTCTCGTCACCGACGCGCTCGGCCCAGTAGCCGAAGACCCGCGGTCCCGGCCGCCCGGCGGCGAGCCCGAGCAGCGCGGTGAAGTCGTCCTCGTCGGAGATGTCGGGGCCGGCGCACTCGTGGACGGTGCCGATGCCGAGCGAGGCGGCGTGGTCGAGGGCGGCGCGCTGGGCATCGGCGCGCTGCCGCGGCGAGACGGCGCCGTGCGCGGCGGCTCGCACCGCATGGTGGGCGGCGCCGGTCAGCGGGGCATCGGGGTGGTAGCCGGCCAGCGCGGTGACACCGGGGACCAGATCGAGAAGGGCCGTGGTCACGACGGCGGAGTGCACATCGATCCGGGGCAGGTAGAGCGGCCGCCCGCCGGCCGCCGCGTCGAGTTCGCCACGCGAGGGGGGCCGCTGCTCCGGCCAGCGCGAGGCGTCCCAGCCGTGGCCGAGGACGACCCGCTCGGCGGGGCGCGCCGCGGTGTGCGCGCGCACGAGATCGAGGGCCTCGGCGAGGGTGCGGGCGCCCGAGAGGTCCAGACCGGTGAGCGCCAGACCGGTCGACGTGGTGTGGACGTGGGCGTCGGTGAATGCCGGGGTGACCAGCGCCCCTTCGAGGTCGATCACTTCGTCGACGCCGCTCGCGAAGGCGTCTGCGGCCCCCTCCGAGCCGACCCAGGCGACGTGGCCGCGTTCGACGACCATGGCGGTGGCGAAGGGGTCGGCGGGGCTGTGGACGTCTCCACCGCGCAGCAGCACGGTGCGGTGTTCATTCCGGGGGGCGGTGCTTTCGGTCATGGCACCAGTCTCCCGCCTGTGCGGAGGAGCACCGTCCGCGACCCCCTCAGATCTGCGGAGGGCGCGCCTCGTAAGGCGTCGAGAGGACGACGGTGGTGCGGGTGGAGACGCCGGCCAGCGAGCGGATCCGGGTGAGCAGGTGCTCCAGCTCCAGCGGAGTCGCGACGCGCACCTTGAGGATGTAGTTCTCGTCACCCGCGACGCTGTGGCACGCCTCCAGTTCCGGCACCCCCGCGAGCCGCTCGGCGATGTCGTCCGGCGCGCTCGGGTCGAACGGTTTCACCGAGATGAACGCGGTGAGGGGCAGGCCGACGGCCTCGGGGTCGACGACCGCGGCGTAGCCGCGGATGACCCCGCGCTGCTCCAGTCGGCGGACACGCTGATGAACGGCCGATGTGGACAGGCCCGTGGCCTTGCCCAGGTCGGTGTAGCTCATCCGCCCGTCCTTGACGAGCAACTCCACAATCTGACGGTCCAGCTCCTCCATACCGATCAACCTATGGCCCCAGGTCCCTCCAGGCACAGTCGCAGAGCCCCCGAACAGGGCACCTGCACCGGGCATGTGACGAATGCCACAGGTTTACGGGTGGGTAGCCGACGGCGTCGCGGTTACGGCCGATCCGCGACGGGAAGTGCTTGCTGTGGTCGAGGCCGTGGCGCCTTGTCGGCCCACCCGAGGGGGAGATTCTCCATGCAGAGCCTGAAGCTCACCGGACGTACCGAACCGGAGCCCGTCGAACCCGTCGAGGACTCCGCTCCCGACGCGTACGACACTTTTGAGATGTTCCGGGTGATCTGCCCGGACTGTGCGCAGCCGATCGCGCTGCTGGCCGACGAGGACGTGCTGCCGGAGCACGCGCTGTGCCCGACTCCGTGGAACCCGTTCGTCCTGACGGTCTGCGCCGGCACCGGTCGCGAGGCCGCGCAGGCGCGTCCCGCCGACGAGTCGCTCGAACTCCAGGAGCAGGAGACGGGGCTGCTGCTGACGCTCCCTCAGGGACTCGACTGGAGGATGCAGCCGTTCTCGCACGCCGGCGGCGCCGGCTCGCGCCCGTTGCGGGTTCCGCCGATGCGCCGCAACGCCGCCTGACGCGGCCCTCCTCGCGCCGGAGAGACCTCCGGCAGGCATGACACACCTGCGCTGCACCACGACGGCCGAACCGGCGTGGTGCGGGCGGATCGAGCCACGCCCGGGACGGCAGGGGGAACCTGGCGAACGGGCTCTCGAATCCCTCCGGCAGTGACCCGGCCCCGCCCCGCGGCGTTGGCCTGGCATGACCCTGCTGCATTCAACGGCCGGCCTCGGTCGCCGCCGTCTCGCCGCACCGAGCCCCGAAAAATCGGTTCCGCAGCCCGGCGCGCAGCTGGTGCCGCAGGCCGTCACGCCCCAGGCTGCGCCGCGCGCGGTGCCCCCCGGGGCGGATCCGCCCATCTACCGGGCCATGCTGAGCCACTGGGAATCGGCCGGGAGGACGGTGCCGGGCCGCCATGACCAGGAGTGGAACCGGATCATGACGGCGCCGGTGTGGTCGGACCGGCCGCTGCTCCTCAGTGCGTCTCGGGACCCGCGAGGTGGCGCGCAATGACCATGCGCTGGATCTGATTGGTGCCTTCGACGATCTGCAGCACCTTGGCCTCGCGCATCAGCCGCTCGACGGGGAAGTCGAGGGTGTAGCCGTAACCGCCGAGCACCTGTACGGCGTCGACGGTGACGCGCATGGCCGCGTCGGTGCAGAACAGCTTGGCCATGGCGGCCTGCCGGGAGAACGGCCTGCCCGCGTCACGCAGTCTGGCCGCCTCCAGATAGAGCGCCCGGCCCGCCTCGATCTGGGTGGCCATGTCGGCCAGCATGAACCGCAGCCCCTGGAAGTCCGCGATGGGGCGGCCGAACTGCTCTCGCCCGGTGGCGTATCCGACGGCCTCGTCCAGGGCGGCCTGCGCGACACCGATGGCACAGGCCGCGATACCGAGGCGCCCCGAGTCGAGGGCCGACAACGCGATCGCGAAGCCCTGCCCCTCCTCTCCGATCCGTCGCGCGTCGGGCACCCGTACGCCGTCGAAGTGCAGTTGAGCGGTGGGCGAGCCCTTCATGCCCATCTTCTTCTCGGGGAGGGCCGCGTGCAGCCCCTCGGCGTCGCCGGGGACCAGGAAGGCCGTGATGCCGCGGGCGCCGTCGCCACCGGTTCTCGCCAGGACCGTGTAGAAGTCGGCGATGCCGCCGTGCGTGATCCACGCCTTGGTGCCGTCGATGACCCAGTCGTCGCCGTCCCGCACGGCCTTCGTACGCAGCGATGCGGCATCGGAGCCCGAGGCGGGCTCGGAGAGGCAGTAGGCACCCAGCAGGCCGCCTCCCAGCATCGCCGGCAGGTGTTCCGCCTGCTGCTCCTTGGTGCCGTATCCGGCGAGGGCATGGCAGGCGAGGGAGTGCACACTGACGCCGAGACCGACGGTGAGCCGGCCGGCCGCGAGTTCTTCGAGAACCTGGAGATAGACCTCGTAGGGCTGGTCTCCGCCGCCGTGGGCGGAGTCGTACGGCAGACCGAGCAGACCGGACTCGGAGAGCAGCGTGAAGATCTCACGCGGGAACCGGCCCGCGTCCTCCTCCTCCGCCGCGTTCGGCGCGATCTCCCGCTGGACGATGTCGCGGACGAGCGCGACGAGCTGCCTGGCTTCCTCGGTGGGCAGACGACGCTCCACCAACTGCGGGGCACGGTCGGACATGACGGCGCTCTCCTCCCTGTCGGGCGTTGCGGCGGTCGCGCGCGCGGGGTGTGAGCGGCGACGCCGGGGAATTCCGGGGCGGGGCCCGGACAAGCACTACTGCCCAGCCGATGCTGCCCTCCCGGATTGCGGGAGCGGCCGGCCTGCGGCTGTGGCGGGTTGAGTATGCCCGATCGGACGGTATCCGTCACGGGGTGTGAGAACGGGCGGTCGGAGGCCGCGTGCGGGGCCCCGCCCATCGGATTGGTCCGAACCATTGACCCAACTGGTCTAGTCCATCTACGGTTTCAGCGCACCGACCTTTCCGCGTTCATGCCAAGTTGGCGGCGAGGTCATCCGTACGTCCCCCCACTCGCAAGCCCCCTCCCCCACGAGGAGCCACGATGTTCGGACTTCACCGCGCCCGGTTCCGGGCGCTCGCCGCAACCGTCTGTACCGCCGCCCTCGGCGCCGCCCTTCTCGGCGCAGCGAGCAGCGCGACAGCCGGCGCGGCCCCCGTCACCACGCAGGCCGCCCCCACAGCGGCCGGCGACAAGGTGGTCGGGTACTTCACCGACTGGGGTGTCTACCAGCGCAATTACCACGTCAAGAACATCGAGACGTCCGGCTCGGCCGACAAGCTGACGCACATCAACTACGCCTTCGGCAACGTCACCGGCGGCAAGTGCGCGGTCGGGGACAGCTATGCGGACTACGAGAAGGCCTACACGGCCGATCAGTCGGTGGACGGCGTGGCGGACACCTGGGACCAGGAACTGCGCGGCAGTTTCAACCAGCTGCGCAAACTGAAGAAGCTGCACCCGAACCTGAAGGTCATCTGGTCGTTCGGCGGCTGGACCTGGTCCGGCGGCTTCGGCGAGGCGGCGAAGAACCCGGCCGCGTTCGCCGAGTCCTGCTACAACCTGGTCGAGGACCCCCGCTGGGCCGATGTCTTCGACGGCATCGACATCGACTGGGAGTATCCCAACACCTGCGGACTGAGCTGCGACACCAGCGGCCGTGACGGGTACGGCAACGTACTGGCGGCGCTGCGGGCCAAGTTCGGCACGGACAACCTGGTCACCTCCGCGATCTCGGCCGACGGTTCCGACGGTGGCAAGCTCGAAGCGGTCGACTACGGGGGCGCCGCGAAGTACGTCGACTGGTACAACCCGATGACGTACGACTTCTTCGGTGCCTGGGACGCGCAGGGCCCGACGGCCCCGCACTCCCCGCTGACCTCCTACACCGGCATTCCGAAGGAGGGCTTCAACAGCGACGCCGCCGTCACCAAGCTGAAGGCGCTGGGCGTCCCCGCCTCGAAGCTGCTGCTCGGCATCGGCTTCTACGGGCGGGGCTGGACCGGTGTGACCCAGGACGCGCCGGGCGGCACGGCGACCGGCCCTGCCGCCGGCACGTACGAGCCGGGCATCGAGGACTACAAGGTCCTCAAGAACAGTTGCCCGGCCACCGGAACCGTCGCGGGCACGGCCTACGCGCACTGCGGCACCGACTGGTGGAGCTACGACACCCCCGCCACCATCGCCACGAAGATGGCCTACAAGAACCAGCAGGGCCTGGGCGGCACCTTCCTCTGGGAGCTCAGCGGTGACACCGGCAACGGTGAACTGATCAAGGCCGTCGACTAGGCCCTGGGAGCAGCGACACCCTCCGGGGCGGGCGGCCGCAGCGGCCGCCCGTTCCGTCGCTCCCGAGGCGCATCACACCACGGCTCGGACGAAGGCGGCCTGCCGGTCCTGACGCGCCGGGTACGGGGTGCTCACATCAGGCCGGCCTGGGTGACGAACATGGCGACCACGACGACGAGCGTCCAGCCCAGGAGGTTCTCCAGCAGCTTGGACCGGTCCTCGGGACCTCCGGTCCGGGCGCGGCGGCGGGCGGTGGTGGTGGTGGTTGCGGCGGCAGTCGCGGTCATGGCATCTCGCTCGGTCGGCTGGCAGTGAACGTCCCCCGTGACCCGACCACTGTGCCAGCGGAACGGGGCCCCGGGGTAGAGACGTCGGTCACTGCCCCGGAGGCGCCGGGCCGCGTCGGCGGACCGCGACAGCGTCCGGAGCCCGCTTCCGGACGGGCGCTCGGGTGCGCCGGGAAGACGGGCAGCGGACGCCGCCTGTGCCGGAGACCACACCGCCGGACACATCGCGGCGCTCGGTGCGGACCCGGCCGGGGAAACCGGCGCGCAGCCACCGACCGCACGCGGACCGCCGGACTCCCCCGTACGCTTCCGCACCTGGAAAAGTGCCTCCGACCGGGGCGCGAACAAGGTCACAGCAATCCTTGTTCTCGCTGGTCAGAGGCACTTTCCATGGTACTGATCACCTGCCGGACCAGCGCTCACGTAGGCGCGAGTCCAGTGACACGAGCGAACCGCACTCCGGGTCTACTTGCCGGTGACCGTGGTCGGTGTGCCCGTCGTCGGTGCTCCGGTGGTCGGCGTACCCGTCGTCGGGGTGCCCGTGGTCGGCGTGCCCGTCGTCGGTGTACCGGTGGTCGGTGTACCGGTGGTCGGTGTGCCCGTCGTCGGCGTACCCGTCGTCGGCGTACCCGTCGTCGGCGTACCCGTCGTCGGCGTACCCGTCGTCGGCGTACCGGTGGTCGGAGTACCGGTGGTCGGTGTACCGGTGGTCGGTGTGCCCGTCGTGGGGGTGCCCGTGGTCGGCGTGCCCGTCGTCGGAGTACCCGTCGTCGGTGTACCGGTGGTCGGCGTACCCGTCGTGGGGGTGCCCGTCGTGGGGGTGCCCGTCGTGGGGGTGCCCGTGGTCGGTGTACCGGTGGTCGGTGTGCCCGTCGTCGGCGTACCGGTGGTCGGCGTACCGGTGGTCGGTGTGCCCGTCGTCGGCGTACCGGTGGTCGGCGTGCCCGTGGTCGGGGTGCCCGTCGTCGGTGTACCCGTCGTCGGTGTACCCGTCGTCGGAGTACCCGTCGTCGGAGTACCCGTCGTCGGGGTGCCCGTCGTCGGGGTGCCCGTCGTCGGGGTGCCCGAAGCGTTAATGGTCGAGCCCGGCGAATTGTTTATCTGGTTCAAGATGTTGTTGGTTGTCACATTGGTGACCTGATTGATCACCGTCTGGGACAGTCCGAGGCTTCTCGCCATGGATTGCGACGCTGCGACAGCCTGCGCCTTCACCACCGCCGGGGTGGCCCCTCTGCTTATCGCGGCTTGCGCTGCACTCGTTCCGGCAGCTATAGCAGCGGCTGTCCCACTTGCCGCAGCTGTCGCAGATGTCGTTCCTGTCGCCCCGGTGCAGGTCACGGGACCTACGGAGAACGGGCCTACGCCCATAACGGTGGTCGGTCCGATGCGGCCGTCAGAGGCAGCGCGGACAGTCATCGCTCCAGGCTTGAGGGTGAACATCCCGTTGGGAGCGAAATTCTCACCCGTCAGACTGCTTCCTACCACCCGACACGTCCGGTCCGGGACAGCCGAAGCCGGTGCGACAGCGGTCGCAACCATTCCTCCGGCCAGCGCAACCGTCGCGGCGACACTCAGTGCGAACTTGCCTCTCATGGAATTCTCCTTTTCAGCATTACGCTCGGCGATCCTGAGTGGTCCGGAGCCGAACCTCAGGGCAGGCACTCGGCGCACCGGGGCATCAGCGGCTCCATGGACGACATGGCTCAAGAATCGGCCTTCCGCTTCAGGTGCTCAAGAGGTAGATCGACCGACGCCGTGTGGGCAGAAATACCCACCGTCCGAACTGCTCGCCACCTCCTACTGTGGTGTTGAGTCCACTTCCGGCCTTCGGGATGATGCATATGAGGAAGATTGTGCGGAGCATCGGTGTCGCCATCGCAGCCTCCTCCTGCTTGACCTTTGGCGCATGGGGCGGCGCCTCAGCGTCAGCAAGTGAATCCGGGAATGGACCCGGTACCGCACCGACGATTTCTCGGACCGCGTCCGCGGAATCGACCATCGAGTGCTACAGGACCATCCATGACCTTGATAATTCCGTGTGCTACCGGGTTTCGAAGAGGCTTCTGCGCAAGGGCGACCAGGTCACGTTCGTGCCCTTCCTCATTCAAGTGCCCACGCCTTCGCAACCCCCGCCCGCGACCATCGTCAACACCCTCCCGGGGCCTCAGGGCTCCGCATGAGCGCCTGACACCAGTTCGTGATCAACCGATTCACGCCGGTGGAGAACAACACGACGGTGCAGAACGGTCTCCGGCCCGCGGTGCTCCACCGGCCGCCTCGTCCCCGGTGAAGGCGACCGGACACCGACGTAGGCTGGATTGTCATGGACTATCTGAAACTCGGCACGACCGGTCTGGACGTCTCCCGCATCTGCCTGGGTTGTATGAGCTACGGCGTCGCCGACCGCGGTGCCCACAGCTGGACGTTGGACGAGGAGGCCAGCCGGCCCTTCGTACGGCAGGCCGTCGAGGCCGGGATCAACTTCTTCGACACCGCGAACGTCTACTCCGACGGCACCAGCGAGGAGATCGTCGGCCGGGCGCTTGCCGACTTCGCCCGCCGCGACGAGATCGTGCTGGCCACCAAGGTGCACGGCCGGATGCGGCCGGGGGCCAACGGTGGCGGGCTGTCCCGCAAGGCGATCATGACCGAGATCGACCACAGCCTGCGTCGGCTGGGCACCGACTACGTCGATCTTTACCAGATCCACCGCTGGGACCGGGAGACGCCGATCGAGGAGACCATGGAGGCCCTGCACGACGTGGTGAAGGCGGGCAAGGCCCGCTACATCGGCGCGAGTTCGATGTACGCATGGCAGTTCTCCAAGGCGCAGTACGTCGCCGAGCGGCACGGCTGGACCCGTTTCGTCAGCATGCAGAACCACTACAACCTGCTCCACCGCGAGGAGGAGCGGGAGATGCTGCCGCTCTGCGCCGACCAGGGTGTCGGGGTCATCCCGTGGAGCCCGCTGGCCCGCGGCCGGCTCACCCGGGCCTGGGACACCACCAGCGCGCGCAGCGAGACCGACGAGTTCGGCAAGACCCTCTACCAGGACACCGACCGGCACATCGTGGACGCCGTCGCGGCGATCGCGGACGAGCGCGGTGTCACCCGCGCCCAGGTCGCGCTGGCCTGGCTGCTGCGGCAGCCGGGAGTGACCGCGCCGATCGTCGGTGCGACCAAGCCGCAGCACCTGGACGACGCCGTCGCGTCGGTCGGCCTGCGGCTGGGCGACGACGAGTGCAAGCGCCTCGAGGAGCACTACAGCCCGCGCGGCATCGTCGGCTTCGCGTAAGCCCGCGCGGCCCGACGCACAGGAGCGGCCCGGCCGTTCGGCCGGACCGCTCCTTCCCACGCCGCTGCTTAAGCCACCGTCACCTGCACGGTGGCCGGTTCCGCCGGGGTGCCGGTCGGGTCGGCCGCGGTGGCTTTGAACGTGTGCGCCCCTGCGGCGAGTTCGCCGGACCCGGTACAGGTCCAGCTGCCGCTGTCGGACACGGCGGCCTTGCACAGCGCCGTGCCGTCGGACGTCACGGTGACCGTCGCGCCGGGCTCCGCGGAGCCCGAGACGGCCGGGGTGGCACCGACGGTGTCGCCCGCCGCGGGCGAGGCGACCGTCACCGGCGGCGCGAAGTCGGTGACGTTCGGGACACCGTCACCGCTGATCTTCACCGCCACGCTGTGCACCGTCAGTTGGCCACTGCCGTTGCGCAGCCGGAAGTCGGCCGCCGAGTGCTGCTGGCCGCCGAAGTAGGCGTCGGTGGCCGTCACGGTCGCGGTCTTCCAGGTGTTGCTGCCGGTCAGCGCGATTCCCGCGGTGGACTTGTACGGGTCGGAGCCACCGTTGTCGTACTGCACCGAGAAGGAACCGGTGCCCTGGTCGTAGTAGGAGAGGGTGAAGGTGGCCGTGTAGTAGCCGGCGTGCGCGATCGAGTCGTCGACGTCGAAGTAGATGTTGCCCTGGGTACTGGTACGCGCGGACAGGCCGTCGACCACCGAGGCGGTCGTCGGGCCGTCGAAGCCGCCCGAGGGCCGCTCGTCCTCGCTCATCCCGTACGCGTGGTCGGTGGCGCCGACGACCGAGCCGACCACGGCGGTGCCGGGCGGCAGGTCGGAGGCGTCGAAAGCGACCCCGGCCGAGGCGTCGCTGACCATGCCGCCCGGGTCGGTGACCGTCGCGGTGGCGGTCTGCCGCCCCGGGGTGAAGCCGCCGTCGGGAGCGCAGCTCCAGGCGCCGCTGTCGTCCGCGGTGGCGGTGCACAGCACCCCTGACACCTCGCGTACGGTCACCCTGCCGTCGGGGATCGCCGTACCGGACACCGCCGAGCTCAGCTTGACGGTGGCGCCGCCGCGCGGGGTGGTGATCGCCGGAGCCGGCGGGAAGGCGTGCCGGTCGGGCACCCGGGCGCCGGTGACCGTCATGCCCACGCTGTGCACGGTGAAGGGGCCGGCCGCCGAGTGCAGCCGCAGGTCGCCGCCCGCGCTCTGCAGCCCGCCGAACCAGGCACCGCTGAGGGTGACGTCTGCGGTCTTCCAGGTGTCGGTACCCTTCAGCGCGATGGTGCCGGCCTCGTGGTAGCGGTCCTTGGCCCCGGCGTCGTACTGCACGGACAGCGAACCGGTGCCGGAGTCGTAGTACGACACCGTGACCTTGGCGTCGTAGGACCCCGTCGCGGCCACGTCGTCGGCGACGTCGAAGGACAGATCGCCTTCTGTGGTGCGGGCGGCGAGCCCGCCCACGTCGTCCGCTGTGGTGGGAGAGCCGGCGTCCTCGATCTGGCTGAGGCCGTAGTCCCGGTTGGTGCCGCCCAGTACGGTGCCGACGGTGGCGCTGCCGGACCGGGTGGCCGCGTCCAGGCCGAGCTGTACGCCGCCCAGGTGCCGGGCCGCGGTCGGCGCGCTACCGGTGACCCGCGCGAACGGCAGGGCGGTGGTGGGCGCGGCGACCTGCTGCACCAGATAGGACTTGCCGGACTTCACGGGGACGTTCAGCAGGTCCGCGGTGCTCGCGTGGACGACGAGATGGCCGTTCCTGCCGTCCACGACCTCGGTGGGCTGACCGGGCCACGGGTTCTTCACCCGCAGGGTGCCGGAGGTGCCGGCCTCGATCGCGGCGGTGACCAGCTTGCCACCCTGCACCTGCACGTCCACCTTGCTGCTGCCCTGGATGTAGACGCTGCCCGCGCCGTCCCACTCGGCCGGCCAGGCCGGTGCGAAGCGGACGATGCCGTCGTAGTCCTGGGCCAGCGCCTCGCCGACCGCGGTCGCGACACCGGACTCCTGCTCGATGTAGGGCTGGAAGCCGACCGAGTTACCGAGGTCGGCGAATCCGTTGGGGTAGACCTGGTGCCCTTCGGTCAGCGAGATCAGGTTGCTGCGCACCTCCGCGGGGTTCTGCAGCCGGGCCGCGTCGATGGCGTCCATCGACCAGTCGTTGCCGCCCTTGTTGGGCCGGTGCGCGAAGCTGCGCTGCTCGAGCGAGAACAGGTCGTCGTCCTGGTCACTGACGGTGTTCCAGGGCCACAGCGGCTCCAGTTCGATGTTCTCGCCGTTCCTGCGCTCGGCCGCCGGCTCGTACGAGATCGCGATCATGTCCGTGCCGGTGGCGTCCGCGGCGGCGGTTTCGGCCGCGGTGTAACCGGGGTTGAGCAGCTTGCCGCGGGTGGCCTGGTCGGTGCGCGGGTAGGGCGGGATCTGCGTCTGCGCGGTGGCGACGCGGGCCACCAGGGCCTTGTCGGCGCCGCGGTCGGTGCCGAGCACACGCGCGATCTTGCCGATCAGTGGGAAGACCGCCTGGTCGAGCGCGATGTCGGTGGTCGGGTCCTTGACCGCCCACTGGGTCTCGTGGGCGTTGGCCTTGGCGTGCAGCAAACCGTCGGCGCCCACGGTCTGGTAGGCCAGCTGGAATTCGGTGACCGACTTGATGAACGGCCAGTACCGCTTCAGCGCGGCCTTGTCGCCGGTGCCCTGGTACTGCTCCCACATGTAGAGGGCGACCTCAGGACCCGAGGAGATGTCCAGGGCGTTCCAGTTGGGGCTGCCCGGCTCGCTGCACGAGCCGTTCTCGCCGACGCCGGGGGAGATGCCGTTGCCGTTGAAGCGCATCGTCTCCGGCAGACAGGCGCCAGGACGGCCGCCCATCTGCTGCTTGGTCCACGCCTCGATGGCGGGCAGGTCGTCGGCGTACATGTCGAAGATCGGGGTGTTGAGCTGGTAGTTGCCCGAGCTCATGTTCGCTGCGATCTGGGTCCGCAGATTCCACAGCCAGTATGCGGACGGCGTCCAGGTCTGGGTGTCCTTGTTCCAGGCGAACATGTCGGCCTCGCCGGCCTGGCTGCCCGGGTAGATCCCCTTCTTCATGGACGCCGCCTCTTCGTAGAGGTACAGCGTGCGCAGGTTCTCGATGTATTCGGCGCTGCCGTCCGCCGAATCCATCGCGATCAGGCCCGAATGCGCCCAGAAGCGGTCCCACCAGCGGTCCTGTGCGGACGTCAGGGTCCGTACGGGCGCGGTCGCGTCATGGCCGATCACCTTGGCGGCGGTCTTGGCGGCGTCGCCGCCTGTCCAGCCCGGCGAGGCGACGACGACCCGGAAGGTGCCGTCGGCGTGCGGGGTGAAGCTGACCTTGACCTGCGTCGGGCTGCTGACGGCGGTGCTCACCCGGCGGCCGCCCGCGGTGATGGCGGCGAGCGAGCCGAAGGTCTTTCCACTGCCGATCGGCGGGCTGCCGTCGGCCCAGGTCTCGGCCAGGGTGCCGACGGTGCCGGACACGGCGGCGGTGGGTTTCCGCGGCGACCACAGGTTGATGGTGGCGGTCTGCGCCACGCCCGGGTCCGCGCCGGAGACGTCGACGATCAGCTCGTCCTTCTCCGCCGCGACCCAGGCCTTCATCGACATGCCGCCGCCGGACTCACGCAGCACGCCGTCGGTCAGGTCCAGCTGTCCGCGGAAGTCGGCTGCGTGCGAAATGACGGACAGGCCGGGGATGTTGAGCCGGCCGGGCGACTTGCGGTCCGGCATAGTGTCGGAGCGGTTGAGCTGTGCGGTGAAGCCGCCCGCTGCCCAGGCCGCCACGCCGAGCGATCCGTTGCCCAGCGGCATGGACGCGGTCGGGTCGGAGTTCGGCGAACCGAGCACGATGTCGGAACGGCTGACGACACCTGCCGGGTCGAGAGCGAAGTCTCCGTGCTGCCAGGCGGTGGTCGGCCCCGCGGCCGCGGCGGCGGTGCCGCCACCGACCACGGCGGCACCTGCGAGGACGGTGACCACCGCCGAGCAGAGCGCGACGGCCCGTCTGTACGGAACCCGCCGGCGACGGCGGGGGAATTTCTGCACGATGCCCTCCAGGGCGATACGGCTCTCAGCCAACGGTGTTGACTTAGTAGTCCGATGAATGTGCCTGAATCCGCGCATGACTCCCCTGCGGCGTGCAGAAATCAGACGCCGGACTCGCGTAACATCGGATGACTGTCGTTCTAGACCATCCATGGCGACGGCGTAAAGACCCCGGACGCACGAAAGTGCCGGCCCGAGGAATTCACCGAGCCGGCCCGGGCCTTCCTGGACACGGCATGAGCGCCCTCGCTTCGGTCCGCGCCTGCCGCCGGGCGCACCGGCCCGCGAGGTCGCCGACGGTGTGATCGAGGTGAGCAGGCGGTTCAGCGAGGCGGGTGGGGGCGCCGGGGCGGCTCGCGGGTGGTGCGGAACCACCGGATGTACCGGTCGACCATCGAGTCGACGATGTGGACGAAGGCCTCCTCGCAGGTGAACAGGCCATGTCTGCCCGTCATGCGACAGCCCTCCGGTCCTGACAGGTGGGCTCCGACAGGATCTCCACGACCTGCCCGTGCCGGTCCGGGCGCTCGTCCACGTCGAGGACGTCCGTCTGCCGGCGATCGGCTGCCGATCCTCGACACAAAAGGCGGCTTGCCGTATCCCGGTGCCCTGCGCAAGTCCTGGGACCTCGCCATCAGGCGCCTCGGGCTGCCCGAAAACGATCCGCACGACGGGCGAAACAAGTGGTCCACCGCGACCCTGAGGAACGGTGCGCCCGTCCACGAGGTATCTCGTCGGATCGGGCATCGCTCGATCAAGGTCACGGTGGACCGGTACGGCCACCTCGCACGGGACGGCCGGGAACGCTGTCGTCAGGCGGTCGAGGCGGCCGGGGCGCCGCACATGCTCACACCAGGCCGAGCGACCGCAGCGCGCGGCGCTGACTCGGTGTCGGCCGAGCAGGCCAGTAGAGGTAGCAGACACCGCCCGTACCGCTCTTGACCTTGCCGCTCGCGTCGTAACGCTTGGTCCGCAGCCAGACCGTCTCCCACTCGTGCCGCTTGTAGACGTGGCGGACGGCCTCGTCGTTCGGCGACGCGGGGTCGTTGGCGATCACGTCGCCGTCGGCGGTGAAGCCGATCACCGTCATCAGGTGACCGGATGTCCCGTAACCCGCACCGGTCAGCTCCTCCTTGAGGAAGGACTGCGACGTTATGGCCGGGATTCCGGCCCGGATCAGGGTCTCCAGGTCCGTCAGCGAGCTCAGCCGGGTCACCACCGCGCTCATGTCGTCGTAGGTGGCCGCGTAGGCGGCGTTGAAGGGCCAGTTGCCGCAGCCCTCGTACTGGTAGTCGTACGTGTACCGGGCCGCCTGGCAGACCTCCGGGTCCGCGAGGCCGGGCTCCACCCAGGCGAGGTCCTCGGCGGTGGGCTTGCGGCCCCAGTACTCGATGATCATCTGGGAGGAGGTGGGGCTGCACCACGCCTCGCCGCCGTTGTCGTACTGCGGGTACTGGCCCGCGTGCACGTTCTGCGAGAAGCGCGGCACCGGCAGCTCCCGGACGAGTCCGGGGGTGCTGGGCTCCACGGTGAAGCGGTCCGGGATGTCCGAGGCCATCGCGCCGAGCCGCCACACGGTGGGGGTGAGGCGGCTGCCCGGGGTGCGGTACAGGGTCAGCCGCAGCCGGTACGAGACCAGGCGCAGCCCGCTCGCCGCGTCGTCCACCGAGAAGGTGTCCGTCCAGATCGAGCTCTTGCCGTCGGTCTGGTCGTCGACGGAGGTGCGGCGGATGTCCTCGTCGCCCGCCGCCCAGCGGCCCATCACGTACCAGGGAGTGTCGGTGCCGTCCGAATAGCGCCCGGACAGTTCGATCTGGATCCAGGTGCCCGCCGGGGCGTGCGCGTTCCAGGAGGCGATCACCTCGGTGGCGGGGACCGACGAGCGGTGGAGCGGCGAGGTCCAGGTGGCGTACTCCCAGGCCGACGTCGCACCGGTGTGCGGGTCGGTGTAGTCGATACGCCCCTGCGGGTGGCTGATCACCAGACCGGGCCGGCGGCCCGCGACGGCGCGCGTCCCGGCGCCGGAACCGCTGCGCCAGTCGGTGTACGTGGTCCAGGAGTGGTTGTCCACCAGGGACGGCGCCGCCGGGGGCGAGTGGGGCGGCGCCGGAGAGGGAGCGGCCGCCGCGGGGCCGGCGGACGACACCGTGCCGGCAGCGGCGGCTGCCGCGAGCGCGGCGGTCAGCACTGTTCTGCGTGAGGTCGGTCTGTTCATGGGCTGGACCCCCGGTCGTAAGCGGAATGGGGCTGCGGGTGCACGACTGTGCGCCAACTATTGCCGTTCGCGGGCGGATTCGGCCAGCGATTCTCCTTGTGCCGGAGAACCAATATTGGTCTGGTCCACTGGCGTGACCTGCACGTGCTCCGCACCGCCTCGTAGGCTGGTCCGCATGGATGATCTCGCGCGCCGGGCCTCGCGGCTGCTCACGCTGCCGCCGTCCTGCGGACCCGTGCGACTGATCGCCGTCGACGGCCACGCGGGCTCGGGGAAGAGCACCCTGGCGGCCCTGGTCGCCGCGGCGCTCGGCGACGCGCCCGTGCTGCACCTGGACGACCTCGCCACGCACGAGGAACTGTTCGGCTGGGTGGACCGGTTGCGGGACCAGGTGCTCGGCCCGCTGTCGAACGGGGAGACCGCGCGCTACGCACCGTACGACTGGACCGCCCGGTGCTTCGGCCCGCCGCGTGCGCTGGAGCCCGCTCCCGTCGTACTGGTCGAAGGGGTGGGGGCGGGCCGCCGGGCGCTGCGTCCGCATCTTGCCGGGCTGTGGTGGATGGAGCTCGGTCCCGCGGCATCCTGGCGGCGCGGCCGACGGCGCGACGGGCCGGCACTTTCGGCCTTCTGGGACGGGTGGACGGCCGCCGAGGAGCGGCATTTCGCCGCCGATCCTTCACGCCCGTACGCCGACACCCTGGTACGCCAGTTGCCAGTGGGGTACGAGTGGCTACAGGGACCTCTTGCGACAGCAAGAAGGGACCAGCCCGTCACACACCGTGACCCCCCTGCGGCGACGTACTGAGCGGTCGGAAATCAGCCCGGAAGTGTCTCAACTCTGCTTGACCGGGGGGCGGTACAGGTCTTACGTTCTCAATGTGCGGCTTTTCGGAGCCCTCGCAGACGCGAAGCCCCCGGTTGTTCCCCCGTGATCGGGGGCTTCGTTCTGTCCTCGCACCCTCATCCGTACGGCTGTTCACCGGATTCCGCTCACCCACGGTCACGGCCTCCGTTCCGCTTGCGGCGCCCTTAGTCGCGCGGTCGCTGCGCAGGTACGATGCCTTTCGGTGCGGTCAATTCCCGTCCACGGCACAGTGGTTCAGCGCGCCTGGCGGGCGGTCGTGCGGCGGGACATCCTGGGGGCACGGCTTGTGGGGGACCTGATGGACATCGGCATGCAGGGCGCGCAGGCCCCGGCCGACCTCGCCTGGCTGCGCGGCGTGGACGCCTACACGATGGGCGCCTACCCGCAGGCCGAGGAGGAGTTCAGGACTGCGGTGCGGCTGGATCCCGGCATGGCCGACGGCTGGCTCGGTCTCCATGCCCTGAGGATCGACACGACGACGGCGCTGCTGCGCATGCACGGCCACCGCGAGCGCTTCGGCGAACAGCGCGCCCGTCACAGGCGCACCCTCAACTCCTGGTACTGGCTGGGCTGGTGGGTGCAGCCGGTGCTGGAGAGTCCGCGTGACCTGTTGCTCGCGCACGCCTCGCACTGGCTGGACGGGCGCCACGTCCCGGAACTGGACCGGGCGCTGGCCGGACTGCCACCGGTGGACGCGGACACGCAGGTGCGGTTCCTGCACGCCTGCCGCTCGTATCTGGTCAAGGACTGGGAACAGCTGGTGCGCCACACCGAACAGCTGGTGGACGATCCGCTGCTGGGGATCGAGGCGGGTCTCTTCGGCGGGATGGCGCGGGTGCGACTGGAGATGTACGGGCAGGCCGAACCACTGCTCTCCACCGCGCTGATGCGGTGCCGCAGCGAACAGCCGCAGCGCAAGGAGCTGCGCTACTGGCTGGCCCGTGCGCACGAGGGCACCGGGCGCAGCGCTGCCGCCCTGCCGCTCTACCGTGCCGTGCACCGGATCGACCCGGCGTTCATGGACACCTCCGCGCGGCTTGCCGCGATCGCCGACTACGACGGGCTCGAAGGCGTCGACGAGGCGGCCGGTCTCGCTGCGGTATCGCTGACCGGGTTCGGGGCGGACACCACGCTCGCGGAAGCGCAGCCGGACGGCGACTTACCGCTGGGGACGGACTTCGTGGACGGGCGGGAGCTGCGGCCCGGCAGCGATCCGCAGAACCGGACGGCTTCCGGGGGCCCGGCCCGGGCGGACGGGGCACGGGAGAAGACCGCGGTGCCCGGCCAGTCGTCGCAGCGTGCGTTCCCGGCGGGTCCCAGCGATCCGGTACTGCTCGCCGAGGCGCTGGCGGAGCTGGAGCGGATGGTCGGTCTGGAACCGGTCAAGCGCCAGGTCAAGGCGTTGTCCGCACAGCTGAACATGGCGCGGCTGCGAGCCGCACAGGGGCTTCCGGTCCAGCCGCCGAAACGGCATTTCGTCTTCTCCGGCCCCTCCGGCACCGGGAAGACCACGGTGGCCCGCATCCTGGGCCGGGTCTTCTACGCGCTGGGCCTGCTCGGCGGCGATCATCTCGTCGAGGCCCAACGCTCCGACCTGGTCGGCGAGTTCCTCGGCCAGACCGCGGTCAAGGCCAATGAACTGATCGACTCGGCGCTCGGCGGGGTGCTGTTCGTCGACGAGGCGTACAGCCTCTCCAACTCCGGTTACAGCAAGGGGGACGCGTACGGGGACGAGGCGCTGCAGGTCCTCCTCAAGCGGGCCGAGGACAACCGGGACCATCTCGTCGTCATCCTCGCCGGCTACCCCGAGGGCATGGACCGGCTGCTGGCCACCAACCCCGGGCTCTCCTCGCGCTTCACCACCCGGGTGGACTTCCCCAGCTACCGGCCGCTCGAACTCACCGCGATCGGCGAGGTGCTGGCCGCCGACAACGACGACGTGTGGGACGCGGAGTCGCTGGAGGAGCTGCGCTCGATCAGCGGCCACGTCGTCGACCAGGGCTGGATCGACGAGTTGGGCAACGGGCGTTTCCTGCGCACCCTGTACGAGAAGAGCTGCGCCTACCGGGATCTGCGGCTCTCCGGATACGCGTCGGTGCCCACGCGGGACGATCTGGCGACGCTGCGGCTGCCGGATCTGATGCAGGCGTACGGCGAGGTGCTGTCCGGCCGGGGTCCGGTGGACCGTGGACCGCAGGAGCCCGGAGCGATGTGAGCATGCCGAACCGGCCCTGGCGGGCGGGCGACGGAGGAACGGGCCGCCCGGCGGAACGGTACGTCGCCGGACGGGCCCGGAAAGGCGCCCGCCCGGCGAGGAGACCGTCCGGGTCACCCCGTCACACGCCGGGTCCTCAGTCGCCGGTCGGGCCCGACGCGGCCGCCAGCGGCTGCATGACGTCCGGGACCGGGGCCGCCGTCGCCACGTCCACCGTGCGGCGGGGTACCGAGACGCGGTGCGCCGGGTCGCGCACCTCGCCCACCAGCATCTCCAGGACGTCCTCCATCGCGACGAGGCCGAGGACCCGGCCCGACGCGTCGGCGACCTGGGCCAGATGGGTGGCGGCGCGGCGCATCACCGTCAGCGCGTCATCCAGGGGCAGCTCCGCGCGGAGCGTCGCCATCGGGCGCCAGACGTGCTGCGGGACCGCCCGCTCGCCGTCCTCCAGGTCGAGAACGTCCTTGACGTGGAGATAGCCCATGAACGGGCCGCCGCCCTCCGCGCAGACGGGGAAACGCGAGTAGCCGGTCCGTACGGTCAGCTCCTCGATCCTGCGCGGGGTGACCGACGGGTCCACCGTGACCAGCGCCGCCCGGGCGAGCAGCACATCGGTGACCGGTCTGCTGCCCAGTTCCAGGGCGTCCTCAAGCCGTTCCTGCGCCTCCGGTTCCAGCAGTCCGGCCTGTCCGGAGTCCTCGACGAGCCGGTTGAGCTGCTCGCTGGTGAAGACGGCCTCGACCTCGTCCTTGGGCTCGACGCCGAAGAGCCTGAGCACCAACCGGGCGCAGGCGCCGAGTGTCGTGGTGACCGGGCGGCAGAGCCGGGCGAAGCCGACCAGACCGGGGCTGAGCCACAGCGAGGTCTTCTCCGGGGCCGCCATCGCCAGGTTCTTCGGCACCATTTCGCCGATGACGAGATGGAGGAAGACCACGAAGACGAGGGCCAGGGCGTAGCCGAGCGGGTGGACGAGTCCTTCGGGCAGGTGCGCCGCGTGGAAGACCGGCTCCAGCAGATGGGCGACGGTCGGTTCGGCGACCGCGCCGAGCGTCAGGGAGCAGACGGTGATGCCGAACTGGGCGGCGGCCATCATCTGCGGCAGGTTCTCCAGGCCGTACAGCACCTGTCGGGCCCTGCCGGACCCGGCCGCCGCGAGCGGTTCGATCTGACTGCGGCGTACGGAGACGAGGGCGAACTCGGCACCGACGAAGAAGCCGTTCGCCAGCACGAGGAGACCGGCGAAGAGCAGTTGGACGACGCTCATCGTGCGGCCTCCAGGACACCGCGGAGGGCCGACGGCTCATCGGCCGGTTCCGGCACGCCGGCGATGCGCACGAAGCGGACCTGTTCGGCCCGGTAGTGGCCGACCTGGCGCACCGAGATCCGCCATCCCGGCAGTTCCGCCCGGTCGCCGGGGGCGGGGATCCGGCCGAGCAGGTCGGCGACCAGTCCGGCGACGGTCTCGTACGGTCCTTCCGGCACGTCGAGGCCTATCCGCCGCAGGGTCAGGACCCGGCAGCTGCCTTCGGCGTCCCAGGCGGGACTGCCGTCCTCGGGGGCGGCGGCAGCCAGCTCGGGCCGGTCCGCGCCTTCCGCGTCGTGCTCGTCCCTGACCTCGCCGACCAGTTCCTCGATGATGTCCTCCAGGGTGACGACCCCGGCGGTTCCGCCGTACTCGTCGACGACGACCGCGATCGGCTGCTCGTTGCGCAGTCGCTGGAGCAGCTGCTCCACGGGGAGGGTCTCGGGGACCAGGAGCGGCGGGACGGCGATCCGGCCGGCCGGGGTGCGCAACCGGTCCCTGGCGGGCACCGCGAGCGCGTCCTTGAGGTGGACCATTCCGACGACCTCGTCGATCCGGTCCCGGTAGACCGGGAAGCGGGAGAGGCCGGTGGCACGGGTGAGGTTGAGGACGTCGGCCGCGGTCGCGGACGACTGCAGGGCGCTGACCCTGACCCGCGGGGTCATGACGTGCTGCGCGGTGAGTCCGGCGAGCGACAGGGTCCGTACGAAGAGATCGGCGGTGTCCTGTTCGAGGGTGCCCGCCTCGGCGGAGTGCCGGGCCAGGGAGACCAGTTCACCCGGGGTGCGGGCGGAGGCCAGCTCGTCGGTGGGTTCGACGCCGAACATCCGGACCAGCCGGTTGGCGGCCGTGTTGAGCAGCGTGATCACCGGCCGGAAGGCGCCGGCGAACCGGTGCTGGGGGCCGGCGACGAACCGGGCCACCTGGAGCGGCCGGGAGACCGCCCAGTTCTTCGGTACGAGTTCGCCGATCACCATCTGGACGGCGGAGGCGACGAGCATGCCGATCACGACGCTGACACCGGGTACCGCCCCGTCGGGCAGTCCGGTCAGGGCGAGCGGACCGGCCAGCAGCTGGGCGAGGGCCGGCTCGGCGAGCATGCCGACGACCAGTGAGGTGATGGTGATGCCCAGCTGGGTGCCGGAGAGCTGGAAGGAGAGCTCGCGCAGGGCATCGACGACGGTACGGGCCCGTCGGTCGCCCTCGGCGGCGGCGCGCTCGGCGTCCGGCCGCTCCACCGTGACGAGCCCGAACTCGGCTGCCACGAAGAATCCGTTGGCGAGGATGAGAAGGAATGCCGCGCTCAGAAGCAGCAGGGGGGTGGTCATGCCGCCGCCTCCTGGGAAGGGGCGGCGCAGGTACTACCGGACGATCCGTCCATTGCTGGAGGGAGTCACTCCTTGGGTCGCAGGAAAGCCCCGCCGGCCCTGGGGCCTCCGGTGCGGGGCGGGGCGCACTGGGCGCCGCCGCCCTCCAGAGTAATCAAGAACAGGCCGTGCGGGGCAGGGGGCTCAGGCGTCGGTCGTGCCGGTGCTGTGGTTCTCGGCGAGGGCACGGAGCATCCGGGCATCGCGAATGGCCTGCTCCTTGGCGATTCCGGGCTGGATGCCGAGGGCAGGCATGCTGGTCCCGTCGCTGAGATCGAGAAAGACCCACGGGTCACCGACGCGCAGATTGACCCGGAGGATCTCCTCCCAGGAGAGCCGCCGGGTCCGGGTGAGATTGACCACGGTCACCCCCTGGTCGTCTGCGACGACCTTGGGCCGGCTGAGCAGCGCCAGGACGCCGAAGAAGATCAGCGCGGTGAGGACGAAGGTGGACCGCTCCCCCGGGCTGAGCTGCTCCAGGCTCATCGCGATGGCGGTGATGACGACGAACATGACCGCCCCCACGGTCAGCAGGACCACCCGGGTGCGGGTGGGCCGGAAGGTGACCGGGAGGGTGGGGAGTTCGGGCCGGGGAGCGGGGGCGGACATGGCTTTTCTTCCGTCTTCCGGGTGGTCGCTGGCTGTCCGGCCGTCAGAGACGGCAGGCGTGGATGGCCGTGGTGAGAATGGCGCGGGCGCCGAGCTCGTACAGGTCGTCCATGATTCGCTGGGCCTCCTTGGCGGCGACCATGGAGCGGACGGCGACCCAGCCCTCGTGGTGCAGCGGGGAGATGGTCGGCGACTCCAGGCCCGGGGTGAGTGCCACCGCGCGCTCCAGGTGCTCGACGCGGCAGTCGTAGTCCATCATCACGTAGCTGCGCGCGACCAGGACGCCCTGGAGGCGGCGGAGGAACTGCTGCACCTTGGGTTCGTCCTGCGGAGCACCCGTCCGGCGGATGACGACGGCCTCCGACTTCATGATCGGCTCGCCGATCACTTCGAGTCCGGCGTTGCGCAGGCTGGTACCGGTCTCCACGACATCGGCGATGACCTGGGCGACGCCGAGCTCGATGGCGGTCTCGACCGCGCCGTCGAGGTGGACGACGGAGGCGGTGACGCCCACATCGGCAAGGTGCTTGGCGACGATGCCCTCGTAGGACG
Organism: Streptomyces sp. NPDC058231; assembly: GCF_042882275.1. Classification (NCBI taxonomy): domain Bacteria; kingdom Bacillati; phylum Actinomycetota; class Actinomycetes; order Kitasatosporales; family Streptomycetaceae; genus Streptomyces; species Streptomyces sp. NPDC058231. The sequence goes on along the minus strand of NZ_JBHVWN010000042.1, from coordinate 48,324 downwards.
TGGCGATCGTCATGCCGTCGAAGTCCTGCGGGCCGTGGGCCGTGCCGGGCTTGGTGGCGTAACGGAAGGTGGATCGGGCGAAGCCGAGCTGCAGGATCTCCTCGGCGTCGGCGCCCGAGTCCAGCAGCAGGTCGCGGCCGGTGATACCGATGTCGAGGCGGCCGGAGCTGACGTAGATCGCGATGTCCCGCGGCCGCAGGTAGAAGAACTCGACCTCGTTCTCGGGGTCGACGAGGACGAGCTCCTTGGACTCCTTCCGCTGCTGGTAACCGGCCTCATGGAGCATCGCCATCGCAGGCCCGGAGAGTGAACCCTTGTTGGGGACGGCGATGCGCAGCATGAGGTCAGGTTTCCTTTGCGAGAACGGAGTCTTGTACGGGTGTGAGGATGTGCGGAGGTCGTGCTCAGAGGTGGGCGTAGACGTCGTCGAGGGAGATCCCGCGGGCGACCATCATCACCTGGACGTGGTACAGCAGCTGGGAGATCTCCTCGGCGGCGGCGTCCTTGCTCTCGTGCTCGGCGGCCATCCAGACTTCGGCGGCCTCCTCGACGACCTTCTTGCCGATGGCATGGACACCCTTGTCCACCAGCTCGGCGGTGCGGGAGGTGGAGGGGTCGCCGTCGGCGGCCTTGAGCTGCAGCTCGGCGAAGAGCTCTTCGAAGGTTTTGTTCGCCATGATGGTCCTTAGAGTACGGGGTCCCGCACTCCCGGTCAGCGCCAGGGCTCGCTGACCGTGCGCAGCGTGGCGGCGGTGGCGACGGCCGCGGTGACCGCTTCGTGCCCCTTGTCCTCGTTGGAGCCTTCGAGTCCGGCCCGGTCGAGCGCCTGCTCCTCGGTGTCACACGTCAGTACGCCGAAGCCGACCGGGACCCCGGTGTCGACGGCGACCTGCGTGAGGCCGTTGGTGACGCCGTGGGACACGTACTCGAAGTGGGGGGTGCCGCCGCGGATGATCACGCCGAGGGCGACGATCGCGTCGTAGCCGCGGCCGGCCAGCACCTTGGCGACGACCGGGAGCTCGAAGCTGCCGGGGACCCGGAGCAGGGTCGGCTCGTCGATGCCGAGGTCGTGCAGGGCACGCAGCGCACCGTCGACGAGGCCGTCCATGACCTTCTCGTGCCACTGGGCCGCGATCACCGCCACCCTCAGGTCACCGCAGTTGCGTACGGACAGTTCGGGTGCGCCCTTGCCGCTCATGTCTCTCCTACCGTTCGTCTCAGTGATCGTTACTGGTTGCCGCAGGTCGACACCGGGGTGTCGAGCCAGGGCAGGTCGTGTCCCATGCGGTCGCGCTTGGTGCGCAGGTACCGCAGGTTGTGCTCGCCGGCCTGGACGGGCATCGGTTCGCGTCCGGTGACCGCGAGGCCGTGCCGCAGCAGCGCGGCGGTCTTGTCGGGGTTGTTGGTCATCAGACGTACGCCGTGGACGCCGAGGTCCTTGAGGATCTGGGCGCCCGCCGCGTAGTCCCGGGCGTCGGCGGGCAGGCCGAGCTCCAGGTTGGCGTCGAGGGTGTCGCTGCCGCGCTCCTGGAGTTCGTACGCGCGCAGCTTGGAGAGCAGGCCGATGCCTCGGCCCTCATGACCCCGCAGATAGACGACGACGCCGCGGCCCTCGTCCGTGATGCGCGCCATGGAGGCGTGCAGCTGGGGGCCGCAGTCGCAGCGCTGCGACTGGAAGATGTCGCCGGTCAGGCACTCGGAGTGGACCCGGACGAGGACGTCGTCACCGTCACCGAGGTCGCCGTGGACGAGCGCGACGTGTTCGACGCCGTCGACGGTGGAGCGGTAGCCGTACGCGGTGAACTCGCCGAACGACGTCGGCAGCCGGACCTCGGCCTCGCGCCGGACGGTCGGCTCGGACGAGCGGCGGTACTCGATCAGGTCCTCGATGGAGATGATCGTGAGGCCGTGCTTGCGGGCGAACGGGACCAGCTCCGGCAGCCGCAGCATGACGCCGTCCTCGCCCGCGATCTCCACGATCGCTCCGGCGGGGCGGAGGCCGGCGAGCCGGGCCAGGTCCACCGCGGCCTCGGTGTGGCCGTTGCGGACCAGTACGCCGCCGGACCGCGCCCGGAGCGGGAAGATGTGGCCGGGGCGCACGAAGTCGCCGGGGCCCGCCTGACCGCCCGCCAGCAAGCGGAGCGTGGTGGCCCGGTCGGCGGCGGAGATGCCGGTGGTCACACCGTGCGCGGCGGAGGCGTCGACCGAGACGGTGAAGGCCGTGTGCATCGACTCGGTGTTGTGGGCGACCATCTGCGGCAGTTCGAGCCGTTCCAGCTCGTCGTTCTCCATGGGCGCGCAGATCAGGCCACGGCACTCGCTCATCATGAAGGCGACGATCTCGGGGGTGGCCTTCTCGGCCGCGATCACGAGGTCGCCCTCGTTCTCCCGGTCCGCGTCGTCGACGACGACGACGGGGCGGCCGGCGGCGATGTCGCGGATCGCCTGCTCGACGGGGTCGAGGGACAGGTCCTCGGCGGCGCTGCTGTGTTCGCGGTGCAACCAGGTGGGCTGAGCAGTCATGCCGTGGCTCCTTCCAGAGCGGGTGTCCGCGTACGCAGCCACCAGTCGCGCATGCCCCACAGGACGAGGGCGCCGTAAATGACGTAGACGAAGCCGGAGAAGGCGAAGCCGTTGGCGAAGTTCAGCGGCACACCGACCAGGTCGACCAGCAGCCAGGCGAACCAGAACTCGACCATGCCGCGCGCTTGGGCATACATCGCGACGACCGTGCCGACGAAGATGTACGCGTCGGGCCACGGGTCCCACGACAGCGCGGGGAACGCGGTGAACAGGCCGCCGACGGCGAGGGTGCCGAGGGCGGCGCCGCCGACCAGGTAGGCGCGCTCGCGCCAGGTGGCGAACCGTACGGCGATGGAACCGTCCTGGGCCTGCTGCTTCCCGCGGTTCCACGACCACCAGCCCCACGCGGCCACGACGATGACCACGAGCTGCTTGCCCGCGCTGCCCGACAGGTGTGCGGAGGCGAAGGCCACCAGGAGGATCACGCCGGAGACCAGCTGGGCGGGCCAGGTCCATATGGAGCGCCGCCAGCCCAGCGCGAGGGCGACCAGACCGACCGTGTTGCCGATCATGTCCGACCACTTGATGTGCTGGCCGAACAGGGCGAATGCCTCGGAGTTGAGCCAGTCGACGGCGCTCACTTGGTGTCCTCCCGGTCCCGGTCGCCGAGCAGCCGCTCGACGTACTTCGCGATGACGTCCACCTCGAGGTTGACCGGGTCGCCGGGCTCCTTGATGCCGAGCGTGGTCAGGGCGAGGGTGGTGGGGATGAGGCTGATGGTGAAGTAGTCGGGTCCGGCGTCGACGACGGTCAGGCTCACACCGTCGACGGTGATCGAGCCCTTCTCCACCACGTACCGCGTCAGCTCCGCGGGGAGGGAGATCTTCACGATCTCCCAGTTCTCGGAGGGCTTGCGCTCGATGATGCGGCCCGTGCCGTCGACATGTCCCTGGACGATGTGCCCGCCCAGCCTGCCGCCGAGCGCCATGGGGCGCTCCAGGTTGACCCGGGAGCCGGTCTCCAGCGCGCCGAGGCTGGAGCGGTTCAGGGTCTCGGCCATCACGTCGGCGGTGAATTCCTGGTCGCCGAAGTCGACGACGGTGAGGCAGACGCCGTTGACCGCGATGGAGTCGCCGTGCTTGGCGCCCTCGGTGACGACGGGACCGCGCAGGCGGAATCGGGAGGCGTCGCCGAGCTTCTCGACGGCGGTGACCTCACCCAGTTCTTCGACAATTCCGGTGAACACTCAGTTTTCCTTCCGGGCGGCGCCGGGGACGGCGGTGATGCGCAGATCGGGTCCGATGCGTACGGTCTCGGTCACATCGAGGCGCAACGCCTGGGCGATGGTGGAGATTCCGGCATCGGCGAGGGCCGCGGGGCCCGCGCCGAGAAGCACGGGGGCGAGGTAGCCGACGACCTTGTCGACCGTTCCCGCCGCGACGAAGGCCCCGGCCAGGGTCGGGCCGCCTTCGAGGAGCACGGAGCGGACCCCGCGCCCGTGCAGGGCGTCGAGCAGAGCGGGGATGTCCAGGCCACGGCCGGTTGCGGCGCGCGGCACCCGCAGGACGGAACCCTCGGGCAGCCGGCCGGCGTCGGCGTCCTCGGCGACCGCGATCAGGGTGGGGGCCGAGGGGTCGAGCACCCGGGCACCGGGGCGGACCGCGGTGGCGTCGGTGTCGACGACGACCCGCAGCGGCTGCACGGCGTTCTCGATGCCGCGTACCGCAAGGTGGGGGTCGTCGGTACGGACGGTGCCGGAGCCGACCACGACGGCGTCGGCCTCGGCGCGCAGCCGGTGGACGTCGGCACGGGACTCGGCGGAAGTGATCCAGCGGCTGGTGGCGTCGGCGGCCGCGATCCTGCCGTCGAGGGTCGCCGCGTACTTCCACAGGACGTACGGGCGGCCGAGCCGGACCGAGGTCAGCCAGGCGGCGTTGCCCGCCTCCGCCTCCTCGGCCACGAGTCCCTGCTCGGCCTTGACACCGGCCGCGCGAAGGGTGTCCGCGCCCCCGGTGGCCTGGGGGTTCGGGTCGGCGACCGCGTACACCACACGACTGACGCCGGCCTCGATCAGCGCCTGGGCGCAGGGGCCGGTGCGGCCGGTGTGGTTACAGGGTTCGAGGGTGACGTAGGCGGTCCCACCACGCGCCTTGTCGCCCGCTTCGCGCAGGGCGTGGATCTCGGCGTGCGGACCGCCGGCGCGCCGGTGGAAGCCTTCACCGGCCGGCTGTCCTGCGGCGTCGACGATCACGCATCCGACGACCGGGTTGGGGCTGGTGGAGCCGAGTCCGCGGGCGGCGAGCTCGATCGCTCGGCGCATGGCGGCGCTGTCGGCTGCGGTGTCCACCGGGTCCTCCTGCCTCTTCGGGCACGGACTCCGGGGCCTGTCGATGACGACAGATGAAGCGGAACGTGACAGGAGACGCCGGGACCGAGGGCACGGACGCGAAAGATCCCGGGAGAACCCGGAACCGCGCCCGCCTTACGGCGGCGTACCTGTGACGACCCGCCGCGCACTGCCTCCCATCCGGACTTTAACCGTCGGTCCAGGAATCTCACCTGGTCAACCGGCCGCTGGATGCGGACGGGTCGCGGACTGTAACCGCCGGTTCGGAATTGCACCGACCCCGGAGTGCGCTGCTGCTGGTACACGATCAGTCTGCCACGGCTGCTCATCGGCTATGCGGGTGAGCCGCTGTGGAGTGGCTCACAGGGGCGGTGGAACGGCCCACGGACCGGCCACCGAGCGGCTTGCGCGCGCCCCGGCGCCGCACCGGTGGAGGGCTGCACGGTGGACGGCGAACGGCGCTCTGCCCGGCGCCACGGCGACCGGACGAGCCCCTCCCGCCGGGCGTCCGGCGGTTCTGACACGCTGGGCGCATGACGACGATTCTGGTGACCGGCGGTACCGGAACACTCGGACGACAGGTGACGGACCGGCTGCGCGTCGACGGGCAGGAGGTCCGGGTGCTGAGCCGGCGCTCCCAGCCGTACGCCGTCGATCTGCGCAACGGCACGGGGCTGGGCGCGGCCGTCGACGGGGTGGACGTGATCGTGCACTGCGCCTCGTCACCACGCGGCGGCGACGACCTGGCGGCCGGCCATCTCATCGAGGCCGCAAAACGCGCCGGGGTGTCCCATCTGGTCTACATCTCGATCGTCGGCGTGGACCGGCTGCCGCTCGGCTACTACACCGTCAAGCGGCGCGTCGAGCGGATGGTCGAGGACTCCGGGCTCGGCTGGACGATCCTGCGGACCACCCAGTTCCACGACCTGGTGCTGCGGATTCTCGACGGAGCGGCCCGGCTGCCGGTGATACCGCTGCCCGCCGGGGTGCGGATGCAGTCCGTCGACACCGGCGAGGTCGCCGGGCGGCTGGCCGAACTGGCGGTGGCCGGTCCGGCCGGGCGGGTGCCGGAGATGGGCGGACCCGAGGTGCGGGAGTTGCCGGAGCTGGCCCGGGCCTTCCTCCGGGCGACCGGGAGGAAACGGCGGATCGTCCCCGTACGGCTGGCGGGCCGGGCCTACGCCGGCTACCGGCGGGGTGAGCATCTGACACCGGGGCGGGCCGTGGGGAGGACCACGTTCGAGGAGTTCCTCGCGGAGCGCTTCAGCCGTCCGGCGTGAACCACCGGCCCGGGCCCCGGTCGGCGGCACCGTGGCCGCCCGGAACGCCTCAGCCGCCCGCAGGGAACAGCGCGTCCTGCGCCGCCTGCTGCGCGGTGAGCAGCGCGCCGCGCAGCACCGCGGAGCCGCCCAGCATGCCCGCCCTGACCTCCGTACGCAGTGGGGACATCATGGCCAGCCGTTCCTCGACATACGCCGCCAGCGCGTCGCCGCCCGCATGACCGACCTCCCCCGCGAGGACCACGCAGCCCGGGTCGACCACCGCCGCGACGGCGGCGGCGCCCACCGCGAGACGGTCGGCGAGGGCTCCGAGGAAGTCCTCGCTCCTCCCCTCCCCCGCCAGCGCGGCCCGTACGGCGGAGGCGGCCGCCGGCTCCTGTTCGCCGGGTTCCGTGCGTCCGCGCACGTCGATGCCGTGCGCGGCGGCCAGTTCACAGACCGCGGCGGAGCACACCAGTGAGTGGAAGCCGCCGTCGCAGCTGACCGCGGAGGGGATCACCGCCGTGCCCGGCACCGGAAGGAAGCCGATCTCGCCCGCACCCCCGGACGCACCGCGGCGCAGCTTGCCGTCGAGCATGACGGCCGCCCCGATGCCGTGCCCCAGCCAGAGCAGGACGAAGGTGTCGCGGTCGCGGGCCGCGCCGGCCCGGTGTTCGGCGACGGCGGCGAGGTTGGTCTCGTTCTCGACGAGCACGGTCGCGGGCAGGCGCTGCTGCAGCACCCGGACCAGGCGGCGGTGCCAGGCGGGCAGGCCGCTGGTGTCGCGGAGCTCGCCGGTGACCGGGTCGATCAGGCCGGGGGCGCCGATGCCGACGCTGTGCAGCGGAGCGGCCCCGGCCCCGCGTGCGGTGCGTTCCAGCAGCGCGGCGGCCTGTTCGGCGGCCGCCTCGGTTCCGGTGTCGCTGCCGATCGGCAAAGTGGCCTCGGCGAGCGTGGCGCCGAGGAGGTCGGCGACGACGACGGCGACGCTGTCGGTGCGTACGTCGAGGGCGGCGAGATGTGCCCGGTCGGCGACGATCCCGTAGAGCCGGGCGTTGGGGCCGCGGCGTTCGGCGCCGCTCTCGCCGACGATCCGGATCAGCCCGGCGCCCTGCAGCCGTTCGACGAGATCGGCGACGGTGGGGCGGGAGAGTCCGGTCAGGGTCTTGAGCTGAGTGGCCGTCAGCGGGCCGTCCCGCTGGAGCAGTCGAAGGGCGAGCCGGTCGTTGATGGCCCGGGCGGTACTCGGTGATGCGGGCATGCCGGGATCCTTCCAGATCACTGCCGCACGGAGAGAGACCTGACGGCCTATTTATCAGGCAGGGTTCCTGATAGTTTACTGACCGCACCGTGACGACAGGCGCGGGGTCGACCGCGGCAGAGAATTCCCAGGGGAGGGCACGGCGGCATGACGACGCAATCCGCAGAGACGGTCTTCGGTACGGCGCAGGTGAGGCGGGCCAGGTTCGCCATCGCCGCGGTCTTCACCGTGCACGGCGCGGTGACCGGCAGCTTCGCCACCCGTATGCCCTGGATCCAGGACCACGCCGGAGCCAGTGCGGGCCAGCTGGGCATCGCGCTCGCCTTCCCGGCGATCGGCGCCTCGCTCGCCATGCCGCTGGCCGGTGCGATCAGTCATCGCTTCGGCGCCAGGACCGCACTGCGCGGACTGCTGGCCCTGTGGACGCTCGCGCTGGTGCTGCCCTCGCTGGCACCGAACCTGCCGACACTGTGCGCGGCACTCTTCGTGTACGGGGCGTCGGCAGGCATGTCGGACGTGGCCATGAACGCCCTCGGCGTCGAGGTGGAGAACCGCCTCGACAAATCGATCATGTCCGGGCTGCACGGCATGTGGAGCGTCGGCGCCCTGATCGGTTCGGCGGCGGGCACCCTGGCCGCCCATATCGGCGCCGACGCCCGGCTGCACCACGCCCTCGCCGCTCTCGTGCTCACCGTGCTCGGACTGGTCGCCTGCCAGGGAGTGCTGGACCTGCGCAGCGAACCGGACGCCGTGCCGCCGCCGCGGTTCACCCTGCCCCCCAGGTCCGCGCTGATCATCGGCGCGGTGGGGTTCTGCGCGGTGTTCGCCGAGGGCGCCAGCCTGGACTGGTCGGCGGTGTACCTCCGGGACATCATGGACAGTTCCGCAGGGCTCGCGGCCGCGTCCACCACGGCGTTCGCACTGACGATGGCGGTTGCCCGGATCGCCGGGGACAAGGTCGTCGACCGGTTCGGAGCGGTCAGGACCGTGCGGGCGGGCGGGGCACTGGCGACCGCCGGCGGCGTGCTGGTGGTCGTCGCGCCGGGCCCGCTCCCGGCGATGTGCGGTTTCGGACTGCTGGGCCTCGGCGTCGCCGTGGTCGTCCCGCTCGCCTTCGCGGCGGCGGGACGCAGCGGGCCGAACCCGAGCCAGGCGATCGCCGGCGTCGCCACCATCACGTACACCTCGGGGCTGATCGCCCCGTCGGCGATCGGCTCGCTGGCCGAGGCGACGTCGCTGGTCGCGTCGTTCGGCCTGGTGACGGTGCTGGCGTTCGGACTGGTGCTGGGGGCCGGGGTGCTGCGGGCGGGCGACCGCCGGGTGGCCGCGAAGGCGGTCGGCGCACCGGAGTCGGTGACCGGACCCCGGGCCTGAAGGGCTCGTCCCGCGGGCGGGGCTCCTGGTGGAGCCCCGCCCGCCGACGTTCAGCCGGCTATCGAGTCGAGCTGTTCCGCTGCGGGCCGCAGCGCCCAGAGGTCGCCGCCCGGCGGCGCCTCCAGTCGCGGTACGGCGGCCTGAGCCTGCCGGTCACCGGCGTCGGCCGCCGCGTGCACGATGTCACTGGCCGCGTACCGGTAGAACTCCAGCTCCGGGTGCGGCCAGGGGACGGATCCGGTCGCGGCAGGCAGCAGGTAGTCGACCGCCTTGAACAGACTCTGCCCCTGCGGTCCTCGGTGGGCCCACAGATCCACACCGACCTGCTTTCCGATGGCGGCGAGCCGGGTGTAGGCGACCAGGTCGAAGGTCGAGTAGTGCCAGCTGCGCGTGCGTGCCAGTTCCTGCGGCTGGCTGCCGTCGGCGGCGATCTGCTGGTCGATCCTCAGCGCGCGGGCGTCCAGGACGACCTTGCGGGCGAGCTCCTTGTCGCCGGTGGCGAGGGCGAGTCCGGCGATCTGCATGTCCTGGAAGGTCCCGTGGTTGTTCTCGGCCGCCGACTCCTGCTTGCCGAAGTCGGAGTCGACCAGCCAGTCCAGGAACGACGTGTTCCAGGCCCGCATGCCGGCCCGGTCGTCCTTGGACCAGCCGGGCGCGCCGGTGTCGAGCAGGGCGACGGCATCCAGGACCGAGGTGTACTGCTGGGAGAAGTCGATGATGCCGATGGCCCGGCCGTCGTACTTGCAGGGGATGAACTGCCCGTGGTTCAGGTTGGGGTTCATCCGGGTCGCGGGGTCGAGGAACCAGGTGCGCAGGATGTCCGAGGCGTGCTCGGCGTACTGCTTCCGGCCCGTGTAGTACCAGGCGAGGCTCAGCGTGGTGACCGAGTTGAAGACCTTGCCGATGTCGGGGCGGTCGGTGCCGGTGTCGACCTCGGGGTTGCGCTCGCCGTCCCGCTGGACGTAGGGGCAGCCCCAGGGATTGTCAGCGGTCTTCGGCTGGGACGGCCACCAGTAGGGAGCCTGGCTCAGGTAGTCGTGCGAGTCCCCGCCCGGCGCGGGCTTCGGCTTGTCGACGACCGTCCAGGGGCCCTGGCCGAGCCAGCTGTCCGCCGACGCGGTCAGCCCCTTGACCGCGGTGCGCAGGGCGGGGTCTCCGCGGTCGAGCCGGAGCTTCGCCTGCTGCACGCGATGCCCGTCGATGACAACGGTCTTCGGCGCTCGGGGCGGCGGGTGGTGGCCGTGGGCGGTGGCGGTGGCGGCCGCCGCGGTGCCGGGAACCAGTACGGCGGCCAGTGCCACCGTGGCGGTGAGCAGGGCGCCGAGGCGCCGACGGGGTGTTCCACTCATCGAGCACTCCCCTGAATCAAGTATGTGAATGATGTTCACGAGCAAGACCGTGCGAGCGTAGAGCCGCCTGTTCGGAACGACAATGCTTCGCACACGATTCATGGATGAGGCCCGCACCACGAAGCTCGCGCGGCAGAACCTGGATGCGCGGCCCGTCACCGCTCGGCATTACCATGGCGCTGATCTTCTCCGCGGTGGCGCCGGGCCGTACGGACACGGCACCGGGCACCGCACGGACCCTCACACGGACACACAGGAGCGACCATGGGCGGCCTCGGCGTGCGCTGGACCTTGCACGGCGACGGAAAGACCCCCGCACCGGGGGCCGTGGTCCGGCCCGATGAGCGACTCTCCTGGCCCCGTACGTTCGGGCTCGGCGCCCAGCACGTGGTGGCGATGTTCGGCGCTTCGTTCGTCGCCCCGTAGGACCCATGATGAGCGCGAAGACCAGCGCTCCCCCGCAGAATACGACGACGCAGGTCGAATCCCCACCCTCACGGCCCGTCCTGTCGGCATGCGCCTGAACCGCATGTTCCGCTAGTCGTCGAGCCCCCGGTCCAGCCGGCGGATCTCAGCACCACCCCAGCAACACATCAAGGAGCAAGACCATGGCGGGCTTCGGCTGGAAGCTGCACGGCGACGGCAAGAGCCTCGCACCGGGCGAGGTCGTGAGACCTGACGAACGACTCACCTGGGGGCGCACCGTCGGTCTCGGCGCGCAGCACGTGGTCTCCATGATCGGAGCCTGCTTCGTCGCCCCCATCTTGATGGGCCTCGATCCCAACCTCGCCGTGATGGCCTCCGGCGTGGCCACCATCCTCTTCCTGTTGATCACCCGGGGCCACATCCCGAGCTACCTGGGCAGCAGTCTGTCGTTCATCGGTGTCGCCGCCGTCATCAGGGCACAGGGGGGTGACGCGGCGACTCTCACTGGCGCGCTGCTGGTCGTCGGCGCGGTCTTGTTCCTGTGCGGGGTGGTCGTCCGCGCTCTCGGGGCCCGCATCATCCATGCGGTACTGCCGCCGGTGGTCACGGGTGCGGTGGTCATGCTGATCGGGTTCAACCTGGCTCCGGTCACCGCGGGCACCTACTGGCCCCAGGATCAGTGGACCGCTCTTCTGACCATGCTGTTCACGGGCTTCGCCCTTGTCGTACTGCGCGGCTTCTGGTCCCGTATCGCGATCTTCCTCGGGCTGGCCTTCGGGTACGTCGTCTCGTGGGTCTTCGACCGTGCGTTCGGTAAGATCCACTCCCCCGCGGGAGGTGCCGAGTCCATCGACCACTGGCGTCTCGACCTCTCGGGCGTGTCCAAGGCGGACTGGATCGGCCTTCCGACCTTCCATGCCCCGAGCTTCTCCCTCTCGGCAGTTCTGGTCGCCCTGCCCGTCGTCATCGCCCTCATCGCCGAGAACGCTGGACACGTCAAGGCTGTTGGCGAGATGACCGGTGAACCACTAGACGACAGGCTCGGTGCGGCGATCATGGCCGACGGCGCGGCCACTGTGGTGTCGACGTCCGTGGGCGGCCCTGCCACCACCACGTACGCCGAGAACATCGGCGTCATGGCCGCCACGCGTGTCTACTCGACCGCTGCCTACTGGTGCGCCGCTGGCTTCGCGATTCTGTTCGGGCTCTGCCCCAAGTTCGGTGCCGTTGTGGCAGCCATTCCCGGTGGCGTCCTTGGCGGAATCACGGTCATCCTTTACGGCATGATCGGCCTGCTGGGCGCCCAGATCTGGGTTCGTTCCCGTGTCGACCTCTCCAACCCCCTGCACCTGGTGCCGGTGGCTGCGGGCCTCATCATCGGCATCGGCAATGTGAGCCTGTCGATCACGGACAACTTCCAGCTCAGCGGCATCGCGTTGGGAACGCTGATCGTCGTCATCGGCTACCACGCCCTGCGCATCATGGCTCCCGCCCACATGACCGACGAACCCCCGCTCCTCGAACCGGGCAATCCGGGGTACGACCGAGGGCTTCCGGGTGGATCGTGATCGCAGGCACCGCCAGTGAGCCGCAGAGGGCAGACTCCGGCAAAGTTGCCGCCTACATGAGCGTGAAGTACAAGGAGACAGCGCGCGGCGGGCTCGCGGTGAACATCATCGAGTGCTAGGCAATAGGCCCTGACCAGCGCGTTCGTAACTTTCAGCGCTGTCAGGGCCTTCCCTGCTTACGCGGCCGAAAGTCTCCGGAATGTCCCTGGAACAGCCGTGAAAGTCCCTGAAAAGTCCCCGGGATGTCCCCGAGGCACTTCGCTGATTGCGGTTGGGTACAGGCCGACTTCAGGACCAACCCGGCGCCCTTGAGGCCGTCTCAGGGTGTGAGTGCAGTTGGTGCACGCCAGGTAGCGAGACCTACGCATTACGAGACCGAGAGCGATCATGTTGCCCGGTGCTGTGGCTACGGTTTTGTTCGGCGAAGTACCTGTTCGCCGGCCCCAGTTGCGGCACGATCGTCAAGAAGGATCGAGTCTCCTGAACCGGAGGCCGACGACACCACCGGGGAACTGAGGACTGAATGAGCGAACGCTTCCCAGACGTCGACTGGTACTGCGACAGGTGCGGAGAGCACCTCAACGATCAAGCTGGCTTCGATGACCATCGGTACACGTGGAAGTGCGAAGAATGCGAACACAAGAACAGCATTTCGAGGGACAACATCTACGACTCCCATGAGGACTTTCACGGATCGGCATGACCCGAGGCCGTTCCGTGCTCACGAATAGCGCACGGAGGACTTGATGGCGTTCGACACGAGTGACTATGACGAGGTTCGCTCGATGAAGCGTGACGACTGCTATTACTTCACTTACCCAATCGAGTACATCATCGATCGAATAGGCGACGAGAACTCGGACGAGTACGTGATCGGAAACACGACGATCGACGTTCAATTTGACTGATATGACGGCGAAGACAGTCAGGCGCCCGGCTATCGACTCAGTTACAAGGTCAACAACTACAACCAGATCCCGGTCGGATTCAACGGATCAGAATCTGATCTGCTTGACCAGATCTACTCGGACATCCAAGGCGACTTGCGCGCTTCCGGGATCGAGGTCGGCGCGGTCGAATCCTGGTTCTAGCCTCGAAGTTTCGCGACGGTCCGCCGACGGAGTCGTGGACCGTTTTCGTGCCGTGGGCTGAGGCTGTGCAGGCCGAAGACCCGAGTGTCGCCTCGGGATGGCGCCGGATTCCACTGCTCCGGGTGTTGAGGTGCTGTCGAAGGGACGGGGAATCCACTGGTCAGCCAGGGCCGGGCAGTCGGGCGAGCCGGTCCAGGGCTGCGGTGATGTGATCGGTCCAGGGCCAGTGCCGGGCCAGGCGGAGGAGTCGCCGACGGCCGGTGGTCACGAGCTGTCCGGCCGCGGTGAACAGGCGGAGCCGTAGCCGGCGGGGCTCCCAGAGACGGGTCTTGCCGGTCAGGGCGAGCATCGGCATCCAGGCCAGCAGGTCGACAGCGATCTGCACGATCTCCAGCCAGATCCGGTTCTGGGCCGTGCGGTGCAGGGGCAGGTTGCGCAGGCCGGTGGCACGGGCGGCGCGGATGCGGTCCTCGGCCCGGGCCCGCAGCCGGTGACGGAGCTCGAGCTCGGCGATCGGTCGGCCCAAGGTGTTGGTGGCGAAACAGGTCAGCCGCATGCCGTCCGCGTCCGTGATCCGCAACTGGGCCCCGGGGTGCAGTCGTTCTTTCCGGACGATCAGCCGTATGCCCTTGGGCGCCAGCCGTCCAGGACGTCGCCGGTGAGTTCAGTGACCCAGGCGCCGTCGCGGATCTCGCCGTCCGCCTCGACGGCCGCCGTCCAGGTCGATGCCGGAACCTTCAGCACATGCTGGTGGATCGCCTCGGTGATCACCATGCCGACCGAGTAAGACAGCCACCGTCCCCGCTGAGCGAGCCAGGCGACGAAGTCGTGGGTGCCGCCCGCGGAGTCGGTGCGGATCAGGGTCCGGCGCCCGCGCCGGTACTTCTGCGGCAGCTGGGCCAAGGCCAGTTGGGTGGTGGTGATGTGGTCGGCCGCCGTGTTCGATCCCGCGTTGCCTGGTCTGAGCAGGGCCGCGACCGGTTCACCCGTACCGCCCGGTCCGTGGTCGACGAACCCCATCAGCGGGTGATGGCCGTAGGTTCGCTTCCACGTGGGTGCGGCGTCCTCCTTGTCCGAGTGCGCGATCACCAGCACCCCGTCGAGGTCCACGGTCACCGTCCCGCCCGCATCAGGCGCCTCACGGTCGGCCAACCGCCAGACATGTCGGCGGGCTTCAGCCCGTGAGGCCCGGATCGCGGTCAGGGCCTTCGGCCCGGCCGCGGCGAGAGTGTGTCGAGGAGGCGGGAGACCGTCGGGTCGGAGGCCACCGGCCCGAACACGGCCGGCTCGGCCCGCAGCATGGCGGCATCCGCGAGGCAGTCCCCGCCCAGCGCGACCGCCAGGGCCACGTCCAGCAGGATCTTGCCCGGATCGTGCACCGCCCGTCTCCCACCGCAGGGCGACGCCGAAGGGCCAAAAACCTTCATCTTCCGCACAGCATCACATCAAGCAGGGTCTCTACCTACGTCAACCTCACTCTCAGTGTTCGTGGCACACCTCCAGCAGTAGATCGTGATCACGCGGAACCTGCAGCGCGGTGCATCACGGTGTGCAAGGCTTCAGGCCATGGCTGCAACTGCAACGGATCTCGTGCTCAAGCGGTTCGTCTCCGAGATACAGCAGGCGGTGCCGCTGGTGGCCGTGTGGGCACACGGCTCACTGGCGCTGGGCGACTTCCAACCTGGACGTAGCGACCTTGATCTCATCGCGATAGTCGAAGTCCCCTTGGACGGCGAGGACAGGGAGCGGCTGGCGAGCATTCACCAGCGGCTGCTGGACGAAGAGCCGGCAGCCGCCAAATTGCACTGCTCGTACATGGTCAGAACGGTGCTCTCCGAGGCCGCGACCGACCATGTCACCTGGGCCCACAACATGATCCTGGAACGCCCGGTAACTCCGGTGACGCGCCGAGAGCTGCTGGAGGGTGGGCTCACCCTCCACGGTCCGTCGCCGGCGGAACTACTCCCGCCTCTCGTCCCCGGGCAGTTGGAAGACTTCATCCGGCGTGACCTGGAGGAGTACTGGCTTCCGGTCACAAGCAAACACCTGCGCTGGATCTACGACATCTGGGTGGACCTGGGCCTTCTGGTTCTGGCCCGCGCCACCGTCACGCTGCGCGACGGGCGGCTGATCACGAAGGGCGAAGCCCTTGCGGAACTGTTGGAAATGGGTGCACCGGCAGACGTGGTTCGTGACATCCACGACCGCCGTTACTCAAATCCCGAGCCGATCAGCCGTTTGCGGCGTATCCGCCGAGCAATGCAGGCCCGCGCCTTCGTGCAGCGCGGCATCAAGCACGCTCTTGCCATGGGCAGAAGCCCTGAGCAGGCACCGGCCGGCACTCCAGCAGTATCGCGATCTGCTGGTGGGCGAGCTGTCTGAACGAGTGCGGCCACCGTTGATCATCGGTGCGGCAAGGTCTCCATCGGCACCTGCGCTCGTGCCTTTTCAAGCCCTTGTATTCATGAACATGCTTGTGTTCGTTGCTCGCTCCTTCGGCCAGACCCAGCCCAGCGCAGCCGACTCGAGGAGATCCGCGACATCTGACCGGCGGGGTGTCGTGCCCCTCCGAAGCAGGGGGCGCGACACCCCTAAATGCCTGATGACCTGCGGTTATACCCTTTCTCGACCCTCCATTGATCACCGCTGTTTTTCATCACCTTGTGCAACGCGTGTGCAAGATGATCTTGAATAGGTAACGAGGCGTCAGGAACATCTGATTGGCTGTCAGCCTTTACGGAGAGTGCTCACCAGAGGGGCCTCGCAATGCCCGCACCGACGCTGCCACTGGCGTTCCTTCAATTCGGAGTTCAGTTCGCGCCGCGCGCGCTCCACACGACTACGACCAGTTTCGGCCCGGACCTCTACACGTTCCGGGCGAACATTCGCCCAGCCGCCTCAGAGCCCGGGGGTGATACGCCCCGGTCCCCGGCTCGTTGAGTGCGGTGCGGGCACGGCGCGTGGCGCGGTCGAGTCGACGCACGGGGCGTACCAGCGGGATGGGAGGGCGGGCGCGTACATCGAGGCCGGCAAGGTCACCAAGACCACGAAGGGCAGCGGCGCGGACATGTCCGTCAAGTACAAGGAGACCGCGCGGGGCGGGCTCGCGGTGAACATCATCGAGTGCTAGCCGGAATGGCCCTGACCAGCGCGTACGTGTCTTTCAGCGCTGTCAGGGCCTTCCCTGCTTGCACGGCCGAAAGTCCCTGGAACCTCCCCGGGACAGACGTGAAAGTCCCTGAAAAGTCCCTGGGACGTCCCGGCTCCGAGACCCGGTTGAACGCCAGCGCGCGCCGAGTCCATGCAGATCAGCACTCCAGTTGTGGAGCTCACGCGTGCGGTTGCATCGCCTGGAGTCGCGCCTCGACTTCGGCAACGACGAGCTTCGATTCCTCGGTCGGGCGTCCCGCTGGGTCAACCAGCGGGCACTTCATGACCTTCACCGCGAGACCGTCGAGATCGACCATCGTCGCGACCTCCGCCCGCTGACGGTAGTCGTATCGGGCGAAATCGTCACACTTGTCAACCAGAGTGATAAGTGACGGCAACCTCGTCATCAGCTCGGACCGGAGATCCTGAGCGACGCGCTGCATGCCCTCGACGCACTCGTGCAGCGCGAGCGCCTCGTCCTGCCTCTGCTTTACGCCGGCCGCGCGCCGCTCCAGTACTTGCGCCTCCTCCTGCTTGCCGGCTTCGAGCGCTTGGATCCGCCATCTCGCTGCCAGTTCGTACGTGACCTTGCACGAAGTGGCCTCGATCTGGTCCAGCATCTTCCTTCCGGCCACTCGCCCGCCGCCGCCGACCGCAACAGCCCCACGACCAAACCATGCTTCTGCGGCGTTGCGGGCTGCGGCCCCACGCAGCGTCTTGATCGCCCTGCCCGTGGAGGCGGATCCGAGGCTCTGCACCGCGCGATAGGACCCCGATTTGACAGCGGGACCGACGACGAGTGGCAGGGCGACGACCAGAACCACGCCGCCCACCATGCGGGCGGCCGGCAACATGGCGACACCACCCGTTCGCCGTGGCTCGACACCCCCCTCATTGCTCGCGGTGGGCCTCTCGATCATCGCCAGTTCGAAGTGATCTACGTTCTTCATACGCCCGTAGACATCACGGGAGGGAAGAACGGCCACGTCGTAGAGCATCTGCCGTGCCTTACTCAGGGCGGCGGAGTCCTCCGTAGCCTGCCGATCGAGCTCCTGAGCGGCCTGTTGCAAACGCTTGCGCGTCTTCCGGTTCTTGCGGACGAGCCCTACGGCGTCGACTACGTCGATGGTCACATTGCCCCCATGTGCTTTTTGCAGGAGCCTAATTGAGTCGCCGAGCCGCGTCTCGGCGTTCGGCTACGCCGAAGTCATGTAGGTCGACCCGATCGTTCTAAGCCTTCCGCCCGCAGATGCAGGGACGGCGTCTGCCCTTGCATCCGTTGACACGCACAACGGCAGCCGTCGCGTGCCTCCGACGTGGACCGAAGGATTCTGTCGCCGTCTCCGTCCGCCTCTCGGCTGCGATCTCTCAGCCAGGATGTTCGCAACCGCCGCCTGGCAGCGCGCGGACTGTCGGCCAGCCAGGGGCCTACCGACCGCCTTGGGATCACCCGGTGATGATGTTCAGCCGTTGGCCCTGAGGAGACGGGGCGCCACCCCGCACCCTTTCGGTAGCCGATCGACATCAGTCAAGGGATCGGCTTGTTCCGGACAGATTCGATCAACTTGGTTTATCGGCTTGTAACTTGCTTCGCTCCGAGCTCATCCTGATCAGGTTCGGAGAAGCAGAGGATGTCCGGCCACGGCGTCGTGCCATGGCGGCTTCTGACTCGCGGACCCTGGAGATTCCCGTGGACACCCCTGTCCTGCGGGCCGGTTGTGCATGCTCGTCGCCGCCGGCACGTACCTCGGAGCCGCCTCGGCTCCCCCGTCGCTCGTTCGTGAACGACGGCACCTGCCACCTGCTCAGGCCCTCCTGCAGCGCCTCCTCCCCGTCGGCGACCTACGCCGAAGCTGGAGGGGAGACGCAGTGACCACACCCCCGTTCAAGCCGGGCGTCGCCCAGCAAACGGCCCTCGTCGAGCACCTCGTGAGCGCGGTGGTCACCGACGCGACAGGCGAGGCACAGGGCGACGTCTGCCTCGGCGAACCTCCCAGCGCGCGCTACTTCATGGAGAGCCTCGGCCCCCACGCCGTCGAGCCGGGCGGCGCCGCACCTAGGTACGGTCGGATGACTCCGGACAGCCTCGGGTTCGAGTTCGAGGCCGAGAACGCCAGCTCCGTCATGGTCAAGGCGAAGGCGTCGTTCTACTACTCGGCTCTGCCGACCCGAGCGGAGCAGCTGGAGTGGGCGGGCGATCGCGAGGAGCCTTACCGGCTGGCTCCGTTGTTCAGGCGACTTGACGTGACGGTCGGCCCCGTGGAGATCGTCCTCGGTCAGGCCGGCCTCCGTCAGACTCTGGAGGGTGAGTTCCGGCACGGCTTCGCGGAGGCCGTCGAGCTGGCGCTCCGTGATCCGCGGATCGATCGTCGTGTGGGCAACGACCGCCGAGAGCGTCTGGTGCCTCCTGCGGCGATGGAGGACGACAGGTCCTTCGAGCAGTGGCTGGCCCTAGAGGTGGCCGGGGATCCGGTGGTACCGGCCCCCGCCGCACACGTCGTCATCACGTCGAGGCCGGTGGCCCCGGGACGGCTCCGGGTGACCGCGACCCTGCAGAACCTCGCCGCGGACCCGGTCGTGACCGTCCAGGGAAAGGGCAGGAACGCGGGCCGCAGCCGCCGCGACGAGGCGAGGGACAACGCCCTGTTCCGCGCGGGACTGGAGATCGACGGTGACCGTCTCCTGCCCATCGTGATGGATCTCGGAGCCGACGCCTACCGCTACTCGGGGGACCTGGGGGCGTACGCGAACAACTGCGGTGTCGAGCCGCGGTGGCACGACGGCCGGCTCGTCTCCGTCCGCAGCGTGCCCGTACCGCAGCACGACACCCATCGCGCGGTGGCCCGCGCGGACGAACGCTGGGGCTATTCGGCGCTCGCTGCGGACCCGCTGCCGGTTCTGGAGGACCTCGCCGACGAGATGGAGGCGTATCTCGACGCCCCCGCGTGGAGCACGGAGGACCTCCAGGACAGGCCGGATCTGGCCCGCCGGAAGGAGTCCGACCGCCAGGCCGCGGCGTTGGAGGTCGCCCGCTTCCGCGACGGCATCGCGTGGCTGCGGCGGGATGCCCGTCTGCTGACCGCGTTCCAGCTCGCGAACGAGTCCATGACGGAGCTCAACACGCGGAAAAAGCGACCGAACCGAGGGTGGCGCCTCTTCCAGCTCGTGGCCATCGTGAGCCAGATCGGCGCCCTGGCCTGGCGGGAGCACCCCCAGGAGCTTTTCACGCCGGGACTCTGGGGTGACGACCAGGACGTGGATCCCACCGAAGCGGCGACCGTCGTCTGGTACCCGACCGGAGGCGGCAAGACGGAGGCCTATCTCGGCTTGGTCCTCGTGTGCATGTTCTACGACCGGACCAGAGGAAAGGAGGTCGGGGTCTCGGCCTGGTGCCGCTTCCCCCTCCGGCTCCTCACCCTGCAGCAGACGCAGCGGCAACTCGACGTCATTGCTGCCGCTGACATCGTCCGAGGCCGCAACGCTGACCGCATCAAGAAGGTCGGCGGCAATCCCGGGTGGCCCTTCTTCATCGGCTTCTACGCCGGCGGAGGCAACACCCCCAACTCGCTCACGTCCGATCGCACGCTCGACCGCCTTCGGTCGAGCGAGGCAGAGCGGCATGCGTACCGACTCGTACACGACTGCCCCTACTGCGGTGAACGGTCGGTACACATCCCGCCCCCCGATCCTCAGGAGCTCAGGCTCAAGCACGTCTGCGGCAACGAGCAGTGCGGGAAGATCCTGCCAATCGTCGTGGTGGACACCGAGATCTACCGCTACCTGCCCACGGTCGTGGTCGGCACCTTGGACAAGCTGGCCAACGTCGGACTGTCGGACAAGTTCGGCGCGCTCCTGGGGGACGTCGACTGCTGGTGCCCGCAGCACGGGTTCGGTCGGGGCGGGAAGTGCCACGAGCGCCACGCGCCCGGTCATCCGAAGACGGCTCCCGGGCCCCTGAAGGCACCTCTCTACGACCCCTCCCCCTCCCTGGAGATCATCGACGAACTGCACATGGTCAACGAGGAGCTCGGGGCCTTCTCGGGGCACTACGAAGGGCTCCTGGCGGAGGTGCAGCGCACCCTGACGTCGAGGCACCGGGCCGACGGGCGAGGAGTCCGCATGAAGGTGGTGGCGACGACTGCGACCATCCGGGGCGAGGACCGCCAGAGCGAGCACCTCTTCGGCCTCCGGTCCGTCGTGGTGCCCCTCCCGGGGCCCAACCTCGACGAGAGCTTCTACTGGCGCCTGGACCGAGGGCTCCCCCTCCGTCGATTCGTCGGGGTCATGCCGACCCGGGGGACCGCGGAGATGACGCTGGTCAGGATCCTGACCTCCGCACACCGAGCCCTGTGGAAGCTCGAGCAGCGCCGCAAACTCCCGCCAGCTTTCGAAGCGTGGCCGGAGGAGGAGCTTCGTGCGGTCGTCGACCTGTACCGCACGAGCCTCACGTACGCCACCACGCTCGTCGACTTCGGCCGTATCCGCCGCTCGCTGGACACACAGGTCAACGAAGCGCTGCGCAGGGAAGGTTATCCGGACCTCCGAGTGGCCGAGCTGAAGAGCGAGACGCGCCTGGACGAGGTGCGTGGCGTCCTGGACGACCTGAGCAGCCCCAACGGCGAGACGGGCATGGTCGTGGCCACGAGCATGGTGAGCCACGGGGTCGACGTGGACCGACTGAACTTCATGCTGTTCAACGGCATGCCCAGGTCGATGGCGGAGTACATCCAGGCGTCCTCACGAGTCGGCCGCGCGCACCACGGACTCGTGTTCATGCTCTTCAACCCGGTACGGGAGCGGGACCGTTCGCACTACCGTTACCACGGCAAGTTCCACGAGTACCTGGACCGCATGGTCGAACCAGTGGCGATCAACCGTTGGAGCCGGTTCGCGGTACGCAGGACCCTTCCCGGAATCCTCATGGGTCATCTGCTCCAGATCGCCAACCGCGACTGGTGGCAGGCGGGCAATGCCCCAGGGCATCTGCACGACCTCTCCAAGATGCAGGCTGCTCTCCGTGACCCCGCCCGTGGCGGCTTGGACGGAGTCCAGCTGACCGAGCTGCTCGAGGCGCTCCACGCGGTCTTCCAGACCCATCGACCGGAGGGACAGGAACTCCGGAGCGACTTGGAGGACATGGTGGAGCACGCGATCGCCAGCCTCCGCTCCGCAGGCGCCTCCGCCACCCTCGCCGGCGGAAACAACCGGGGGTACCGCGCGACAGGCGACTACCTAGGGCTCGAGTGTCGACCGATGACGAGTCTCCGCGACGTCTCCGAAGGCATCCCTTTCCACGTCGTGTCCGACAACCGGAGGTCGTGATGGCGTTCAACCCCAGGAACGACGAGATGTCACGCGACCGTGGCCAGGTCCTCTTCAGGTTCCGGCCCGGCCAGACCTTCGACCACCGTGGCGGGTACACCACGCAGGTGATCCAGCTCGGGCGTGACGAGGAGTTCGACGGTCCCTCCCTGGATCGTGACCACCTCGTGCAGGAGGCGATGAGGTTCGTTCGCAGATGGCGGACCGCCGGACGTGCGTTCGTCCCCGGTTCCGACCGCGCACCCGAGTTTCCCGGTGACCAGGACCGACTCGCCGATCGCCACTACGAGGTCGTGGTCCCGGGCAAGGTCTTCTGTCGCGTCTGGCCCCGGGTGGTGCGCTGCTCCAGGGCCGGGTGCGGGCACGTCTGGACGGCCGGCGACCCTCGGCCCGGAACCGACGACTGGCCGCCGGCCTGTCCGGCCTGCGGCGGCGTGGTCGGTAACCGGCAGCTCCAGTTCGTCTTCGCGCACAAGTGCGGTGAGACGTCGCCGATGTACCCCCCGAGCAAGTGCCCCAGGGGGCACACGCGGTTCAGGCTCGACGACCGCGCCAGTCGGTTCCGCGACTTCCGCTGGGAGTGCATGACCTGTGGCTTTCCTCTGGGGGTGCAGTGGAGCTGCGGCAACTCCTCGTGCAGCTACCCGGACAAGTTCATGAACCCCCTGCTTCACTCGGCGGGAACCGCGCACGTCGGCCACGGGCTCACCCTCGTGAACGTGACGACGACTGAGGAGGCGACCCGGCAGAGCAATCCGCTGTACACCGCGGCCGTGCTCGGCTGGTGGCTCGGGGAGATCACCGAGGACGAGTTCCGTCGGCTCACGGACGGGCACACGGTGGACGTCCCCGACGAGGTCGTGGAGAGCATCCGGGTGATGGAGGAGGCCGGTCTGCACGACCAGGCGCGTGCCCTGCGGGCACGCTTCATGCCTGTCGAGGTGGACCATCTGCGGGACCGGGTGGGCAAGGCCCTCGGGCTCGACGCAGGCAGTGACGACGCCCGTGGGCTCGCGGCCGAGCTGCACACCTACCGTCGCGTTCTCAATCTGGAACGCCTCGGGGTTCCCCGACTGCAGCGGGAAGCGCGCAACCCGGAGCGGCGCGCGCTCTACGAACGCTACCCCGGGGTCCTGGCAGCCGCCGGCCTCAGCCGTGACACCTGTCTGGTGAGTGATCTACCGATCACCTACCTCGCGATCGGCTACAGCCGAACCGGCTTCAGCCCCGAGGAGGCGGACTTGGTGCCCTACCGTGGTCGCGTGTCACGGGGTGCTCCCGAGAAGACCCTCCTCTACGCACACCCCACCCAGGCGGAAGCCCTGCTCTTCCCGGTGGACCGGGACCGGGTGAGCCGCTGGATGGTTCGAAACGATCTCGTCAGCCGACGCACGCTTGACGACGCCGGCGGAGTCGCCCAGTGGCTTGTACACCAGCTCGGTCCGAGTAACGGCCAGGCTCTCTCCCACGAGGTACGCCCCGCTCCGGGACACCCCGACCTCCCGGTGCACGAGCTGTTCGGACTGCTGCACTCCCTGTCGCACCAGATCCTGCGGGCGCTGGCGGTCGACAGCGGGTACAGCGAGACGAGCCTGTCCGAGTACCTGTTCCCGTACGACCTGGCCTTCGCCGTCTACCCCAACGGGGGCAGCGACTTCAGCCTGGGCGCTATGAGGACCGTCCTGGAGCAGAACCTCGACGCGGTCGTGAGCCGTTCCGTCGACAACGACTCCTGCCTGTATGACCCCAACTGCATGATCACGAACGAGGGTGCCGACCACGGCTGCCTGCAGCTGCCCGAGACGGCCTGTCAGTCCTGGAACCGTAACCTCTCCCGCTGGCATCTCTTCGGTTCCCCGGACGGTTCGAGAGTCGGGTACTGGGACCCGAGTCTCTGAGCCCGACGGCCGTCCCCGACCCGCCCTGTCGACACGCAGGGCTCCCGACCACCGAAGTGCACGAGTGGAGCTCTGCGTGAGACCAGAACAGGACCTGCTGGGCGTCCTTGCCGACGCCCGGGACCGGGCCCTAACGCTGCGCGGATGGAACTCCGGTCCGGAGCGGATCTACGACCTGCTCCGGACCGCGGCCAGAGTCCGCGCGATGGAGATCAACTCGGGAGTCACGACGGACGTTCCGTGGGAAAGCGTTCTCGCGCAACTCGTCGCGTGGCATCACGACCAACCCGTCGGCACTGGTGCGTGCTCGGAAGGGGACGCCGACGAGATCGTCCTCGCTGCGGTGGCAGCCCAGCGGTTCGACCCCTTGGAGGCCAGCATCCGGAGCGGTGCCTACGACGTACGCATGACGAGAGGCGACTTCCGCGTGCGTCACCGCTGGGACGCCTCCGCCGAAGTGGCCGACATGATCCTCGAGCAGGACGCGCGTCCCACGGGCGTACCCCTGCTCTCCGACGTGGAGCGGAAGTGGATCTCGTCCCGAGTCGTCGACTTTCGTGGCGGTCCACCGCCGGAGGTCCTCAAGGCAGCTGTCCAGCGGGCCGCCGCGACGATCGAGGTGTACCGGCAGTCGGTACCCGAGGGCCAGGTTCCCGACTCCTTCCAACTCGGAGAGGGGATGACCGCCGGTGACATGACCAGCGTCCTGGCCGTGATCATGGGAATCGCCTCTCTGAGCGAGCACACCGCGCACAGGCTCTCCCGTCTGGAGGCGACGCTCGCGCACATGCCGACCTCCCAGCTGCTCGCCGTCATCGCGGAGATGTGCCCGAACGTGTCCGAGGCGCACCAGGCTCTGGTGGTGGAGAGACTCACCTACCGACCCGGCAGGTCCTGTAGGACCTCCCCCCTGATCAGCCACGACGACGTCGTGATCATCTGCCCACCCCTTCTGACGCCGAGAACCGTGGACGCGATCATGCTTCGCTCGGCCACTCATGCGCCTGGTGGATTCGGCCGCATCGGAAGGGAGCAGGGTGCACGTGCGACGGCCTGGACGGACTGGCTGCGCGCCACCCCGGGCGCCCTGGTAGCCGAGCGCGTCCCGGCCGCCAGGACCGACGGCGGGTCTGCCGGCGATCTGGACGTGGTCGTCGTGGACCCGGCCCGTCGGCTCGGCCTCTGTCTCGAGATCAAGTGGCCGATCGAAGCCCTGTCCCTGCACGAGGGCATGAAGGTAGAGAGCTGGATCAGTTCTGCAGCACGGCAGTTGGACCGTCTCAGAGGCGAGCTCCGATCGGGTGCCGCGAGTGCTCGTCTGCCGAGAAGCTGGCCCTCGTTCGACTCGATCGGCTGGACCTGGTGCGTCGGCACGCCGCAGCAGCTCACCACGCGCCCTCTTCCCGTTCCGGACATGCACGCCACCTCTCTCCGTTACGTGCAGGCGCTGGGGACGCCGCCCGACCTCGGTTCCTTGGTGACCGCCCTGAGGAGCCCGGATCTCCCGGCCAGAGGGGTGCACTTCGACGTGCGGAAACGGTCGATCTCCGTGGGCCGACACCGAGTACACGTCGACGCGCTCGGGATACGCACGAGCTCCTGGCGCCCCCGCTTCGGGTAGCGAGTCAGCCTGGACATCGGCTGTCTGACGCGTCATGTGAACTCGTCCGGTCAACCAGCCGAACCACTAAGAGCACGGTGCTTGTGCGTCCTCTCGGGACGGCGATACATCCCCTGCAGGTAGCGATGCCGGTGGATAATCATATCCATCACCAGAACTCGGAAGTAGGCTGGAAAATCGGCGTGACGTACGACATCGCGGCTCCGGAGCCGGCGGGCCTGGTCGCCTCCCTCAGTTCTCTCGGGTACTCGCTTCCTGCCGCCATCGCGGACCTCGTGGACAACAGCATCTCCGCCGGGGCGTCAACGGTCGACGTCGAGTTCACCTGGGCCGGAAAGGACTCGTGGATCGCCGTCGCAGACGACGGTGCCGGGATGACGGCCGAGGACCTCGTGACCGCCATGACCGTCGCCGCGCGCGGCCCCGCGGCAACACGCAGTGCCACCGATCTCGGGCGTTTCGGCGTGGGTCTCAAGTCCGCGTCCTTCTCCCAGGCCCGGCAGCTCAGCGTCGCCACCGCGAGGTCCGGCGAATGGCACGTGCGCACCTGGGACCTCGACGTCGTCGAGACCTCCGGTCAGTGGCGGCTGCTCCGCGGCGCGGACGAGGCGACGACCGAACTGCTGGAGCGGATCCGGGGGACGGCGGACCACGGGACGGTCGTGTTGTGGCGGCGCCTGAACGGCTACCACGGCGGCGCGGTGACGGTGGAGGACGAACGGACCCAGAAGCAGTTCTACGCGGAGTCCGCGCGCACCGAGTCCCACCTGGGGATGGTCTTCGCGCGGTTCCTCACCGGAGGCCGCCGGCTCAACCTCCGGGTGTCCGGTACCCCCGTCACGCCCTGGGATCCCTTCCTCGCCCGCCACCCGTCCGTACAGCCACTTCCCGTCGAGCGCCTGCCGCTGGGATCGGGTTCCGTACGGGTGGAGGCGTTCGTCCTCCCGAGCGCTCAGAGGCTCACCCCGGACGAGTACGAGAAGGCCGGAGGCCCACGTGGATGGCTGGACCAGCAGGGGTTCTACGTCTACCGCCGGGACCGTCTGATCCTGGCGGGCGACTGGCTCGGACAACGCGGGCTACGCCGCGAGGAGAAGTACAACCTGGCCCGGATCGCCGTGGACATCCCCGCCGAGACCGACGTCGAGTGGATGGTCGACGTGCGGAAGTCCAGCGTCGTGCCGCCCGTCGCCCTTCGTTCCCACCTGCGACGCATCGCCCTGCAGGCCAGGAGACGAGCCTCCGACGTGCTGCGGTACCGCGGGCAGATCGCGGCGCGCACGCACGGGGACCCGCTGCTGTACGCGTGGAACGTGCGTCGGTCCGAGGACCGGGTCACCTGCCGGGTCAACCGTGGTCATCCCCTCGTGAAGGCGGCGCTGCGTGCCGGCGGTGCGAGCCCGGACGACGTTCGTGCCCTGATCCGCCTGCTCGAGGAGACCGTGCCGGTCACCGCCCTCCGTGTGATGCACGAGACGGACACCAGCGACGACCCCGAGCCCTTCGGCGGCCCCGGTCCCGCCGACGCAGGGGCCACGGAGGTCGCACAGCGGATCTACGAGGCGTTGGTCTCGGACGGCCGTTCCCCTGCGGCCGCCCGCGAACGCCTGCGGACCATGCCCCCCTTCGACCAGATGCAGGGCTTCTGGAACGGGTGAGGCCGTTGTCAGTGTCCGCGCGTAATCTGCCCCATGCCGTTCCCGCTCAGCCGGAGGTCTGCCGTGAGTTCCACCCCCGACAACTCGTCGGAGTCCCTTGCCAAGGCCCGTCGTCTGGTGCTGGCACTGCTGTCGCAGGACCGTCAGCCGTCGCCGGAGGAAGTGCAGAACGCGGTGACCGTCATCTTCGGGATGCTCGCCGGCCAAGGCGAGGTTCTCGACCGTGACCAACTGGCCAAGGAGATCGAGGTCCTGACAGCCGTGTTCCAGGAAGGCTCTTCCGGCCTGGACAGCGACAGCGGACACGAACCGTGGCTGCCGGAGGCGAAGAACGACCGGGCATGGGACTTCTGGGAGCGCTACCGGCGCTACCTGGAGGACGTACGCAGCCTCCCCCCGCTAGTCGTTCGTCGGCTGGACCAGAGCACAGACGAGGTCCTAAGTCAGCTCGAGGACCCTCGCCGAGTCGGCTCCTGGCGTCGGACGGGTCTGGTCATCGGTCAGGTGCAGTCAGGAAAGACCGGCCAGTACATCGGTCTGGCCGCGAAGGCGGTGGACGCGGGATACCAGTTCGTAGTGATCCTCGCCGGCATCCACAACGACCTCCGGAGCCAGACCCAGCTCCGTGTCGACGAGGGGCTGCTCGGGTTCGATACACAGCACCAGCAGCGGTCCAACCAGAACGGGAAGTCCCGCCTCATGGGTGCCGGACGGATGCCGGGGGTCAAGAAGCTCGACATCGCGTCCCCCACCAACAGCTCGGAGAAGGGTGACTTCGGCCGCCAGGCCGCCAACGCCGTCAACTTCCCGCTCGGCCGCTTCCCGGTGGTCCTCGTCGTCAAGAAGCACTGGAGGATTCTGGAGTACCTGCGAACGTGGGTGACCGAGGTCCAAGGCACCGAGGACGAGACGGGGAACAAGGTCGTACGCGATATTCCCCTGTTCGTCATCGACGACGAGGCGGACAACGCCTCCATCAACACCGAGCGCGACCCCGACGCGGACCCGACCAAGACGAACGGCGCGATCCGCGAGCTCATGAAGAGCTTCGAGAAGTCGGCGTACGTCGGGTACACCGCCACTCCCTTCGCCAACATCTACATCGACCCCGACGTCAACCACGTCGAACTCGGAGCAGACCTCTTCCCCGACAGCTTCATCCGCACGTTGCCCTCGCCGACCAACTATCTTGGTCCGGAACGCGTGTTCGGGCTCCGGACCGACAACGACGACGAGGAGGACGTTCCTCCTCTGCCCCTCGTGCGACCCGTAGCCGACTCGGAGAGCTGGATCCCGAGCAAGCACAAGTCCTCGTTCGTCCCCTCCGACGACCTTCCGCAGTCCCTCCGCGACGCGATCGACTCGTTCGTCATCGCCAGCGCCGCCCGGAGGGTACGGGGACAGACGAAGGTGCACAACTC
This sequence comes from Streptomyces sp. NPDC058231, assembly GCF_042882275.1. NCBI lineage: Bacteria > Bacillati > Actinomycetota > Actinomycetes > Kitasatosporales > Streptomycetaceae > Streptomyces > Streptomyces sp. NPDC058231. The sequence goes on along the minus strand of NZ_JBHVWN010000042.1, from coordinate 20,056 downwards.
CATGCTCGTGCACGTCACCCGCTTCACGGCGGTCCAGGGGATCGTCCGCGACCAGGTGGACGACTACCTGCGCCTCCTCGTGGACTCTCTCCGTGACCGATACGGGCAGGCAGCACAACGCACGGCCGGGCTCCGGGCCCTGTGGGAGGGCGACTTCGCACCCACGACAGACCACTTCCCTGCGGACGAGGCCCGGCGCGTCACCTGGGACGACGTGTCGAACCAGCTGATGCCCGCGCTGCGGAAGATCGTGGTAAAGACAGTGAACGGCGCCTCTCGCGACGCCCTGGACTACTACGAGCACCGCCGGACCGGTCTCTCGGTCATCGCGATCGGGGGCCAGAAGCTCTCCCGGGGCCTCACTCTGGAGGGGCTGACCGTCAGCTACTACCTGCGTACCTCCACCACGTACGACACCCTGCTCCAGATGGGACGCTGGTTCGGTTACCGACCGGGGCACGAGGATCTCTGCCGTCTGTACACCACGCCCGACCTGCAGGCGAAGTACATCGAGGTGACCGCTGCGACCGACGAACTGCGTCGCGAGGTCGAGGAGATGGCGGCGCTGGACCTCAGCCCGAGGAACTTCGGACTGAAGGTCCGTGCCTCGTCACTCGGGCTCGCCGTCACGGCCGCCAACAAGATGCGCCAGGGCACGAAGGTCATGCTCAGCTACTCCGGGGAGGGGCCGGAGACGGTGATCTTCAAGCTCTCCGACGGGGTCCCAGAGCACAACCTCAAGGTCCTCGAGGAGTTCGTCCGGAGACTCGAAGCCCACTCCACAGGGCGGCAGGAGACGACGGGTGCCAACGTGACGTGGTCACAGGTGACCTCCGACGCCGTCGTCGACTTTCTCAGCCGTTACGAGACGGACCGTATGGCGCAGAGAGTCCGCCCCCGCTTCATCGCGAAGTACATCGAACAGTGCACGGCCGTCGGAGAGCTTCTGGAGTGGACGGTGGTGCTCGTCGGGAAGAGGGCGTCCACGGACTACCAGAACGTCTCCGGTCACGAGGTGGGACCCGTGGAGCGCACGGCGCTGAACGACACCGAGAGGGACGGCCGGCACACGATCCGTCGTCTGCTCAGCCCTCCCGACGAGCACCTCGACCTCGAGAAGGACCAGGTTCTGGCCGCCCTCCAGGCGACGCAGAAGGCGGCGGCCATCAAGAAGCGTGACAAGGTGCCCCAGACCCCTTCAGGTGATCATCTCCGATGGCAGCGACGACCCGACCAGGCGTTGCTGCTCGTCTACCTCGTCGAACGGCCGGCGTCCGAGAACGCCTCCCCTCAGTCGCCGCTCGTTGGCTTCAAGGTGAGCTTTCCGCTCTCGAAGCACCAGTCCGACACCGAGTACGTCGTCAACAGCATCTGGCAGCAGGAGGGCCTCGACGCCCTGGACGACGAGGGGGACGGGGAGTGACCATCACGGAGGCCGAGTGGCGCGACCTCGAGGCGCCTCAGACCGCCCAGGGGCGATCCAGCATCCGCCTGTACCCCGACGCCCCGTTGGACGTCTTTCTGTCCGTCTCCCACCCGGCGCACCGACGGATGCTCGTACTCAGGACCGACGCACGCTCCGCGGACCACATCGTGCGCTCCGTGACCCGCCTGCCCAGCGCGGCGGGCCTGGAGATGAACCTGAGTGCCGTGTCGCGGCTCGAGTACGAGCTGCAGGTGGTCCTCACCGCGGACGAGCACCGCGAGGTGTTCAACCCTCTCGTCACCGACGTCGCCGACACCGTCAGGGGAGCTCCCGGAGCCGCGGCAGCCCTGACCGCGGCTGTGGAGCGGTTCGAGCGTTGGCAGGACCTTCTTCGCTCCGTGGGCAAGGACGGTCTCGGTCCCGAGGCCCGTCGCGGGCTCGTCGGCGAGCTCCTGTTGCTGCGCGACCGCGTCCTGCCAGTCGTCGGGGCGTCCGAAGCCGTCGGCTCCTGGGCCGGACCGAGCGGGGCCAACCAGGACTTCCACCTGTCCGCCGTGGCCATCGAGACGAAGGCCAGCACGGCCAAGCGCCCCCGCAACATCCGTATCGCGAGCGAACGCCAGCTGGATAACACGGGAACGCCCGCACTCCTGTTGTCCTTGGTCATGCTCGACGAACGTCGAGGTGGTTCCGGCGAGAGTCTGAACCGCCTGGTGGACCGCGTACGTGAGCAGCTGACGAGCACGGCCGTACGCGCCGACTTCGACGGCCGGCTCGTGAGGGCCGGCTATCTCCCGAGCCACCGGGACCTGTACGAAGAGCCTCGGTACACCCTCCGAGACCTGCGTTCCTGGCACGTACGGGACGCCTTTCCGAGGCTCGTCGAAGCCGACCTGCCGGAGGGAGTGGGCGACTGCACGTACAGCCTGAGCATCTCGGCCTTGGATCGGTACCGTGCCACGGCCGACGAGGTGACCGCACTCATCGGGGGGACCCATGCCTGAACTCGACCTGTACCAGTACGCCCACGACGTCGTCGTCGACGTCCAGGCCACGGCCGAGGCCGAGGGGACGACCACTCCCGAGGCCTTCACGCGACGCGTGTTCGAGGACCTGGAGAAGGGCGGAATCGCCTCCAACACGTTCAGCGCCTTCCACGGCTCGCACGGTCACCTGGTCCACGGCTACGGCATCGGGGACACGGGTGAGTGTCTCGACCTGTTCGTCACGGACTTCGACATGGAGCCGTTGGCTTCCAAGCTCACAAAGGGCTTGGTCGAGTCCTACTTCAGACGGCTCCTCACGTTCGTCCGTCGCTGCCGGGACGGGCTGCGCCAGCACATCGACGAGTCCTTCGACGTCTACGACATGTGCGCGGCGGTGGAGAAGTCCCTCACCGAGGTACAGCGAGTTCGGCTCTTCCTGCTGAGCAACCGCGTCAGCACCGGCACCGCGGTGCCACCCACCGACTTCGACGGCCTCCCGGTGACCCACGAGGTGTGGGACCTCGCGCGCCTGCACCGTCACGAGACCTCCGGCAGCATCAGCGAACCCATCGTCGTCGAGTTCGTCCCGCCGCTGCCATGCGTCGCAGCACCCAGCAGCGAACCCGACCACTCGGTGACCATGACCGTGATTCCCGGCCAGAGGCTCGCCGAGTTGTACGGGGAACACGGGACCAGGCTCCTCGAACTGAACGTCCGCTCCTTCCTACAGGCCCGTGGGACCGTCAACCGCGGCATCCGGGAGACACTTCTGAACTCCCCCGGAAGGTTCCTGGCGTACAACAACGGCATCACGGCCACCGCTTCGCAGGTCGACTTCGTTCACGACGCCGAAGGCAGACCGACCGGTGTCCGCCGCGTGCACGGACTGCAGGTCGTGAACGGCGGTCAGACGACAGCCTCCCTGCACTACGCGAGAAGCCGTGACAAGGCGGACCTGTCGCACGTGTCCGTTCAGATGAAGCTGACGGAAGTTTCCCCCGAGCGTCTGTCGGAGATCGTCCCGATGATCTCCGAGTACTCCAACACCCAGAACCGGGTGACGATGGTCGACTTCAGCTCGAACCACGAGTACCACGTGGCCGTGCAGCGGATCACCCGCTCCCTGTGGGCGCCGGCCACGGACGGCAGCGGCCAAGAGGTTCACTGGTTCTACGAGCGGGCGCGCGGCCAGTACACCGACGAGTTGGCCAAGGCCCGGACTCCGGCGAGGCAGCGCGCCTTCAAGAACCTCAATCCGACCAACCGGAAGTTCACGAAGGCGGACCTGGCGAAGTACTGCAACTCCTGGAACCACCTCCCGTTCCAGGTCAGCCGTGGCGCACAGAAGAACTTCGTCGCGTTCATGGACCGCATCGACGAGGCGACCCCGCAGGTCGACGTCCAGTACTGCCAACGTGTGATCGCCATGGCCGTCCTCTTCAAAGCGGTCGACCGCATCGCGGCGAGCCACGAGGCCGGGAGCTACAAGAGCATGATCACGGCGTACACCGTGGCCCGTCTGTCGCTCGCGACGAACCAGCGCATCGACCTGGACAGGATCTGGCGGGAGCAGCAGGTCTCCCCCGCGGTCAAGGCGGCGATCGACGACCTCTGTCCCAGGGTGATGCGCGTGGTGACCAGGCCGCGTGAGGGAAACCACGTGGGCGAGTGGGCGAAGAAGGTCGTGTGCTGGGACGCGGTCTCCCGCGTGCCATGGTCCGTGCCCGCCGACCTGAAGGCGGAGCTCCTCGAGCATCCGTTGGACGAGAAGACTCTCGCAGGGGGCTCAGGAGGTAGCCAGGGCGCCTGCGACGAGGTGGCGTCGATCCCGGCGGACGAGTGGTACGCCGTCGAGCGGTGGGCGAAGGAGACACGCAATCTCGTGCCCGCCCAGCGGCAGCTGGCACAGTACGTTGGCAGACGACTCGAACTCGGTCAGGAGATCCCGGAGCCGCAAGCGGTTCAGGCGCTACACGCACGCAACAGGGCTCTGTCCCTCGGGTTCGTCTCGGAAGCCTGAACCTGGCAGCTCGTCGGCCTCAGAGCTTCCCGCGTTCGAGGAGATCCCTCATGGCGTCTTCGGCGCGACGGAGCACGATCCGTCCGTCTCCGTCGCTGAAGGCCAGAAGACCCGACCCAGGGGCGATGCCGGCCTCTGCGAGCAGGCCGAGGGGGAGCTCGACCCGGCCGCGGTCGTCGACACGGAGTTCTGCTGGTTCACGAAGCATGGGACGAGTGTGGCACTCTCGCCCTTATAGGAGCGACGTCGGCCTGGGGACGAACCATGGCACCAGATGAGGAAGCTGCCGTCAAGGGATGGGTCCGCACCGAGCAGAGCGGCCACCTGCGCGGTCGGCGCTCCCGGGACACCAAACCCGAAGTCGCTCTGCGGCGGGCCGTGCACCGGCTCGGCCTCAGGTTCCGGCTACAGCGCAAGGTGGCCGCCCGCTGCACGGCGGACTTCGTCCTGCCCAGGCACGGCGTCGCGGTGTTCGTCGACGGGTGCTACTGGCACGGGTGCCCCGTCCACGGCCCGAAGACGTTCCGCGGTCCGAACGCCTCCCTGTGGACCGCGAAGATCAAGACCAACGAGGAACGGGACCGTCGGAACACCGCTGCGGCCGAAGCTGCCGGGTGGACCGTCGTCCGTGTCTGGGAGTGCGAGATCCGGACGGACGTCGAGGGCGCTGCGCTCAGCGTCGCCCGACGGTGCGACCAGCCTGACGCGACTGGGCGGGCACCGTCTCCCGATCGTTCGTCTCGTTCGGCACCTCCGTGAACAGGTGATCGCCCGAGAGACTTTCCCTGTCAGCGCAGTACTGGCTGAGAGGACAGGCATCACAGACAGGCTCCTTGGCCCTGCAGATACTGGTCCCGATGAGGCGGAGAGCTGCCATGCGCAGGGGCGCGTCCTCGCCTGCCCCGACGAGCTTCACCAGGTCCACTCGACCGTCGCTGAGCCTGTTCGTACGGTCCGAAGCGCTGCCGTGCAAACGAGCGGCGACGCGGAGTGCACCCTGCCCGACCCACAGAAGGTCCTCCGCGATCAGCAGCCGGTAGACCGTCGCCTCCGCCGGCTTCAGCATCAGGGACTCGCGGACCTTCTTCTCGTCCTCCCAGGCGCTGGACTCGCCGACCATCACCGAGAGCCGGGCGACCCGGACCTTGGCAGCCTCGGTCGGCGCAGCCGTGGCGAGCGCCTCCAGTGAGGCCGTGTTCAGTGACGTCAGCCCCCGTACGACCTCGACCATCGCCGACAACTGGGCGGGCCGCATCCTGGTCCCGGACAGTATGGCCACCACGGCAGCTTGCAAGCCTGACATGTGCCTGCCCGGCAGCTGGTACCAGTTCTCCGCGTCACGTTGTCCCCGGGCCCAAGCGGTCAGGTCCTCTCGCACCGTCCGCCAGTGGGGTCGGAGTCCGCCCTCAGCCGGCTGCCCGTCACCTACCGGCAGCAGCGCCTCGGCCGCGGCCTCACCCAGGAGAGGCGGCACCGCGTTACCGATCTGACGGAAGGCGTCACTGCGCGTGCCCGCGAAGCGGAACTTGTCCGGGAAGGTCTGCACCCGTGCCGACTCCCGCACGGTGAGGGTGCGTGGCTGCTCCTGGTCGGGGTGGATGTACCAGTAGCCGTCCTTGGCGATGTGGGCGGTGATCGACCTGCTGAGATCCGACCAGTCGAGCTTCTTGTACTTGTCCGTGAAGTGGTCGGCCTTGTAACGCTGCAGTTCCGGCGAGATCTGCGAGTACAGGGTGGTGGAGTCCATGCTGGAGAAGATCTCGGCGTCGTCCGCCCGGACCCGTCGGGTCATGTGGTCCCACACCCGGTCCTTGCGCGCCCACTTACGCATGTCCTGAGCGAACTTGGAAAGCTCGGACGGTTCCTCGTACGGGAGTTCGCGCTGCCCGACACGCTCGGTGGGCACGACAGGCAGCACCGGCAGGTCACCGATGGCGTCACGCAGCGTGGTCCGCTGATCGTGCTCCAGTTCCTGCCGCCACGAGAAGCACTCCACGTCGTTCCTCGCGAGCAGGATCAGTCGCTTCCTGTGCTGCGGAACGCCGTACTTCCACGCATCGACGAGACGGATCTGCGTCGCGTATCCGAGGTCCTCCAGCTGCTCCTCGATGGTGCGTACCACGAAGAAGTCGTCGCCGAGACCCATGTCCGGCACGTTCTCCATGAGGACCGCACGTGGCCGGAGGCGTTTCACGACGTCGAGGTAGGCGCTCCACAGCTCCTTGCGGCGATCATGGGGATCGCGGCCGTGATGCTCCACGAGACTGCGGATCTTGCTCCGGCCAGCCCTGCTGAACGGCTGGCATGGCGGGCCTCCGGCCACCAGGTCGATCTTGGCGGGCGCCAGTATCTCGACGAGCCTGTCACGCTCGTCAGGATTACCCAGATCCATGTGGAGACTCATACCCGGGAAGTTCGCAGCGTGCGTCTGGAGCGCCCGCTCGTCGAAGTCGACCGCAGCTGCGACCGTCCACCCGGCTCGCTCCAGCCCGAGGCTCAGTCCACCCGCTCCAGAGAAGAGGTCGACGGCCAGACGCTTGTCAGCACCGAAGCCACCGAGCCACTTGCCGAAGTTCTCGGGCTTGCAACTGTTCCTGTGGCGCCTGAGCTCCAGACAGTCGCTCCGCTCCAGAGGCACCCCATAGTGCTGCCTGCGCACTGCGCCAACCTCCATCGGACGAGAAGAACGAGCACCAGGAGATCACACAACCTCTGGCAAGATCAAGAATCCGACGTCCACCTCGGATGACTGGATCGATTAGGACGCCACAGGCGCCCCGAGGATATTACGCGGCGCCCATCCCTGTATGGGAAAGCAACCCCCCAGTAACACCGGAGAGGGTCAACCATACGGACAAACACTGACAAGACCATCAGAGCTCTCGCCAGTCGAGATTCATGTCATCGCCTCTCCCGCGGGCTCGGCTCTCGCCCCGAGGCGATGTCGGCGTCCTGCACTCGGCCAATCCCATGGTCGAGCTGCCTGCCCTTCCCGCTACCCGACGCGGAATACCCGCAGCGTCCTCTTGATTGCACCTCTATAGCGATCACGGGAGGGGGCGCTGGGGGGGGCCGAGCTGATGATGTTCCGGCAGGACGCGGACGGACGGGACGTCGAGCTGGCCGGCTCGACGGTGGCGCTGGGGGTGGAGCTGCAGCGGCGGGTCGAGGCCGGCCTGGAGCAGATGCTGGGCGTCCGTTTCCTGGCCTCGGAGTATCCGACCGGGCCTTGGCACCGGGGGCGGATCGACACCCTGGGGCTCGATGAGAACGGCAGCCCGGTGGTGATCGAGTTCAAGAAGGGCTCGGACAGCGGGGTGATGTCCCAGGCTGTCTCCTACCTGTCCTGGCTGGAGTCGGCGCACCACGAGTTCGAGGCGCTCGTGCGGAAGGTGCTGGGGGCGGAGGCCGCTGAGTCCGTCGACTGGCGTCGTCCGCGGATGATCTGCATCGCAGCGGGCTTCTCGCACCACGATCGGGTGGCGGTGCAGAGGTTGCCCGAGCGGATCGACCTGGTGCGCTACCGGATATTCGACGGTGGCCTGCTGGGGTTGCTGCTCATGGACTCCGTGACCGGCTTCCCGAGCGCTGCCTCGTCTCGCCGGGGTCGGGAGCGGGCCCCCGTGGTGGACAGGGTGCCGACGGCTTCGGTGGTCTCTCCGCCTGCGGGTGGCGGAGCGGTGCCGGAGTGCCTGCGGCACCTGTACGCGGAGTTGGACGAGGCGCTCACGGCGTGGGGCGAGGTGGAGGTGGCGTCGCTGCGGCACTACATCGCCTACCGGCGGTTGGTGAACGTGGCGTCGGTGATCTTCCGTCCGAAGCACGAGGCGATCCTGGTGTACCTCAGACTCGACCCCGGCACGGTCGAGCTGGAGGAGGGCTTCACCCGGGACATGCGCGGTATCGGACACCTCGGGTCCGGCGACCTGGAGGTCCGTATCGTCTCGGCAGCCGACTTAGACCGACCGGCAAATGGATCACTTGAGGCGTCGGGTGGTGGGGCGGCCGTCCCAGCGGTAACGCTTGGTCGCGCGTCGGATGAGCATGCGGAGCGTGACGAGGGCGGCGGCGAGGTAGAGGTAGAAGTCCACGACCTCACCGCGTTTCTCGGTGCAGCGTCGCAGCTTGCCGTAGTCGTTCATCCAGGAGTGCGTGCGCTCGATCACCCAGCGTTTGCCGGCCTGGATCGGCGCCGGGACGCCCTTGCGGGCGATCTCGGCCGTGAAGCCCAACTTGGCTATCAGGGCACGGGACTTGGCGCTGTCGTAGCCGCGGTCCAGGTTGACGTTGACGCCTTCGGGCATCGCGCCGACCTGGGTGCGGGCCGCCTCCAAGGTCGGGCCGAGCAGGGGCGAGTCATGCCGGTTGGCCCCGTCGGAGGCGATGCCGAGCGGGACGCCGCAGGCGTCGGAGGCGACCGAGCGTTTCAGTCCCTGCTTGCCCCGGTCGACCGGTGACCGCCCCGCCTTCTCGCCACCGGACGGGGCCTTGGTGATGCAGCCGTCAACCGAGATCTCGGCCAGCCCCAGCCCGATCGTGCGGTCGTAGGCTTCCAGGGCGAGGGCATGAACCTTCTCGGATATCCCCAGCTCAGCCCACTCTTTGACACGCCGTCGGATAGTGCGGTCGGAGCATCCAGGACTGGAGATGCGCTCGTAGCCGGAGCCGTGGACCAGCGCAAGCACGATGTGCTCGAAGACGGTCCGGTCGGCGACCCGGCGGCGGTGACAGCCCAGCGGGTGGTCCGCAACGAACGCCCCCCGCGCGGGCAGGAGCGCGGCGAACTGGTCCCACAGGGGTTCGAGCAGGCAAGATGGCACCGCAGGCACGGGTCCTCCGTGTGATCACTGAGCGTAGAGAACTCCATGATCACGCAGAGGCCCGTGCCTGTCTCAGATCCGTGCCCATCAGTCGACGAGCGGCCAGCCATTTGCCGGTAGGCCTTAGAGAAGGCGGCGCCGCTGATTCGGCGGGCGTTCGAGGCGGCCTGACGTAACAGGAGGGGCGGCTGGTGCATCGGTTAGTCGATGCTCCAGCCGCCCCTCTGGCGTCTGTGGGCCGCCCTGGCCTCTCTTCGCTCTCACGCTCATGCCTCCGGTCCGACCAGCTCGAAGTCGTCCTTCGTCAGTTCGGCCCGCAGCCGCTCCTCGGCGATGTCGGCGTAGTGCGCGGACAGCTCGACGCCCACGAAGCGGCGTCCCTCGCGCAGGGCCGCGACCCCGGTGGAGCCGCTGCCGGTGAACGGGTCGAGGACGGTGCCGCCCTCGGGGCAGACCTGGACGAGCTGCTGCATGACCTCGACCGGCTTCTGGGTGATGTGAACCCGGCCCTTGCGCGGCTGGGAGGCGATGTAGTGCCCCGGCAGATAGAGGTCACGGGTGTTGTCGAGGGAGCCCTTGACCCCCCAGATGATGAACTCCGAGTCCTGCTTCGGCCCGCCCTTGCGGGGCCGGCTGGACGGCTTGATCCACGGAATCGTGCCGCTCCAGGTCCACCCCGCCATCTGCAGAGCGTCGGAGGTGGTCGGCTCCTGTCGCCAGTCGGTGAAGACCATCGCGACCGCGTGCTCGGTCGAGGCCCGGTACGCCTCGGTGAGCAGTTCGGTGAGCCAGGATCGGTAGGAGCGCTGGTCGCGGTTTTCGCCGGGGAAGTTGGCGAGGTCGTGCGCCGAGTTGCTCGTGACGTACTTGGCGCGGGCGGTGCGGCCGGTTCGATCGGAGCTGGTGCGGCCTCCGGAGTTGTACGGCGGGTCGGTGATCACCGCCTGGACGCTCTCGTCCGGGAGGGACTTCAGGACGGTCAGGGCGTCGCCTCGGTGCAGCGTGTAGCTCATGGGGAGGGCCTCTCTTCGGGCGCGGCGATGTAAAGACCTGCTCCGGGCAGCGCTCAACGGCGCGCATCCGGTGCGAGGTTGCAGCGGAGGTTAACGGCGAATTCCGGCCGCGCCTAACGAGGCAGCTCCCTGCTTCGAGCCCCTGGACGGCAGTCGTTTGGTGCGGCCGGAATCCCGGTCTACTGTCTCGCCGTGCCACCGGGAAGGAGCGCTGCTCCACCCCCGTTGAGCTGTGCTTATCCGTGCCGTCTCGTCCAATCGAGCAGCGTCGGAGGCATGTTGCCCATCTGCCCGCGAGCGCCGTGAGGAGCCACGTGCATTGCCTGAGATTACGAGCGCGGCTGGCTGCCGCGCGTGACCTGAAACCGGCGTCCTGGAGCTACCAACTTCTCTGACCCGGGCCCGCCGAGAGGCGGATGCACATCGGCGCGGTGCCGACGGCTTTGCACGAGAAGTCGGCACCGCGTCTCCTTCGAACACCGAGGAGCCGCTGCGATGCAGCATGCCCTGACACCCCCGCGCCCCGACCCACCTCCCTCGACCGGTCCGCACCACCGTCGCGCTGAACGGCGGCGGCCGTGAAGAAGACGACGGGAGCCCTCGTCGGTCTGTGCGCCACCGGACCACTCCTGCTGGCACTGCCGATCCTCGGCGTCGGTGCCGGGACCGCCTCGGCTTCGTGCTCGACCGGCGGTGCACAGGGTGTGGACGCCTCCGCCGTCGCCAAGCAGGTGAAGGCCATCCTGGACGGCGGCGACAAGGGCTCGGTCTCCGTGCCGGGTCTGGACGCGCCTGCCGACCAAGTGCCCCACGCCAAAACGATCCAGGCCACGGGCGTCGCGATGAACATCCCCGCCCGCGGGCAGGTCGTCGCCCTGGCTACCGCTCTGCAGGAGAGCGGCCTACGGAACCTGACCTACGGCGACCGCGATTCGCTGGGTCTCTTCCAGCAACGGCCGTCGATGGGCTGGGGCACGGCCAGCCAGATCCTCGACCCGGTACACGCCTCGACGAAGTTCTACGAGGGGCTCAAGAAGGTCTCCGGCTGGCAGTCCCTCTCTGTCGCCCAGGCCGCCCAGGCGGTACAGAAGTCGGGCTTCCCCGAGGCGTACGCCAAATGGGAGCCGCTGGCCACCGCCCTGCAGAAGGCCATCGAGCCCCTGTTGCAGAAGGCCGGCGGCGCATCGCCGAGCCCGTCGTCGTCCGGCCCTGCCGAGACCGGCAGCCCATCTCCCGATACCGCGGGGGGTTGTTCGGCGGACGGCGACGGGACGGGCTTCGGCACCATCCCGGCGGGCGCGCTGCCGGACGAGTACAAGATTCCCGCTTCCGCGCCGCCGAAGGTGCAGACGGCGATCCGGTGGGCGCTCGGCCAGCTCGGCACCGCGTATCAGTGGGGCGGCACGTGCACCGACTCCCACGGCAAGAACCCGATGGGCCGCTGCGACTGCTCCTCCCTGATGCAGGGCGCGTACAAGGCCGCCGGGGTCACCCTGACGCGGACCACGTACACGCAGGTCAAGGACGGCAAGGCCGTCTCGGTCGATGCCCTCAAGCCGGGCGACCTCCTCTTCACCGAGGGGACGGCCGCCGTACCGGAACACGTCGGGATGGCGATCGGGCAGGGCCTGATCGTCCACGCCCCGCACACCGGTGACGTCGTTCGGATTACCACCGTCGCGTCCTGGAAATCGCGGATTCTCGCGGCCCGCCGAGTCGTCTGACCGGCGCTCCTACCCCCCCTCACCTCCCCCTCGCACCGCTGGTTCGCCCCGCCGGGCTTCGGCGTGCGCTCACTCGAACTGGAGTTCCCATGCATCTCGCTGACCAGGTCATACAGCTCGCCTACGACCCCGGGATCAAGCCGAACGAGGGCGGCCTCCCTGGCCTCAACGTCCTCAAGCAGGTAATGGGCTCGATCAACCTCTTCGGGCTCATCGCCGTGGTCGGCGCCCTCGCCGTCAGCGCGGGCGTATGGGCCTGGGGTCACCACTCGGGCGGTCACCAGGCCGAGGCGAACGGGAAGAAGGGCGTGCTGGTCAGCGCTGGCGCGGCCCTTCTGCTCGGCGCGGCCAACGGCGTGGTCGCCTTCTTCTCGACGCTCGGGACGCAGGTCCACTGATGGCTCAGCACTCCACCCACCCCGGCGGCGCATCTCGCGTGCGCCGCCGGGCGCTGCTCGGCACTGCCGTCCTGGCGGTCCTAGTTGCCCTCGCCGGTCTGGCCGCCTACTTCACCCGCGAGGGCCGAAGCCCCTCCGACACTGCTTCCCCACCGCCGAGTTCGCCCACGGCGTCCTCGACGCCCGCGGCACCGTCCGGGCCGCACACCCAGCCCCGCGCTCTGCCCGTTCCCCCGAAAACCCACGACCCGATCACGTACGGGAAGGCTGCCGCAGCAGCGCTGTGGTCGTACGACACCCGCGCGTACTCGCAGCCCGAGCTGCGCAAGGCGCTGCGCGGCTGGCTGACCACGGAGTCGAAGTACGCCGACCCGGCCTCCGTCGACCAGGCGGTCCCCTCGGCCGTGCTGTGGAAGGAGATGGCGGCCAACAAGCAGGTCGCCACCGCCAAGATCAACGAGGGGCACTTCCCACATGCCTTTACCCAGGCCCTCCAGGACGACCCCGGGGCGATCACCCAGGCGTACGTCTACGCCGTCACGGTCTCCGGCAAGCAGTCGATTCGCTGGAACGGCTCGGCTGCCGGCGGCGCGGAGAGCCGGTCCACCACCCTCGCGGTCCAGTGCCGGCCCAACCACTCCTGCGCCCTGGTCGGCGTCATGCCGTCCGTCGCGCCCTGACCCTCGCCCCAGAACGGAGGTACGACCCATGGGAGTCTGCGACTTCCCGCTGATGGACAAGGTGTGCGGCGCTGTCGACTTCGCCACCAACCCCGCCGGCACCGTCACCGACGGTCTCGGCGCGTGGATCGCGAAGTCGGCGGGCGAGCTGGCGTCCAGCGCGGCCGACCTGGCCGCCAAGGCCGTCAACAAGACGACGGCCATCGACCTCAACGCCGGGTGGTTCCGCGACAACTACGAGCTGCTGCTGCCCATCGGCCTCGCCCTGACCGTCGGCATCTTCTGCATCCAGCTCATGACCGCGGCCTGGCGCCGAGACGAACGTGCCCTCGCCAAGGCGGCGTTCGGCACCATGACCGGAGTCCTGTTCAGCTTCTCCGCCATCGCTTTCACGACCGTCGCCATCACCGTGGTGGACGCGCTGTCCGACGGCCTCTTCAAAGCCGCCAACACCTCGATCGACGACGCGATCCGTCGTGTGATCAAGGTTGATCAGATGGGGGCCATGTACGGCCTCGGCTGGGGTGTGCCCGCGCTGGTGGCCTTCGGGTGCGCGATCGGTGCCTTCCTCTACTGGGGCGTGATGGTGGCCCGCAAGGTCGGCGTCCTGATCATGGTCGCGCTCGCGGTGTTCGCCGGGGCGGGCGGCGGCTGGGAAGTCGCCAAACGGTGGCGGCGCGGCTGGATCGAGGCCACCGGCACCCTGATCGTCTCCAAGCTGTTGATGACCGTGGTTTTCCTGATCGGCGTCTCCGCCATGGGCAAGAGCGACGCCAGCGACGGAATGGCGGCCCTGTCCGACGCGATGGCCGGCATCGTCGTGATGGTTTTGGTGTTGCTCTGCCCCTACGCGACGTACAAGTTCGTCCACTGGGCCAGCGACGGCGGCGGCCACGACGACATGCACCGCACCGGTGTCGCCGGCATGGCGGTCGCCGCAGGAGCCGCAAAGACCGCAGGCAGCCTCGCGCTGCGGGCCGGTACCGGCGCCCCCGCTCCGCAGGGGCCGAACCAGGTCCCCGGTGCAGGGACCGATGGCGTCGCCTCCGGTATCAACCCCTCGGGCACCAACCTCAGCAAGGAGGGCATCGACGCCGGCCCGCCCAAGCAGCAGACCCGCTTCCGGTACGGCGAGGACCCCAACGCCTCCGGCGACAAGGGCCGTGCCCTGATCCAGCGCCCCGGGATCCCGCCGCTGATCACCCGGCCCGGCGAGGACGAACCGGAAGGGTCCGAAGCGACCGCCCAAGGCGTTGCGGGCGGCTCCGGTCACCTCGCAGCCGCATCGGCTCCGGGCAGCGACATGACCTCCATGCCGCCAGCCGACCCCGGACCTTCGGCCTCGGGCACTCCGGCGCCCGCGTCCGGACCGTCGGCCACCGGCTCCGCGACGCCGACGAACTGGGTGTATCCCACCCAGCCGCCGTCGGGTTCCTGACCCACATCCCCGGGGGCGGGCCGCACTCCACGGCCCGCCCCCGCCTCCCACCAGCAGGAAGGTTTCGCCATGACGTCCAGAAGAGCGCCGAGCGCCCCGACCTCCGCCCGCTCCCACCGTCTGGAACCACCATGTCCGGCACGCACCAGTCCTCCACGCCCACCGTGAAGTTCCCGCACCGCAGCAGGCGCGGCGTCCTGCTCGGCCTGACCGTCCCCCAGTTGGTCATCGCCGGACTCACCGGCCTTCTCCTTCTCGCCGTGATCCTCACCCGGGGCGTGGTCGGCGCCCTCCAGCTCATCCCGCTGTGGGCCATGATCGCCCTGCTCGTCTTCGTCCGACACCGAGGACGCGCGCTGGCGGACTGGGCCCCGATCGTCGTCCGCTACGCGCTGCGCCGGATGCGAGGCCAGCTCCTCTGGCTCACCCGGCCCTCCCGGCGGCCGACACGCGAGGGACTGCTCCACCTTCCCGGCACCGCCGCCAGCCTGCGCGTGACCACTGCTCCCGACGGTAAGTACGGAGCGGTCCACAACCCGCACACCGGGACGCTGACCGCGGTGGTCAAGGTCTCCTCCCGCGCCTATGCCCTGCTCGACCCGGGCACCCAGCAGGCCAACGTCGGCGGCTGGGGACGCGCGCTGGCGGCCCTTGCCCGTACCGGGCAGATCGCCCGTATCCAGGTGATCGAGCGCACCATCCCCGACTCCGGCGACGCGCTGCGCCGCTACTGGGAAGAGCACGGCCGACCTGACACCCCGATGGCCGGCGCGATCTACAACGAGCTGATCCAGAGCGCCGGCCCCGCAGCCGCCCCGCACGAGGCGTACGTCGCGGTGTCCTTGGACACCAAGGCGGCCCGTCGGCTGATCAACCAGGCAGGTGGCGGTCTCACCGGTGCCGTCAGTGTCCTCGCCCAGCTCACCTCCACGTTCGACCAGGCGGCGCGGACCGCCGGTCTCACCCCGACGGGCTGGCTCACCGCGCGCGAGATCGCCGCCGTGGTGCGTACCTCCTACGACCCGAAGGCGCTGGCGACACTCGACCGCTGGTCCACGGCCGGTCGCCCCGAGGCCGAGCCCGCCGCCGCCGGCCCCGTCGTGGTCGTCGAAAAGGCGGACCACATCGCCACCGACTCCGCCGTGCACGCCACCTACTGGGTGGAGAACTGGCCGCGCACCGAGACGTCGGCCGGTTTCCTGCACCAGCTCCTGTTCATCGGCGGCGTCCGGCGCACGCTGTCGCTCTCCTATGAGCCGAAGAACCTCGACGCCGCCCTGCGCGACGTGCAGCGCAAGAAGTCCAGCGTGATCGCCGATGTTGCCGAACGGGCCCGGCGCGGTCAGGTCGACTCCGAGGCGGACTCGATCGAGTACCAGGACATCAAATCCCGCGAACGCCAGCTCATCGCCGGGCATGCCGATGTCGCCCTGACCGGTCTGCTGACCGTCTCGGCCGATACCGAGGACGAGCTGCGCACCGCTTGTGCCGTCGTGGAGACCGCCGCTGTCGGCGCCCAGCTCGATCTGAGGCTCCTGACCTGGCAGCAGGCCGAGGCATTCACTGCCGCTGCCCTGCCGCTCGCGCTCGCTGCCTGACCCTTCTTTTCGAAAGAGCACCCTCATGTCCCGCACCGCCAGCCCGACCGCGCAGGACTTCGTGCCCTTCGCCACCGCCGCGCTCGACTTCCACCGGGCGCTCAACATCCCGGGGGGCCCGCTGGTCACCACCCGGGCCGAGCTGGACGCTCTGCACGCCCACCTCGTCTCGCTGTACGGGCTGCTCGACGCCCACGCCGGTCGCACCGGGCAGCTCGTGGCGAACGAGGGCGACCAGCTCCGTACCGCCCGCACCCGAATCTGGCAGGCAGCCGAGCACCTCCACGCCTCCTACCACGCGGCACCCCGGCCGGATTCCGGCGAAGTCCCCGAACCGGAGGCGTGCCAGGCCGGCCTTCCAGAGGGCGCACCGGAACTGACCATCTGCCAGCGCCACCAGCGCACCGCTCATCTCGTGCGGCGGCGCACCACCCCGGCCGACCTGCACGCCCCGTTCACCGGCCTCGTCCGCCGCTGACCCACCCCTCACCTGGAGAAACGTCATGCCCCGTCCCCGCGCCAGTGCCTCCCCTCTCTTCGTGCCCCGTAAGACGACACGCGCCGAGCAGCGGGCCGCCCGAGCCGGTTTCACCGAGGCCCGCCGCCAGGCACGCCTTGCCGGAAGCCCGCCCAAGCACCGCGCCGAGCAGACCCTTGACCCGGATCTGCGGCCCACCTATCCGTTCGCCGGTCGCCCCGGCCCGGCGTCCGCCCGCGGCGGCAAGCTCGACCTGCCCGCCCACCGGATGACCACTGCGACAGCAAGCGGCGCGTACCCGTTCGTGGCCGAGGGCGGCCTGGGCGCCGAAGGGGTGTTCATCGGCCGCGATGTGCACGCGGAGGCGGCCTTCTGCTTCGACCCGTTCTCGCTCTACAACAGCGGCAGGGTGGAGGGCTTCACCAACCCCAACGCGGTCCTGGCCGGAATCATCGGCATGGGCAAGTCGGCGCTGGCGAAGTCGATCGCCACCCGGTCGATCGCCCACGGCTACCGGATCTACATCCCCTGCGATCCCAAGGGGGAGTGGACCGCTGTCTCGCAGGCCCTCGGCGGCTACAGCATCGCCTTGGGCCCGGGGCTCCCCGGCCGGTTGAACCCTCTGGACGCCCCGGCCCGGCCCGCCTCCGTGAGCGAAGAGGACTGGTTTACGGAGGTTCGCAAGCGCCGTCTGCTGCTGCTGGCCAGCCTCGCCCGCACCGTGCTGAAGCGCGACCTGCTGCCGATGGAGCACACCGTCCTCGACCTGGCCCTGGATCTGGTCGTCGGTGACGCCGCCGCCCGAGGCACGGTGCCGCTGCTCGGCGAGATCGCAAACGTACTCGGCTCCCCCGAACGCCTCGACCAGGCCCTCGGCCACCAGGCGGGGCACCTCGGGTCAGCCGCCCAGGACCTCGCCCACGCCCTGCGACGTCTCGTGCACGGCGACTTGAGCGGCATGTTCGATGCTCCGTCGACGGTGTCGTTCGATCCGACGACGCCGATGCTGTCCATCAACCTCTCCCGTCTCGGCGGATCCGGTGACGACACGGCCCTGGTGCTCGCGATGACCTGCGCGAGTGCATGGATGGAGTCCGCCCTCAGCGATCCCGATGGCGGTCGGCGCTGGGTGATCTACGACGAAGCCTGGAGGCTCATGAGGCACGTCGGGCTGCTGGAGCGGATGCAGAGCCAGTGGAAGCTCTCCCGAGGTCTGGGCATCGCGAATCTGATGGTGATCCACCGCCTGAGCGATTTGCTCTCGGCGGGCGATGCCGGCTCGCGGGGACGAGTTCTGGCCGAGGGTCTGCTGGCCGACTGCTCCACCCGGATCATCTACCGCCAGGAGCCCGACCAGCTCGCCGCCGCTGCATCTCTGCTCGGCCTGACCGGCGTCGAGACCCAGGCGGTCTCCGCCCTGACCAAGGGCCGAGGTCTGTGGAAGGTCGCCGGCCGCTCTTTCATCACCCAGCACATCCTCCACCCGGCTGAGCGGGAGCTGTTCGACACCGACGCCCGCATGGCGGCGTAGCCCAACGACCAGCACAGCAACAGGAATCGATCATGTCTGCTTCTTCTACTCCTTCCTCCGGTGACGACCAGCCGTCGCAGGCCACCGACCCTTTGGCGTGGCGACGACACCTTCCGGCACTGGCCTCGGCCGCCGCCGGGATCAACGAGGCGTGCGACGCCTGGGACGCGGTTTCGGACTCGCTCTGTGACGCGGACGGCTGGCCGCTGGACGACAAGGTCTACGGGGACGGCAAGGTCAAGCGGGACGCCGAAGCGTGGAAGCACGCCGAGGTGTTCCTCGACCACGGACCCGAGGTGCTGGCCGGGGTCCGCGCCGCCGCCGACGGCCCCGATTACGTCGAGGGGCCGATCAGTGACGACCTCCGTCGGCTGCGCGGGATCGACACCATCCTGCTCCGGGCGCAGGAGCTGCGGCACGAATGGGACGGTGTCATGGCGCTTATGGACGGTTCGCAGCCGAGCGTGCTCCACCTCTACCAGGAGCGTGCCGAGGAGCACCGCAACACCGAAGGCTGGCACTACTCACACGAACTGGGTTCCAAGGGACCGGCGTTGGTGCGCATCGGCGAATACCTCGCTCACCGGGCGGATACCGAACGGCCATCCTGCTGCTCATCGGCTGGCACAGCACCGGAAGCATCAGCGGCCTCGCCTGGGGACTCCTCGCCGCCCTCTTCTGCGGCGGAATCCCCTTCGCCATCATCCTGTTTGGCGTGAAACGCGGCTCCTGGACGGACAAGCACATCAAGATCCGATCCCAGCGAACGGTCCCCCTCACAGCCACCATGGTTTCCGTGCTCGTCGGAATCCTGGTCCTCGTCATCTTCGACGCTCCGCGCGAGCTCTTTGCCTTGGTCATCGCCATGCTCGTCGGATTGGCTGCCACGATGGTGGTCACTGTCTGGTGGAAGGTCTCCGTACACACTGCGGTGGCCGGCGGTGTGGTAACGATCTTGATACTCGCCTTCGGTGTCGCCCTCGCACCGCTTGCCCTGGCCATCGCCGCGATCGGGTGGTCCCGTGTCCGACTTCGTGACCACACCGTCGCGCAGACCATTGCTGGCGCTCTGCTTGGCGGACTCGCCGCAGCAGTAACCTTCGGGATTCTCAGATAGACCTTCTGCCGCATCGCGGTTCGTGGTGTGTCCGCGGTTGGTGACATACGTAAGAACGCTCCAACCTCCGCGTTTCATTGGGGCCGATCGCGTCAGTTTGATCTTCGTTGCGGTGGTGCTCGATCTTTCGCAAGGCGGTGAACACTGGTAGAGGGTGAGCAGGGCCCAGACCTCCCGTTCGAGTCCCACGGGGTCGCAGGAGCACAGGACGCGTCCGGTTCGCGAGCTCTTGCGGGTCGGTAAAGGGAATCGCACAACACAAGGCTCGACAGGCGTATGCGGCTCTCGGGCGGCCGTTGTTCGTCGAAGACTCAGGTTTCTACATCGAGGAGTTCGACGGTTGGCCGGGGCCGATGGTGAAGCAGGCTCTTGAGGCCTTCGGCCCCACCGGACTTACGCATCTCGCGGATCTCACGGAGAGACGGACCTGTCGTTTCGCGAGTGACGCTGTCTACGCGGACGCTGACGTTCGGTTGAACACCTTCGCGGAGGACGCGCGTAATCCAGGAGCGATTGCGGCCGCTCCCGTCCGTGGAAACAGTCCACGGTCCTGGTCCGATCTGTGGCCGATCTTCGTGCCGAACGGCGCAGCCACGACGCTGGTCGCGTTGCCGGAGGATGAGCAGAACCGTGTGTTCACCGAGTGGGGAAAGAGCTCGGTCGTCGCGGCCCTGGGTGAGTGGCTGGCGCAGTCTCATTGACATCGCGACGGTGATATCACCAGAGGGATAGTGAGCTTGCTCCGCTTTGACGGACACCATTGGTGTGGTGGTCAGGCTGCGAGTGCGTTCTCGTACTCAGCGGGACTGAGGTAGCCGAGGCTGCTG
>NZ_JBHVWN010000041.1:0-75620 GCF_042882275.1 Streptomyces sp. NPDC058231 | reverse complement strand
TCCACAGGCGGATCCTCACACGTCGGCACGGTCCGCCCCAAGCAAATGGCATCGCGCCAGTTACCAAACACCCCCGCCAGGACAAAACGCTCTTTCAGTGGGGCGGCCGCGTTTGCTCGTACCCCTCACCACCCGGTTCGCTCTTGCCGCGCTCGCCCCGGACTTCGACGGCCTCCGAGCCGCCTGTGACCGGCTCGGTCTCCTCGGCTGCTACGTGTACTCCGTGCCGGAGCCCACGGGCCACGCCGCTGCCCGTATGTTCGCCCCGTCGATCGGTGTCCCCGAGGACATCGCCAACGCCAACAGCACCGCCTGCCTCGCCGCCCATCTGGCCGGACAATGCACCACCCGCATCGCTGTGGACATGGGCGACTCCCTCGGCAGCCTCGCCACGATCACCGCCACCACACGGCCCGGACCCGCGGGCCCATCGATCCACCTGGGCGGCGCCGCCAGGCTCATCCGAGTGGTTCGCCTGCCTGACTGAGCCGACAGCGAGCTATCGGCTGCCGGCCCGAGCCACCGGCCGATACCTCCTGTACGTTCTTCCAGAATCGCGCAAGACGCGGTTCCCAGGGATTCCCAGCATGTCGAAGGGCGCCATCGTGGCTGATGAACGGCTTGACGCCGCGTGGGTGCGTAGCTGGTGCGAGCAGGCGGATACGGCGCTCGCGGAACTGATGCAGTCGTTCCGGTCACGGCACGGCTTCGCACCCGGCAGGAACACGGTTGTGCTCGCTACGGAGGAGGGCCACAAGGCGACGGAGGAGCTCGTGGAACTGACGCCGATTCCCTCCGACCTGACCACGATGTACTGGGTGATCGATGAGGCCTCCATGCCCGATGTGGACAGCGGCTACTTCATCCACTCAACATCAACAGTCGCCGGCCACTTCCGACAGTACGGGGCCGTTCAGATCGACGGGGAAGAGCCTGCCGTGGTCTTCGCCGGCGACGGCGGCGGCCATCTGTTCGCGCTGGCAGGCTCCGGGCAGGTTTGGCGGTCCACCAGCGCCTCGTGGTTCGATCAGTTCGACCTTGCCGCAGCCGGCCTGCAAGAGTTCTTCGAAGGGCTTACCCGACGGATCGGCAGTCAGCTCCGAAAGCCGGACGGACACTGAGGTGACTCGTGACCGGGTGAGAATCGAGATCGTCACCAGGACGTTTCGGTATCGGAGACCCTGACGGCGTCGCGCCCACAGACGAGCGGTTGTCGGCCGACAGGTCGACGATCACGGGCACACCCGTCGTGGTCCGAGCTCCAGCCGCCAGCGGTATGGCCCGTCGGCCTGGTGCTCGGCCAGAGGTCCGTGAGCACCATGCCGGAAAGCGAAAGCCACTGGTGTCGCCTCAGCGGTTCGGACAGCATGCGACGCATGGACTGGATGCCTCTGCTCTCCACGCTGACGGGTGCCGCTATCGGCATCGTCGCCACCCTGATCGCCGATCGCAACAGGTGGCGGCATGAGGAAGCGCGGCGCGCCCTGGACGTGCGGCGCGCCGTGTACACCGAGTACGCCTCCGCCCTCAAAGACGCGGGGGAAGAGATACGGGCTGTCGCCCTGGGCGATCACATGTCCGAGTCAGCGCGTGATGCGGCGGTGCGCGAAGCCTTCCGAGGTACCGGATTGCACACGGCGAGCGAGGAGCTCTGGCTCGTGGGCCCGCCGCTCGTCGTCGCGGCCGGGAACGAGGCGTTCCACAGCCTTCGTCGGATGCGTGACGCCTATGCCCGCGGGGTGACGGTCGGCTCCGCCGAGGACAGGGCCTTCATCCAACAGCGCCGTACGGCGATGGCTGAGATGCGCCGCCGCATGCGTGAGGATCTGGGCATCGGGCCCCTCGGCATCGAATGACCACTGGCTGGGGAAGAGGTCAGAATTCGTGCTGACCGCGAGCAGGCACCGGTGCAGGCCGTCGGCCTGGCCGTCAGGCACCCATTCCGACGACCTTCGAGGGCAACACCGTGCAGACGCGACCGAGGGCGTCAAGGAAGCGGTCGCTCGTGCCAGGCCCATCGGCTCAACCTGTCCCGTCCTGCCCGATCCACCGTCATCGAGGTGGCCAGGTCACACCGGTGGCTGTGGATCGTACTGAATTCCGCGGCGCACCTGACGCGCGCGTTCCGGAGATGACAGCCGGGCGACCAGGTGGAGAGCCATGTCGATCCCGGCCGAGATCCCTGCGGAGGTGACCATGTCACCGTCATCGACGAATCTTTCGTCGGCCCGCACGTCGATTGTCGGGTCGAGTTCCTTGAGCCGTTCCAACGAGGCCCAATGGGTGGTGGCCGGACGCCCGCTCAACAGGCCTGCTGCGGCGAAGACCAGCGACCCGGTACACACGCTCGTCATGAGCGGAACCGATCGGCGCTGGCGGCGCACCCACTCCAGGTGCTGGCCGTCGTTGAGTTGGGGCCTGGTTCCCCGACCGCCAGGATGCACCAGGGCGTCCATCGCGGGCATGTCGTCCATCGAGTAGTGCGATCCGATCGTGAGCCCCTTCGAGCAGCTCACGGGCTTGCCCGCGGCGGAGAAGCAGAACACCGACCACTCGTCCTCGGGGAAGACCCGCGTCCAGTACGACAGGACCTCCCAGGGGCCGACCGCGTCCAGCTCCTCGACGTCGGGGAACAGCAGGATCCCGATCTGCCGCACATGTGCGTTGCTCATACTGCGATCCAAGCAGGCTCGATCCGGCGCGGCCACGAATTTTCCGCGCGGCTCCCAGGTCGACCCGCCCCTCACGTCACCGACGCGTCAGCAACGTTCCCACAGGTCCGCGTCGGTCAGTCCGTACACTACGAAGGGACGCCGGTGTACTCAGCCCACGGAAATCGAGGCATGGATTTCGCCTGCTGGATCATCGACAGATCAGGCGCCGAATCCGCTGTCCACTCCTCCGAGGACTCCGTGAGGTGCCCGCGTCGATCGAGTCGTCTCCGGGTGAGCGGAGTCGCTTCCTTTCTCAGCTGATGGAGACGACGCGGGCCCAGGGCGGCGGGGTGTCCGGTACGTAGTCAGGGTTTTCCTCGTCCGCTGCGCTCGCTGGACGGGGAAAGAGACCGACGACAGTGCGGCAGGGTGGTTGCGCAGAGGGCCAGGGAGTCTGACCGTCCGTCAGGGCCACGATCACGTCCGGACGGGGACGGGAGCGCAGCGCCCGGGCGAAGCCGGAGCGTAGATCCGTTCCCCCACCGCCGACCAGTTCGATGTGCTCGGCGCGACAGAGCGGGACGGCGACCCCGGCCGCCGCGTCGCAGGAGATGACCGACACCAGGTCGCGCCGCCCGCCCACCGCCCGCGAGATCGCCGCCACCTCCAGCAACGCGCTGCCCAGCTCGGCGTCGCTCACCGACCCGGAGGTGTCGATCACGACGCAGACCCGGGTCGGCGTACGGCGCAAGCTCGGCAGCAGTACCCCGGGAACAGCGGCCGATCGGCGAGAGGGTCGCCGGTAGCTGTGGTCCTCGCCCATTCCCGACGCACCTGCCGCGGAGCGGACCGCCGCCCCGAGCAACTGCCGCCACTGTTGCGGTGGATGGAATGCCTCGTCCGCCCACCGGCGCCATCCCTCCGGAGCGTCGCCCGGCCGGCCCTTGATCCCCTCGGCGACCCGGAAGCGGACCGCGTCCCGCTGCTGCTTGTTCAGCCCGTGTGCCCCGTCAAGTCCCAGTTCCCACGGCCGGTCATGTCCGTCGGCCCCACTGCCGCAATCCAGCCAGGCCAGGTCCGTGGCGAGCCCGGACATCGACGCTCTCCGCAGATACTCCTCCATCAGCAGCCCGTCGGGCAGTCGCAGCAACGACGGCAGCACCGCCCCGGCAGGCAGGGGCAGACCGTCACCGTAGATGTCGTCATTGATCTCGAAGTCGGCGGCGATGTTCCGCCGCAGCCGCTCGCCCGGCCCGTGCTCCTCGTGCTCTCGCGCATACCGCTCGCCCCTCCCGTGATGGTCTCGGAGCAGGTGGGAGACCTCGTGCACCCAGGCGCCCGCCAGCTCCTCCACCGGGGTGCGCGCCACGAAGCCGGGAGAGACGTAGCAGCGCCAGTGCGCGTCCACCGCCATCGTCGGCACCGACCGGTCCTCCACCACGTGCAGCGCGAAGAGCGCACCGGCCAGGTAAGGACGGACCTTCACCGCGTGCAGCCGGGCGGCCAGCAACTTCTGCATGTCCAGAGGGAGTCCGGGTCGGCGGTACGGCCCGCCGGAGCCGGCCGCCGCGCCCGGCACGGCGGTCCGCACCGGGCGCGGCGGCGAGGGCCGGGACATCGGGCGCGGCACTGGGTGCGGCCCCGGGCGCTTCGCGCCCCCCGTCATCGGCGCGCCCCCGTCGTGGGGCCGGCGTCGGCCGCCGCCGCGGCCCGCCCCACCGACTGGTCCGCCAGCCGGGCGAGATCGATCACCCCGGCCAGCCGCTCCACAGCCTCCGGCACCTCCCAGTCGTCGCGCCGCAGCGCGGCCAGAGCCGTCGCCGGGGCGACCAGCAGGTCAGGGACGCCGGTCTCCAGTGCCCGGACCAGCACCGCCCAGCCCGCTTCCCACCTCGCCCGCTGCGGCCGTGCCCCTATGGCGGCCACCACCGCCTCCAGCGCGGCCTGCCGCAGATCACCCCGCGCGGGCAGATCGGCGGAGGCCGGATCGGCCAGCAACGACTCCGGGTCCGGAAGTTCCATCCGGTCAAGATGGGCGAGGAGTTCGAGCCCTGGCCCGTCCCCCACCGCGCCCCGCACCAGCAGCGCCAGCACCTCCTTGGAGGCAGAGGCCGCCGTGCCGAAGGCCAGCAGGCTCAACGCGGCCTCCCAGCTCCGGGGCGAGGGCCAAGCACCGCCGCGCCGAGTCTCGGTGCTCGGCAGCCGGTGGATCAGCGTCGGCCGGGCTTCCAGGAATCCGCAGACTGCTCGCCGGGCGTAAGCCACCGCTTCCGGCAGCCGCTCCGGCTCCAATCGGGGCAGCTCCGCGCGGGGCCAGATCCCGCCCAGTCCGCGGACCACCACCTCCCGGTCGTGCACCCAGTACAGATGCACGAACCGGTTCGCCAACGGCGGGCTCAGTTCCCACCCGTCCGCCGCCGACGCGCGTGGATTGGCGGCGGCCACGATCCGTACCCCCGAAGGTAGTTGCAGAGCACCGACTCTCCGCTCCAGGACGACCCGGAGCAGCGCGGCCTGAACTGCCGGGGTGGCGGTGGAGAGTTCGTCCAGGAAGAGCAACCCCCGCCCGGCCCGCACGAGTTCCACCGCCCACTGCGGCGGTGCCATCGGCACCCCCTGCACCGTCGGATCGTCACCGATGACAGGCAGTCCGGAGAAGTCGGTCGGCTCGTGGACGCTGGCGATCACAGTCGTCAGCGGCAGATCGAGCGAAGCGGCGAGCTGCGTCAGGGCCGCAGTCTTGCCGATGCCCGGCTCGCCCCACAACAGCACGGGGAGGTCGGCCGCGACGGCCAGGGTGAGTGCTTCGAGCTGCTCGTCGGGGCGCAGCTCGGTGGTGGTCGTCCGCAGCAGGGCCAAGAGGTCCTCAGCGACAACGAGTTGCGGGCCGACTCCGGAAACGCCGGCGGGGGTGGATGCGGGGGATCCGGCAGGGTTGGGTGCGAGGCCACCGATGGTCGGGACCGGGTTGGGCAGAAGGGTACTGGACGTCATGGGCATCACCTGAGGTGGGATGGAGGAACGGGACGGCTCGTGCCGATGTGGTGGGGTCGTGCGGCGCGGCACGCGCAGTGCGAGCGCGGGACGTAGCTGGGGCAGCCGGTCAGGCGGTCGCCCGGTGATCGGAGTCAGGCCAGGCCGGTACGGGGCCGTTCCCGGCTGCTCCGCTTCAGATGCATCGCGGTAGGCGTACGGCGATCGAGCCGGGGCCGCCGGCTCGGCCCCGCGTGCCCCAAGCCGGAGGCGTTCCCGCCCCCGGCCGCACCGTCAGCGGGGTGCACAGCGACCAGCCCCGAGCGGAACAGTCCGTGGTCGATGCGGCGGACCGCAGCCGACTCCAGCTCCTCCCGGAGTGGCCCGTCGCGCAGGACCGCACCGGGGCCGAGCAGCCCCTCGACCACGTTCAGCGCCCCGGAGACGTCACCGTGACCGAGCCGCTCCCGGACCGCGGGCAGCGCCTCCGGGTCGCGGTGCACCGCGTCGATCGCCCGCAGGCATGGCAACGCGGGTCCGCCGAGCGCCACCAGCAGCTCCTCCCGGCGTAGTTGTGCCGGGTCGTGATCGATCGCTGTCAGTGCCCCGTCCCGCAACGCGATCCGGTGGACCTCGCCCCTGCACTCCACCCGGTGCGGATCGCTGCGCTGGGAGGCGGGCCCGGCCGCCGGTCCCGGGCGGGCTGCCGCCACCGAGGCAGCCGCCGCCAATGCTGTGGCGACGAGCGGATGCAGCCGTTCGGACGCGATCAGCCCGGCCCGCAGCAGCTCCAGATCCGGAAGGACCCGGGCCGCCGCCTCCGGCAGCATCGGAAGCGCTGCGACCTCCTGCGGCGGCACCGCCTCCCGAAGCGCGCGGAACGTCGGGACGTGGCTTTCGTCGGGGGCGACGAGTTCGAGCACGGCGCGGCTCCGCGTACCGAGCCGCACGGTGAAGGCCCCGCGCGGGAGACCCTCGGCCCCCAACAGCAGCTCGCCCTCGGCCGCCCACCGTGCCGACGCCCACGAGCAGTCGTGGACGGCGGACCGATCGGGCAGGTCTGGCACATTCGTCCGGGCGAGCGCGTAGGGCCGGTCGGGCGGTGCCAGGAACGGCACCCCGACCGCACCGCAGCGCCACGACAGTTCGCCACATCGCCCTGCGTCCCAGAGATGCCGGTGCAGGTCGAGCCGGAACCGCCGGTCGGGATGCGGATGCGGATGGTGCCTCGGGACGCCGATACCGGACTCCTCCCACAGGGCCAGGGACATCCGCTGTCCGGCGTCCGCCCAGGCCGACGGTGTCCGCACCACCAGATGTAACGCCGTGGCGCCGGAACTCCGGTAACGGCTCAGGGAGATGGTCAGGCCGGACCGGAGCCGTCCGTCGGGGGCGATCCGGGGCATGTGCCAACGAAGCAGATCCGGTGCCAGCCGACGCAGATCCGCACGAAGGTGGTTGACGAGCTCGCTGCCGTGGCGGTCACGCACGGCGCGTAGATCGAGATCGGTGTCGACCCGGGCGGCGGCGCAAGCACCCGCCCAGTCACCGACCGCACGCCGTGCGGTCGCAGTCTCGATCATGGACGGTGGCACGGCGTACTCGCGCACGCGCTGCCACATCAACAGGTGGGCCGGAATCGTGTTCGCGAAGTGATGTGCCATCAGCACTCACCTTGTGCGAACGATTCCCCCGATCCGTACGAGGAGTTCTTCTTCATCCCCAGCATCATAAGCATGGCGACGATGATCTGTCAGTTCCCTTCGACCGCCCATCATCATTCCTCGACGCACACCGCAACGCCCACAGTGCGCAGCAGGTACCGCCATCGCCGCGCGCGACCAGCGGCCGCGGGCCGAGCACCGGTAGCAGCCCTGACCCTCCATCCTTTCCACGAGCATGACCCGGACCTGCCGACCCGGCGCTCCGAGAACTGCGGACCCTCCCCTACGGCTGCGTTCGCCGCCCCACGTCCGTGGGACGCACCGCGAGTACGTGGGCCCTGCGATCCGACGGCTCCGGCCCCGAGGTGCTGCTCCGCGTGTCCGCGCACGAGATTCATGCGGGCAGTCGCGGCACACTTTCGACGAGGCGACGTGTGTACGGGTGCGCTGGAGCACCCAACACCTGTCCGGTGTCGCCCTGTTCGACCAGATGGCCGCGCTCCAGGACCGCGGTGCGTTCACACAGCGAGGCCACCACCGAGAGGTCGTGGGAGACCATGACGAGAGTCAGGCCCTGCTTCTGTTTCAACTCGTTGAGCAGGTCGACGACTTTGACGCGGGTCGTGACGTCGAGTGCGCTGACGGGTTCGTCGGCGAGCAGCACCCGCGGGTCGCACACGGTCGCACGGGCAATCGCGATGCGCTGGCGCTGGCCGCCGGAGAACTCGTGCGGATAGCGTTCGGCGGCGTCGGCCGGGAGTCCGACCCGCTCCAGGGCGTCGGCCACCTTGGGCCCGGCCGTGCTCCGGCTGTCGATGCCGAGGGAGCGCAGTGGTTCGGACACGATGCTGCCGACACGCCGACGGGGGTCCAGAGACGAGTACGGGTCCTGGAAGACGCACTGGACGCTGCGCCTGAAACGCCGCATCTGCTCACGGTCGCGCGGCTTCAGCTCGTCGCCGTCGAACCGGACGCTGCCGGACGTCGCCCGGGCGAGTCCGAGCAGCAGTCGCAGCAGAGTCGTCTTACCCGCACCCGATTCGCCGACGAGGGCGAGGCTCTGCCCGGCCTCCACGGCGAAGGAGATGTCCTCGACGACGGGAGCGGCGTGTCCACGGTAGGCGAAGGAGGCCCCGTTCAGCTCCAGTACGGGCGTCATCACGCGCTCCTCAGGTCGAGAGCCGATTCCAGCTGCCGTGCGCTGGCCACCAGCGCCTTGGTGTACTCCGCGCGTGGGAGCCGCACGATCTCACGGACGTCGCCCTCCTCCACGGCGCGGCCGTCCTTCATCACCAGGACGCGATCGGTGACCTTCGCGACGACCGCGAGATCGTGACTGACGAAGAGGACGGCCATCTCCCGTTGCCGCACGAGAGTGTCGAGCAGGTCGAGCATGTCGGACTGCACGGTGACGTCGAGCGCGGTGGTCGGCTCGTCCGCGATGAGCAGCTTCGGATCGCAGGCCAGTGCCATGGCGAGCGCGACGCGTTGCCGCTGTCCGCCGGAGATCTCGTGCGGGAAGGCGCGTGCGATGCGGTCGGGCTCGGGCAGACGCACTTGCTCCAGCGCTGCCACGACGGCCCGCTTCAGCTCGGTTCCCCTCAGCCCCCGCCTTCGGCCCAGTGGTTCGGCGATCTGCTTGCCGACGCGCATCAGGGGGTCGAGTGCGGTGAGCGGCTCCTGGAAGACGATAGCCGCGTCGCGGCCTCGTACACCCGTGAGCTGCTTCTCGCTCGCGCCCACGACCTGGGTGCCGACGAGTTCGGCGCTGCCGGTGACCGTCATGCCGTCGGGCAGCAGGCCGAGCACGGCAAGGGTGGTCAGTGACTTCCCCGAGCCCGACTCCCCGATGAGGCCGAGTCGTTCCCCGGGGGCGATGGTCAGCGAGAGGCCGTCGACGAGGATTCGCCCGTCGGCCGTGCAGATCGTGAGGTCGTGTACGTCGAGGACGTTCATGTGCTCCTCCTTCGGGCCGCCGGGTCGAGGGTGTCGCGCAGTCCGTCGGCGATGAGGTTCACGCCGATGACGAGCAGGACGAGCAGGATGCCGGGGGCCAGTGCACCGGCCGGGGCGGTGGTGAAGGTGGCCTGGGCTTCCTGGAGCATGCGGCCCCACGAGGCGTTGGGCGGCGGCGCTCCCAGGCCCAGGTAGGACAGGCCGGCCTCGGCCAGCACCGCGAGCCCGAACTGAAGAGCCAGGTTCACCACGAGCGTCGGCCAGATGTTGGGCAGCACATGCCCGGCCACGATCCGCGGCCACGACGTGCCTGACGTGCGCGCAGCCGTGATGTAGTCCTGTGCCAGGACCCGCTTGACCAGGACCCGCACGAGCCGTCCCACGACCGCGCTCTGCGCGAGGCCGATCGCCAGCACGGCGGACCCCAGTGTGGCCGAGTGCGCGGCGACGATGAGCATCGCCAGCAGCAGCGTCGGGAAGGCGATCAGGATGTCGAGAAACGCGGAGAGCGTGTCGTCGAGCCATCCCTGGGCGAACGCGGCCAGCACACCCAGCGTGATGCCGACGGCGGCCGCGATGAGGACCGAGCCCAGGCCCGCTTCGAAGGCGACCCGGGAACCGGTCATCAACTGGGTGAACAGATCACGGCCGAGCTTGTCGGTGCCCAACAGGTGGCTCGCACCGGGGCCCGTGAGCCGCCCGCCGGACGTGTCGTCGGCGGCGTACGGGGCCCAGAGGAGCGAGACCAGCGCCAGCAGTGCGATCAGCCCCACCAGCCCGCATCCGGAGATCAGCGTGAACGAGCGCTTCGTCGACACCTTCATCGGACACCTCCGGAGAGCCTGCCGCGCAGCCGGGGATCGATGATCCGCTGTACGAAGTCGGCGGCGAAGCCGATGATCAGCACCGCGAGCGTGGAGACGAACAGCACACCTTGGATCACCGGATAGTCGTGCTGGGCGATGCCGGTCGCGAGCAGGGAGCCGAGGCCGGGGAGCGCGTACACGGACTCCACGACCACGGCGCCCAGCAGCGTGGAAGCCAGTTCGATGCCGAGGATCGAGATCACCGGCACCGAGGCGTTGCGCAGCCCGTGCCGCCACATCGCCTGCCCGAACGACGAGCCCAGGGCCCGTGCGGTGCGCAGATAGTCACTGTCCAGCACGTCGAGCGCGGCCGACCTGACGTAGCGGATCAGTGACGCGCTCATCACGAGCGCGATGGTGATGACGGGCAGGACGAGCGAGCGGACCGCCTCGGCCGGCTGCGACCAGCCGTCCGGGGGGAAGCCGCCTGCGGGGAGCCAACCTGCGTTCAGCGCGAAGACGGCTATCAGGATCATCCCGAGCCAGAACACGGGCACCGCGATGCCCAGTTGGGAGACCCCGCTGAGCAGCGCGCCGTACCAGGTCCGGCGCCGGTGCGCGGCGACGAAGCCGACCGGGACGGCGATGAGAACCGCCAGGACGAACGCCGAGAGCGTGAGCGGGATCGTGACGTTCAGCCGCGAGGCGACCTCGGGCGCGACCGGCAGCGAGCTGACGAACGACGTACCGAGGTCACCGCCTGCCAACTGCCCGATCCAGTGGACGAACTGTTCGGGCAGCGGCTTGTCGGAGCCGATGGAGTGGCGCGCCGCCGCGATCTGCTCGGGGCTGGCGCCCACCGAGGTGAGCGCGTTGGCGGGGTCGCCCGGCAGCATCCGCAGCAGCACGAACAGGACGACGCTCGCGAGCGCCAGCGACACCAGCAGGAAGGCGAGGCGGCGCAGGAGATACCGGGCCATCAGCCCTTCTCGATGTCGTACGCGAAGAACTGCGAGTTGAGGCCGTTGACCGGGTATCCGGACAGCTTGCTGCTCGCCACGACGATCTGCGGGTACAGGTACAGCCAGTCGCTGGCCGCGTCCTCCGCGGTCCGGCGGTTGACCTTCTTCAGCAGTTCCGTCTGCTCAGCCGTGCCGGACGCCTGCTCGGCCTCTTCGACCCACTTGGTGACCTGCTTGTTGTCGTAGCCCCAGTAGAAGTCGGGGTTGCCGTACCAGACCAGGTCGCGGTCGTTGACGTGTTCCTGGAGCGTGGCGGTGAAGTCGTGGTTCTTGTAGACCTTCGTGTACCACTCGTCCGGCGTGATCGTGTTGATCTTGACGGTGATGCCGACCTTGGCGAGCTCCGACTTGATGAAGGTCGCCGCCGTCGGGTGCGGGTCGTAGTTGGGGGTGTCGAGGGTGAAGGTGAAGCCGTTCTTGTAGCCGGCCTCGTCGAGCAGCTTCTTGGCCCGCGCGGTGTCGTGGGCGTTCACCTTGGTGAGGTCCTCGTACCACGGGTCGGTGGGCGGCACCATGGAGCCGATGAGCTTGCCGTAGCCGCCCCAGACGGACTCCAACAGCTTCTTGTCGTCGATGGCGGAGGAGACGGCCTGACGGACCTTGACGTCCGTGAACGGCTTGGCCTTGTCGTTGAAGGCGAGCAGCAGCTTGGTCGTCGAGTTGCCGTCGTTGACCTTGTAGTTCTGGTTGCTCTTGAACTGGTCGAGCGCGTCGGGCGACTGCTCGCTCGTGACGACGTCCACGGCGTTGGTCAGGAGAGCGTTGTTGAGAGCGGTCGCGTCCTTGTAGTAGTGGAAGACGACCTGCTTGTTCCTGGCCGCGTCACCCCAGTACCCGGCGAACCGGTCGAGGCTGAGAGCGGAACCACGGGTCCACTTGTTCAGCCGGTACGGGCCGGTGCCGTCCTCGCTCGTCTTGAGGCTCTTCGCATCGGAGCTGATGATCCACACGTAGGAGAGGTTGTAGACGAAGGAGATCGACTTCCTCGACAGCTGGACCTTCACCGTGCGCGCGTCCGGCGTCTCGAGGGACTTGATGACGTCTAGGTTGCTCTTGCGCGCGGACTGCGAGTCCTTGGCTATCACCTTCTCCAGGCTGTACTTGACGTCCTGGCTGGTCAGCTTCTTGCCGCTGTGGAACTTCACACCGTCGCGCAGGGTGAAGGTGTACGTGAGTCCGTCGCCGCTGACCTTGTAGTCCTGGGCGAGCAGATTCTCGACCTTGCCGTCGTCGGTGAGCTTGAACAGCCCCTCGTACACGTTGCCGTTGAGCGCCTCGGTGACGCCCTGCCCGCCGCCCCCGGTGTTGTCGAGATTCTGCGGCTCGTAGAGCGAACCGATGTTGACCGTGGCGTCCTTGTCGTACGCCCCTCCGGCGGCGCCGCCGCCGTTGGAGCCCCCGCCGCAGGCGGTGAGGGTCAGGGCGAGGGCAGCGGCGGTGGCGCCGCCGTACAGGGAGGTCTTCTTGATGCTCATGAGGAGTACGCGCTTTCGTGCTGCGAGACGGGAGTGCGGGGTTGATCAGTGCTGTGCGAGGAAGCCGTCACGGAAGACGGGGCGCTTCTCTCCGGCCTCGACGGGCAGGTGGAAACGGTTCTGCCGCGGCGGCATCGGACAGTTGTACTGGTCGGAGAATCCGCACGGCGGCACGAAGGCGCGGTTGAAGTCGAGGAGGACACGGCCCTCACCGGTGTGGGCGACGAAGAGGAAGCGCCCGGCGCCGTAGGTGATGTCACCGTTGGTGGGATCACCGAAGACGAGAAGCAGGGTGCCGTCGTCGTCGAAGGCGCTCAGCACGTACTCCTGTCCGTCCAGGGTGAGCGCGATGTCACCCGGCACGGCGAGGTCACGGGTTCCGCCGTTGTCGCGGATGTGCTCGAAACCGACCCGCCGGGCGCCCGGCACCGGGGTGTACGAGGCCTCCAGCACCCAGGCCGGGTCGTACGGGAAGACATCGGTGCTTTCGAAGTTCCGGATCGCGGGCGACTGCGCGTCCCAGAAGCGAAGACCGTGCTCCGGCTCGCCGGTGACGAGGTCGGTGCGCTGGACCGTGGTGACGGTCACGCTCTCCGGCTGTCCGGCATGGGCCGCATCGAGGTCGGGGCGCTCGCCGGCCGGGGCCCACCGGGTCTCCACGAGCGCGAGGTTGCCGGAGGGCGAAGTGACGGAGCGCCGCCGTTCGGCACGCCATGCCTCCCAGTCCGCTGCGGGGTCGGTCTGCTGATGCGGGACGGCGGCGTGCGACACGGCTTTACTCATTCACGTAGACGGTCATCGGCTGTCACACGTCGAATGTCACGCTGCGTGAAGGTCAGCCCAAAGGACTTTCTTTATCTGCCATAAGGCAAGCTAATGTCAAATTCGGGCCACTGGCTGAGATGGATCTGTGGTTGAGAGAGATCTTCCTGTTCCAGCAGGTCAGAGCCCATTGGGCCCGCAGTGCCACCCCGCAGGGAGAGTCTCAGGTGCTCGGCATGCGACGCACGGTCCGGCGGAGCACCCTGGTCCTGAAGCTGCTTGTCCGCCGACCGGCAGTCGGCCAGGAAAGGGGTGGCGGCGATGTTCGCGAGGCTGAGCACCTACCAGGGTTCACCGGTTCCTGAAGAGGGAGACCTGACCGCGAACTGGGATGCGGTTCTCCAGCAGATCCAGGAGGCTTCGGGCTTCCGAGGCGTGTTCTACCTCGTCGACCGGGCCTCCGGCAGGTCTGCGTCGCTGACTCTGTGGGAGGACGAGGAGACGATGCAGGCCAGCGAGGAAAGTGCTGCCCGGCTCCGCGAGAAGGTCGCACACCGGGAAGGTCAGCGCGTGGTCTCGGTCGAGCGCTTCGAAGTGGGTTTCAGTCACGTGGAGCCGTGACGGGCGGCGCCCCTGGCATTGCCGGCGCCGCCGCAGAGTCGCCGGGGCGGGCAACGTCACAGGCCATGCCCGATCGCAGCCGACTCGGGATCCGCTACCTCGCCGCCGCAGCCGGGGAGCGGTACTGAACCATGCATGTTGTGATCGAAGACAGGGAGAACACACCGGTCCAGGACGGGAGGAAATCATGTCCGAGAAGCTGCTGGCTCGAGACATCATGTCCGGTGGCGTGCAGTGCGTCGGTGCGCACGAGTCGCTGTTCGAGGCGGCGAAGAGGATGCGCGATCTGGGCGTCGGCTGCCTTCCCACCTGCGGCGACAACAACAGGCTCACCGGCCTGATCACCGACCGGGACATCGTCGTCACGTGCTGCGCCGAGGGCGTCGACCCCGCCACCGTGCAGGCCGGATCCCTCAATGCCCGGGTCCACTGGATCGATGCCGAAGCTGACGCCGCCGCCGTCCTGGCGACCATGGAGGAACATCAGATCAAGCGGCTGCCGGTGATCGACGTGAGGGGCGGCCACCGCCTGATCGGCATGATCACGGAAGCCGATCTCGCGAAGAACCTGAGCGACGAACAGATCGCCGAATTCGTGAACTGCGTGTACGCGACCGCCCTGACGTCCAGTCAGTCCGCACGGTGAGGCGTGACGTCATCCCAGTACCTGCCGCCGAACCAGGCCCTCGGTGACGATTTGCTCCTTCAACTGCCGGTCGCTGACGCCTACGGGCTCCATCCGGCCACGTCGAACTCCTCCCGGAACGGCTCACCGAGCCGCGCACCCCACTGTCATCCGGTCGACCGGCCCCCTGAGCAGACTGCTCCGCATCCCCCAGCAGGACTGCCACGTCCTCAAGGAATCCGAGCGCTCCTGCCGGACGACGGTCGGCGCCGCTCGGCACGGATCGGACCATGGCTCAAGTTTTCGAGATGTTCGATCATAGATCGTCCCGGTATGCGGACCTAGGGTCTGCTGCATGACAACGATTCCCCGTGTGGAGAGGCGCTCCGAGAACGCCGGCTCCCGCCTGACCACCCCATTCCAGTCCCATGCCACCGCTGCCGAGGTGATCGACGGCGTGGATCTCACCGGCCGCCGCGCCGTGGTGACCGGCGGTGCCTCCGGCATCGGTGCGGAGACCGTCCGGGCCCTGGCCGTGGCCGGGGCGGAGGTCACTGTCGCCGTCCGCCGTCCCGCGCTCGCCGAGACGCTCGTCCAGGAAGTCGCCGACCTCGCCGGCGCGGGCCCCGTGCGGGTCGCGCCGTTGGATCTGGCAGATCTCTCATCGGTGGACTCGTTCGCGCGGGCCTGGCAGGGACCGCTCGACATCCTCGTCGCCAATGCGGGGATCATGGCGCTTCCCGCCCGGACCGTCACCGACGCCGGGTGGGAGATGCAGCTCGCCACCAACTTCCTCGGGCACTTCGCCCTGGTCACGGGAGTGCACGACTCGCTGCGCGAAGCCGGGTCGGCGCGCATCGTGGTCGTCAGCTCCGGCGCCCACCTCAAGGTGCCCTTCGATTTCGACGACCCGCACTTCGAAACGCGGCCGTACGACCCCTGGGTGGCCTACGGACAGTCCAAGTCCGCCGATGTCCTGCTCACGGTGGGAGCCCGCCGCTGGGCGGCAGACAAGATCACCGCCAATGCGCTCAACCCCGGGTTCATCCTCACCAACCTCCAGCGCCATCTCGACGACGACACCATGCGCGCATTCGGAGTGATGGACGGCGACGGGAACCTCACCCCGCTGCCCTATTACAAGACTCCGGCGCAGGGGGCCGCGATGTCCGTGCTGCTGGCCGCTTCGCCGTTGGTGGACGGTGTGACCGGCCGCTACTTCGAGGACAACCAGGAGGCACGCACCGTCCAGGGCGACGAGGGGCCGCCCGGAGGCGTCGCGGCCCACGCGCTCGACCCGAAGGCGGCGGACCGGCTTTGGGAGTACGCCGCCGCAGCCGTCCGGCTCTGACTGTCAGCGGGTGGTCGGCCCGAAGCCCGCTCTCGGGCCGAGTACCCGCTCCGCGCCGAGAGAACCCTGGGCACTGGGCCGACGCCCGTGTCGGATTCTCGCCGGAAGGTGGGCGGCGGTTGATGTTTGACTGCGTCCATGACCGTCACACAGCCGAACGATGCTCATCTCTTCCGCTCGCTGCACACCCCCTCTGCACCCCTCGCACTCGCCAACGCCTGGGATGTGGCGAGTGCCCGCGTCATCGAGGCCGCGGGCGCCCCGGCGATCGCCACCACCAGCGCCGGTGTCGCCTGGTCGCTGGGTTCTCCGGACGGCGACGTCCTCACCCGCGACCGGGCATTGAAACTGATCGCCCGAGTCGTCGCTGCCGTCGCGGTTCCGGTCACCGCTGACATCGAGGGCGGGTACGGGAAGGACGCTGCCGGCGTTGCCGAGACCGTCGCCGGCGTGCTCGCGGCGGGCGCCGTCGGCGTCAACATCGAGGATGGCACCCGGTCCCCGGCAGAGCTCGCGACGCGGTTGGCCGCCGCCCGGCAGGCCGCCGACCGTGCAGGCCAGGGCATGTTCCTCAACGCCCGTGTCGACACCTTCCTGTTCGGGCTCGGCGACCCGGACACCCGGCTGAAGGAAACCCTGTCCCGGGCACACATGTACGTGGATGCGGGTGCTGACGGCATCTTCGTCCCCGGTGTCACCGACACCGCCACCATCGCGGCGTTGGCCGGGGACATCTCCGTACCGCTGAACGTCATGGCCGAGCCAGGCGCCCCGACCGTTGCCCAGCTCGGCGCCCTCGGCGTGGCTCGCGTCAGTCTCGGCCCGGGCGTGGCGCAAGCCGCCTACGCGGCCGCCCGCCGCGCCGCTCACGAACTCTTCGGCACCGGCGACTACGATTCCCTCGCCGAGGGCATCGCCTTCCCCGAACTCGACGCACTGCTCGCCGAGCCCCGCTGACCAGCGGGTCGACTGGCCTCGCACGCCAGGAGAGTGTGGCGAGAGTCCCGGCGCAGAGCGACTGAGCGACATCCCGTCCCGCGAAGATCATTTCACTCCGTGCAATTCTCACGTCCGATCTCTGGTGCACGAGCGGGAAACATGTTACGAATTTGCAGGTGTCGCATGAGGAGATACTTGCGGATCGGCTCCGTGAAGCGGGGTTCGCCGCAAAAAGGGTGAAAAAGGCCGTCGGTGGAGTAGTCGCCGTTGCGGGCCTGGTAACACTCCAGGACGATACCGAGATATTCGCAAAAACCCTGCTTGGTCCAGGCCGGGACATATTCGCGGTCGAATCCACCGGCCTGTCCGAACTCCGCGATACCGGAGGGGCGAACACGCCGGATGTGATAAGCGCCTCTCCGCGTCTGCTCGTACTCGAGAAAATGCAGCCACGCCGGGACGACGAGTATTTTTGGGAACAACTGGCCCGCATGCTTGCCGCCCTGCACATGTCCACCGTCTCCGACCGGTTCGGCTGGCACCGCGACGGCTGGCTGGGCCGGCTGCGTCAGGACAACACCTGGGAGACGGACGGCCATACCTTTTTCGGGGAACGGCGCATCCTGCGCTGGCTCCCGGAACCCCTGGTCGAGGCCGCATTCAACCGTGAGGAGCGTCAAGCCCTGGAACGGCTGTGCGCGGCCCTGCCCGAACTGGTCCCACCCCAGCCACCGTGCCTGACCCACGGCGATCTGTGGCAGGAGAACATCGTTGCCACCAGCGACGGAGCTCCGGCACTCATCGACCCAGCGGTGTCCTACAACTGGCCCGAAGCAGACCTCAGCATGCTCTGGTGCTCACCGCACGCGGCCGCCGCGGAGCGTTTCTTCGCCGTATATCAGGAGATCGCCCCTCTTCAGGCCGGCTGGGAGCAACGGATGCCTCTTCTCCATCTCCGGGAACTTCTCAGCATCATCGCCCACGACGATGACGACTGGGGCGCCGCCGAGGCCGTCCGGGAAATCATCGCGCCGTTCCGGCGAAGCCATGCTTCACCTGACGAATCGCGCAGTAGGGCGGTTGTCGAAGATGCTGGTCGGGGCCCGGTACCGGGCACGCGCCTTCAGGCATGACATGCGACGTGCATAAGCTCACGACGGCTCCGGCCGGACAGTAGTTGCAGTTGCACCTCCCAGCGCTGGTCCGTCGTGGAGGCGTAACGCGATTCCCCACACTGCCCTGTACCGATGTGGCACGCGAGCGGATCGCGGTGTCAGAGGAAGGGCATCGGCTCCACCCATTTGGCGCGCCAAGCGGGCGGAGTGAACGGATCCGCGAAGTACTGGGTCTCGTGGGCGACCTTGCCGTCGTGGAATTCCATGATGCTGATGGTGGATGCCGGTTTGCCGTCGTAGTCGATCACATATTCGCTGATCCAAAGGTTTCCGCTGCCGAGGATCCGGCGGACGGTGAAGGTGAGCTTGGCCGGATGGTGCGATCGCAGCGCCTGTAGATTGCGGCGTCCGTGGATGCGCTCACCCGACTGGGGATAGTCAGTGATGACGTCGTCGTGATAGATCTCGTGCTCGGCGTCCTGCTCCCCGGCAGCCGACGCTGCCCAGTGCCGGTCCAGCGCCGCTCGAGTCTCCTGGTCTCCCATCGCATTGCCTCCGATCACAGAAGTATCGGGCAAGATTCTTTTCGCTGCCGTCCGCGACGTTGATGTCAGGCACGGATGTCAGGCCTCCGATTTGGTGTCGTCGTGGTCGGTGGACAGGGACAGCTCCCGCCAAGCGTCCGACTCTTCCCGCAGCTGGGCAATCTTGCCGTCCATCGCCGCGACACAGTCGCTGCCCAGTTGGGCGCGCAACGGCGGGTTGTCGGCGTCGGCGAGGACGAGCATGGCTGCGGCGCCCTTGACGGGGTCGCCGGGCTGATCATGATTGAGGCCCGGGACCGCGTCACGCACGGCACCCGCGGTTGCGGCGTAGTCCGAGATGACCTGACCCTCGGTGTGCAGGCTGGTCGCGTCGAGGAAATCGGTGCGGAAGTACCCCGGCTCGACGATGGTGACCCGGATTCCCAGGGGCGCCAGCTCCCCGTGCATGGCCTCCGAGAGTCCCTCCACCGCGAACTTGGTCGAGCAGTAGACACCGAAACCCGGGGCACCGCGAAAGCCCCCGATCGAGCTGAGGTTGAGGATGCGACCCGACCTCTGTCGGCGCATGACCGGCAGGACGGCGCGAGTGACATTGGCGAGCCCGAAGACATTCGTCTCGTACACCGCCCGAAGCGCAGCGTCGGAGGTCTCCTCCACGGCTCCCAGGAGACCACGCCCGGCATTGTTGACCAGCACGTCGATCGAGCCGAACGCACCCAAGGCGGCTTCGACCGCCGCACGGGCCTGCGACTCGTCGGTCACGTCCAGAGCCACCGCAAGCACCCGGTCTCCGTACCGGGACAAGTCCTTCTCCACACCCTGAGTATTTCGGGCGGTGGCTACGACGCTGTCACCTCGTTCGAGCACCTGTCGTGCAATCTCCAGACCGAATCCGCGAGACGCGCCGGTGATGAACCATGTGCTCATGACAGCCACCCTCCACCGCGGAAAACACCTCTTATGTAGCGATTTACCCTGTTGGGCATTTTACGATCGGTGCAGTGCCTACGCCTTTTGGCGGCCGACAAGCCTGGGACACGACGCCTCGCTCTCCGCGCTCGATCTTGCGGACCGTGCCGAGGCGATGTGCGCTGCACAGGCGAGTTGCTGCTGGGTCATATTCGGGGGGCGAAGCTGCGGTGGTACGCGATACGACGGCCTACCGGCCCGGGTGTGGTCGGCGGCGTACTCGCTCCGTTCGAGGCATCCGCTTCGAGCCGTACGGGGAGCTTCACGTCCTGAAACGAAATCGGCCCCACCCGAACCCCAGGTCCCGGGTGGGGCCGTCCGGTCGCATCACTCGTTGACGATGCCGCTCAAGTCGGTGAGTGAGCGGATGGACCAGTCCGCGGCGGCAGTGACGTCCGGGTCGTCACCCCACCAGTTCCCCCACGGGCCGCGGCGGATGTGAGCAACCCGCAGCCCGGCCGCCTTGGCGGGGAAGACGTCGTTGACGGGGTGGTCGCCGACGTACACCGTCTCGTGAGCGGCCGCGCCGGACTCCTGCAGAACCCGCTGGAAGAACAACGGGTCCGGCTTCGCGACGCCCCATTCGGCCGAGGTGGCCACAAGGTCGGCCGGGAGGTCGAGGGACCTCAACAGAGTTCCGGCCTTCTCCGTCTGGTTCCCGACGACGATCACGCGGATCCCCATCTTGCGGAGACCGGCCAGAGCTGGGCGAACATCCGGGTAAAGATCCGCCTCGTCGAGTTGCTCGCCACGGCCGGCGGCCTCGCGGGCGCGGTGCTCGGCTGCGATGTCGATATCTGGTCTCAGGATCCGAAGGGCCTCTGTGTTGTCCCGGCCCTGGGTGACGACGGCTCCGACGAGGGCGCTGACCGTGTGCCGGGGGATGTCGAGCCAGTCTGCCCAGGACGCCCAGTAGTGGTCATCTCGGGTGAGGGTTTCTCCGATGTCGAAGACGATGGTCTCAATCACGTGCCGACCCTATGTGTGGACGCGATGTCACACGGACGCATGAGCCGCAGTCCTTCCGGGTGGTGAGCACCGGCCCGGACCCGAGCCGGTGCGGGGTCGACAGGACGAGACGCCTGGCCTGTGACCTCGGACGCCTTCCGCAGCAAGCGGCGCAGCCCTTCGCGCCGATCCCCGGTCGGATCGGAGGAGTCGGAGCAACGGGCTGCCCGGTCCCCTCACCCGGCCTCGGCTCCATCGGCAGAGCGGTGTCGGCACCGGCTCTCCGGCTCACATCAGTGAGAGGAGACCTTGCGGACGGTGATGTCGTCGGGGTTCAGCCGTCGCCCCTCCGCCGACCGGACTTCCAGTGCACGAAGGCGCTGTCCCTGCCGGCGGTCGACCATCTGCGAGTGCGGTTCGCCGGGGGCGAAGAAATTCTGTTCACCCCACTGCCGCAGAGCCACGATGACGGGGAAGAGTGCTTCGCCCTTCGGGGTCAGTACGTACTCGCGGTAGGCGCTGCCGTCCGAGGCGGGGACGGATTCGAGGACACCGCCGGCTACCAGGGCGCGCAGGCGCGCGGTGAGGATGTTCTTCGCCACGCCGAGGCTGCGCTGGAACTCCCCGAAGCGACGGCTCCCGTCGAACGCGTCACGCACGATCAGCAGGGACCACCAGTCACCGATCGCGTCCACTGACCGCGCGACGGGACAGTCGCTGTCGTCGAAGCGTGTCCTTGTCACCATGTCGTCCTCCATTCTCACACTAGTTGCAAGATGCTACCAACAAAGCTACGGTCCACATTGGTAGCAAGATGAAACCAAGTGGGGGTGCTGAATGCTTGGCAACCGTGAGGCTGCGACACCACGGACTGCGGCCCGGAGCGGCGGAGGCTCCGGGTTCGTCCTTTCCCGCGGCATCGTCCTACTGTTCGCCGTCGCCTCTGGAACCGCGGTGGCCAACGTCTACTTCGCCCAGCCGCTCCTGGTGACTGTGGGCCATGACCTCGCTATGAGCCCGGCACTTGTCGGCAGCGTCGTCACCCTCACTCATGTCGGATACGGGCTGGGACTCTTCTTTCTCGTGCCGCTGGGCGACGTGGCCGACCGCAGACGGCTCATCGTGGCCCAGCTGCTGCTCCTGGTCGTGGCGCTGGCAGTGGTTGCCACCGCTCCCACCGCGGCGATCCTGCTCGCGGGCATGGCTGGGATGGGCCTTCTGGCGGTAGTCACGCAGACACTGGTGGCCTTCGCGGCGTCGCTGGCCCATCCCGCCCGGCGCGGACGCGTCGTCGGCCTGGTGACCAGCGGCGTGGTCGTCGGGATTCTGCTCGCCCGTACCGCTTCCGGCCTCATGGCCGACCTCGCGGGCTGGCGCTCCGTCTACCTCGCTTCAGCGGCGCTCACCGCCCTGCTCGCCCTGGTCCTGTACCGAGTGCTTCCGCGCCACAACGATGTCCCGCCGACATCCCTGCGTTACGGACAGCTCCTGCGCTCCACGATCACCTTGTTCGCACAGGAACGGCTTCTGCGGCTCCGGGCCCTGCTCGGCCTGCTGATCTTCGCCGCCTTCAGCACCCTGTGGAGCAGCATCGCGCTGCCGCTCAGCGAGCCCCCGTTTTCCCTTTCCCACACCGAGATCGGGGCATTGGGGCTGGTCGGAGTCGTAGGAGCCCTGGCCGCGACCATGGCGGGCCGCCTGGACGACCGCGGACTCTCTCAGCGGACCACCGGCATCGCCCTGGCGCTGCTCACTACATCTTGGCTGCCTTTGGCCTTCACCCGTAGCTCACTCTGGGCCCTGGTCGTCGGGGTGGTCCTCCTCGATCTCGCCGTGCAGGCGGTCCATGTCACCAACCAGACCCTGATCCATGCGCTGCACCCGGACGCGGGCAGCCGGTTGATCGGCGGATACATGGTCTTCTACTCGATCGGCAGCGCCACCGGTGCCATCGCCGCGACCTCCCTCTACACAGCGGCCGGCTGGGGCGCCGTGTGCGCACTCGGCGCCATAGTCAGCTGCCTCGCGTTTGCGCTTTGGGCGCTCACGCGACACAACACCCCGAACCCCAGCACCAAGGCCACCGACAGAGGTCATTCCGTGGCTGTTGAGGAATCGACCGATTGATGCGCAAGGTCGGTAGGCGAGGACTCGCGACCGGATCGACCGCCGGATCATCTCCATGAAGCAGTGTCAGAAAGTCTATTCAATCAAGAAGTTGAGCAGCACACTGTGCCGATGGGCGCTCTCACGTCCGCCGGACAAACCTCCGAGTGATCATGTTCGGGCACCGATCGAGCCGAGACCCCAGATCCAAATTCAACGTGCCCCGGCCGGGTTGGCGTCCTCGCCGAGGTAGGTGCCGTATCCCTGGGCGACCAGCGGGCCTTCGAAAGTCAGCACCTCGTTGACCAGGCCGCCCTTCTGGTTGCGGTAGTTGATGACCAGGCAGTCCACGCCGACGTAGCATCCGACCACTTCGAACTGCAGGTCCGGGATGCGTCGCAGGCCCTCTGCCCAGTAGGCGCGCAGTGCCTCCTTGCCGTGAATGACCCCGTCACTGCCGAGCAGTTGCGCGGCCACAGGCGACCGAAACGTCACGTCGTCGGCGAAGTGCGTCAGCAGAGAGTCCAAGTCATGCGCGTTCCACGCCGTCACCCATGAGTCGACGAACGCCCGCGCTGTTCCGTGATCCATGGACGCATTATGCCGTTCCACAGGTCGGCTGATCGGCTGAACGGCTGAACGGCTGGAAGAACGAGCGGCCACCCACCCGATACGACGAGGAGGTGTGGGACGCCACGATGGCTGATCATCAGGTGTGTCTCCCGGCCGCGTCCTCAGGTGGGGCAGAACAGGCGGTCTGGACTGCACTCGGCGTCGGGCCGCAGCCAGTGGGACACGTCCACGGCCGGCACGAGCCGCCCGTCTGCCGCCTTCGGCTGGGGCGGTCCGGCCAGCAGGGCACCGCGCAGTCGGCGGGCATCGATCCGACCGCGGTTGAGGGCGTCGTACAACGCGCCGTGCCCTCGGCGGTGTTCGGCCAGCAGAGTCAGGTCCACGGGCGTCGTCACGGACCCGTCCGCGCAGAGCAATGCGTCGGTCAGCTCGAACGGCTCGTCACGGCGAGCGGTCAGACATGCGTAGGAGTCGTCCCGGAAGTGTGACGCCACAGCGAACGGCATCGTTCGAGGCCAGAGTCCAAAGGAACAAGCTCAGCCGGCGCAACGTCACGCCTTCAAGGCGATGGGACGGTACAGCGGGTCCGGGCGTGCCGCGTCCTGGGCCGGTAGTGCGGCCAGCCGTCGGCACACGTCGGTCGCCTGGTCCGGGGACGCGCGCGTGCACCAGGGGATGTGGCCCGCCTCGATCACCTCGCGCCACCTGCGCGGGCTGCGGCCCTGCCCTGTTCCGGGGAACACCATCTGCCCTGCAAGCCCCAGCCCCAGCTCCGCCGCCCAACTGAGCACCCGGGCGGAATGATCGGGCACGCGGGGTGCGTACTGGCGTCGCAAGTCCACCGTGACCTGAGCGATGTCACTGTCCTCGACGAAGTACGCGTCGTCCTTGTCGACGGTGGTGATCAGCACCCCGCCGGGCCGCAGCACCCTGACTGCCTCGACCAGCACCGATGCGGGGTCCGGCAGCAGATGCAGCAACCACACGATCACGACGGCGTCTACCCCGTTCGACGCAACGGGCAGCCGCGTGGCGTCGCCGCGCACGACACCTCCCGGCACCCGCTGCCCGGCAAGGCTCAGCATCCCGGGCGAACGGTCGACGCCCACCACCGCCCGCTCCGAACGCAGCAGCCTTCTGGTCACGATGCCCGTGCCGCACGCGATGTCCAGGATCATGCAAGGTCCTTGCGGCAGTAGCAGTTCCACCACATCTGCCGCGCCC
This sequence comes from Streptomyces sp. NPDC058231, assembly GCF_042882275.1. NCBI lineage: Bacteria > Bacillati > Actinomycetota > Actinomycetes > Kitasatosporales > Streptomycetaceae > Streptomyces > Streptomyces sp. NPDC058231. The sequence continues at coordinate 51,292 of NZ_JBHVWN010000041.1, read as the reverse complement.
CGGGCTCTCGGTTCACCACCTCGGGACGCGTCGTAGTCCTGGGCCTCGCCCTCGTAATCGATCACCCGTCCATCCTGTCCCAGCGCCTGCCGCGCGACGCACCTCTTACGGGCCCCCTCAGAGCATCGTTCGAGGCCAGACCTTGAAACACAAGCTGAGCTTGTTCTTTATCTTCTGGCGCTCCTGAAGTGGTGCGGGCAGAGTGGGCAGCATGACAGATAGGTCCGGCCCTGTTCCTGCGGACGTAGAGGACCGCCAGGCGATAGAGCACATCCTCTGGCGTCCCTTGAGGCAGACATGGCCGACAGGTGCATTGGCACCGGGCAGCCGGGTCACGGTCGTTCGCGCTCAGGACTGGGACGGCCCTTGGCAGGTCGAGTTTGCTGGAACGATCGATGCCATGGGTGCGCCCGAACCCAACGAGCATGCCCAGGCGCTCGATGGCGAGTTGCTGTACTGGGTCACCTTCGACACGTCGCAGTACGACAGCGGCGGGGATGGCCCCTATCGCAAGGCTCAGATCTGGGGACGGTACCTGAGGGCCGAGCCGGAGCCCGAAGCGTAGACATACCGCAGGTCGTGTTGCTGTGCTCGAATCATCCGTCGAACTAAGAAGTCGTCTCATTTGGTGAGTCTGCGGTAGCAGATGAGGGTGCAGGCGATGCTGGTGAAGGCGAGGAAGTGCTTGGCTTTGCGTTCGTACCGGCGGTGCAGGCGGCGGCAGCCGGCGAGCCAGGCCATGGTGCGTTCGACGGTCCAGCGGTGAAGGCCGAGTCGTTGGGAGGACCCGATGCCTTTGCGGGCTGTGCGGTGCGTGATTCCGCGTAAGCTGAGCCATCAGCGCAGGTGGTTGTAGTCGTAGCCCTTGTCCGCGTGCAGTCTGGCGGGACGCCGGCGACGCGGACCGCGGCGGGAGCGAATCGGCGGAGTGCCGCAGACCAGTGGGATGAGGGCCTGGCTGTCGTGCAGGTTCGCCCCCGAGATCCAGCCTGCTCGTGGGCGATGTTCCGTGTCCTGAAATCGTCCCCGGAATGTCTCATTCGTGACTGAGGAACAGCGGACTCCGCCCGTAGCTTCTCGGTGCATTGATGCAGTAGCCAATGACGTGGCTCGGACGGGTGCCCCATTTCTCGCCTCCGGTGAGTGGGGCAGTCCTTTTCCCGGGCCGTTCCGAGACGGGAGTAAATATGCGCAAGTTCGCACGCACTTTGGCTTGTGCAGGCGCCGCCGCCGTGCTGGGCCTGGCCTTCACGCCGAGCCCCGCCAGCGCGACCGACTCTTATCACCTTTCCTGCGACACGACGGGCGCCACAGGGGACCTTGAGGTCCAGTGGAGCAATGGCGCCACCAGCCAGCCCGTGGTCTTCAGCGTCTCAGACGCGCTCTCCGACGGGCACGCCGTCGAGATCCGCATCATCGGCAGGAACCAGGTCGACACCCCGCTCAGTTGGCCGTGGCACAAGGTCACCGCAGGTTGGGGCCATGGCCAGTCATGGGCGAGCACGGCCACTTACAGCGGCGGTATTTACGACATCGGCCTGGAAGTGGCGCGCTATTCGGGGACCGGTACGATCATGAACCACTGCACCAGTTCACTCAAGGACGGCATCTGACGGTCCGTCAAGCTACAGGTGGAGCTGGCCGGTCAGCTTCTCGATACGCTCATCCAGGTCGGTGCGGTGTGCCGGTTCGCTGGGCTGGCTTTGGCGGTTGCTCAGTAGTTACAGCGCATCCTAGGCGGCGGAGGCTTCAAGGCGCCACCGCAGGGCGTCACGGTCTGGGGTGGTGTGTCGGTCGTAGATGAAGGCGACGGCGGCCGGCGATGTCTCCGCCGACGCCGGTAATTCGATGCGCGAGGCGTCCATGGACTCAAGGTCCAACCCCCACAGATGGCTGCGGACGAGCCCGCCAAATGAGACGACCTCCAAGTCGGGCACCTGCGGATTCGCCGGACGTGGGGGGCGGCCTTCGTCTGATCATGTGCTCCGACGAAGGTGCACATGCCCAAGACGAAGGCCGTAGGTGAGTCTGTTGCCCGATGGTGTCCGGAGGGAGGCGTCTGTCGCTGTGAATTCCGGCGTGAGTCACACCCGCGCGAGGGCCAAGACTCACTGACCATGGCCACACACCTTCGCGGACATCATCGACCCGATTCCTTCGTCCGCTGCTGAAACGTCAATTTCCGCTCAGCGAGGGGGCTCTACGCCGACCGGACGGGGAGAGAGCCGGGTGGGCGCCACCGCTTCGGGTGCGGTGGTCGGCTTGCGGTCGGTGCGCACCGGCAGCGCTCTTCTGCGTGAAACCGGAGGCGCACCACCGCAGTGACTCCGTCGGCTCAGGACAGGATCTGCTCGCTTCCCCGCAGTCAGAGCCCACGCCGTCGTGCCGCGCAAGCACAGGGCAGTAGTCGAGGACGGCACTCCTGCGTTGCATCCGTACGGATGAATCCCCGCCCAGCCGGGAATAGCAGGCACGGGTGGCTGTTGTTCACACCATGACTTCTGAGACGCGCGAGACATTCGGACGGGTCGGCATCTGGAGCAGTGCCCTGCACGGGTCGCGGACGGACGACGCGGGCAGGGGGGCGATCGCGGAGGCGGTCGCCGAGCTCGAAGAGCTGGGGTACGGCACGCTCTGGATCGGGGGCAGTCCTTCGCCCGACGACGCCGCGGCTGTCGTCGCCGCCACCCGCACGGTCACCGTGGCCACCGGCATCCTGAGTATCTGGGACCACACCGCCGAGGAGGTGGCGGCGCGGATCGCGGCGATCGACGCGGGCGCACGCGGGCGATTCGTCCTCGGCCTGGGCGTCAGTCATGGCCCGTTGGTGCCGCAGTACGCGAAGCCGTACAGCGCGATGGTCGCCTACCTCGACGCACTCGACGCCGCCGTACCGCCTGTCGATCGTGGACGTCGGGTCCTGGCCGCGCTCGGCCCGAAGATGCTGAAGCTCGCAACCGGCCGGGCGCTGGGCGCACACCCCTATCTGGTCACCAGCGAGCACACGGCGGAGGCACGCGAAGCGCTCGGCCCCGACGCGCTGCTCGCCCCGGAACTCTCGGTAGTGCTCGACACCGACCTCGACCGGGCCCGCACCACCGCGCGGAACATGCTGGCGAGGTACCTCGGACTGCCCAACTACACCGACAATCTGCTGCGCCTGGGGTTCACGGAAAGCGACTTCGAGGGCGGCGGCAGCGCCCGTCTCCTCGACGCCCTCTTCGCCCTGGGCGACGCCGAGCGCGTGAGGGCCCGGACCAGTGAGTACCTCGACGCCGGCGCCGACCACGTCGCGCTCCAGGTACTCACTGCCGACGAGGGCAGCGCAGGCCTGCCGCGGACCGAATGGCGTGAGCTGGCCAGGACCTTCGCCGCCGAGTTGTAGAGGGCGGCTCGCAACAGCCGTTCGAAGTGGCCACCCAATCCCGTCGAGGGCCATCGATGACGCGGTGCCAGACATGGCCGCCGCCAATTCTGGACCGCTCCGCGACGGCGAGGTGCTCCCCCGCCGTGCATCCTCGGCCCGCCGACATGAAACGCCGACGTAACGACCGATTAGGTGCCCGTTCGAACCGCCTTACCTTGATCGGCCGGACAGTTCCGCCTCGGTTGGACGGGACTTTCTCAGGACGCCGCGCGGACGAAGCGGAGGGATGCGGTGACGGTGGTGCGGCCGCGCATCATGCCCAACTGGTTCCAGCCCATGCTGAACTCCTCCCGGTCCACGGTGAACTCCGCCGCGACCGTGACCGCGTCGGCGCTCGCCTCGATGAGGTGCGCGGCGAAGGACTGCGGTCGACTGATGCCCCGCGCGGTCAGCTGACCGGCGACCTGGACCGTCTTGCCTTCCCCCGGAGTCGCGCTGCTCACGGCGAAGGTGAGCTCGGGGTGCCGGTCCGCGTCGAAGAAGTCGGCGGACCGCAGGTGCGTGTCGCGCTTGGCGTTCTTGGTGTCCAGGGATGTGGCGTCCAGGGTGACCGAACCGCTGGCGGAACCGTCGGGGCCGACCTCACCCCCACCCGTGAGACCGGTGAAGGCACCCTTCACGGTAACCATGCCCCACATCGTCTTGTGCCGGACTCCGACGGTGGAGCGGGCGGGGTCGAGCTGCCAGGTGCCGGTTTCGACTGCCATGGACATGCGGTCCTCCTGATGGGACGCCCGAGGTGAGTGGTGGACCGGAAACGGAGTACGACGCCTCCCCTCCAGTCATCCAAATTTGGATGACTGGAGGCTAGCCGATACTCCAAATTTGAACAATAGGTACACTGGGATCATGGTGACTCCCCCCGTCCCCGCCGACCCGCCCGGACATGACGCGACCGGCGAGTCCACCTTGCTGCCGCCCGAACTACGGGCCTGGATGGGGCTGCTGGCCGCGGCCGGCGCGATCGAGCAGCAACTGCGTGCCCGCGTGAAGGAGACGCTCGGCGTCTCCCACGACGAGTTCCTCGTACTGTGCCTGCTGGCTGACGGCGCCGCCACCGGCCTGCGCATGACGCAGATCGCCGAACGTCTCGGCCGCCCCAAGACCCGGCTCACCTACCAGGTCGCCTGCCTCCAGCACGCCGGGCTGATCACCCGCAGCACGGCCTGCGGTGACCGGCGGGGCATCCAGGTGACGCTCACCGACAAGGCGCGGCAGCTCCTCCGAGAAGCCTCCGGCGCGCTGGCCGAAGCCGTCACCCAAGCCATCAAGGGCCTGGAGGGCCCGCACGACTGCGCGATGATGCACAGCCTGCTGCCGAACTCGGCGGATGCCGAGGACAACACGTAGGTCCAGGGGCCCGTACCTGGGCCTCCCCGCTCTGAAACAGAACTCTCCGGAGCCTGACCCGCCCACCGCAGCCGGTCGGACTCCGATGGCAACCGGTCCGAGCTCACTGGCACAGGACACGGCCCCCGCAGAGTCCCGTAACCCGACCTGAAGCCCGCAGTCACCACAGGACAGGGCCGATTGCACAGGCCGGCCCGGGATTGGACAGCCACTCCGAACCGGCGCTCGACTTCGCCGGCACAGCGCCGTTCCAGGAGGGCAAAGAACCCGTCGATTCGCAGGAAAACCGGTGGAACAGTCGGAGCGTGTATCCGTACCGTCCGCGGTGTGACGTATCTGAGCCCCCTGGGATATCTGCTGGGCATCGAGGGTGCCGCTCTGCTGCGCGGCTTCAGGGAGGGAAGCGCCGACCGGGCGTTCGTCGAGGCCCGGATCGCCGAAATCCGCACCCTGCTGGACACACCCACCCTGGCGCAAGCCGAGGGGGTCACGGCGCATGCCGGCACGATCAGCGCGGCCGACGTCTACCAGGACTGGGCGCCACATTATGACGCCCCCGGCAACCAGATGATCGACATCGAACAGCCCGTCGTGCGACGCCTCCTGGACGGCCTGCCCGCCGGTACGGCACTGGACGCGGCCTGCGGAACCGGTCGTCACACCGCCTACCTGCAGGAACTCGGCCACCATGTGATCGGCGTCGACGCCTCACCGGACATGCTCACCCAGGCCCGAAAGCGCCTGCCAGGCGTCGAATTCCACGAGGCCGACCTGCATCGGCTGCCCCTTCCCGACAACGCGGTCGACACCGTCGTCTGCGCACTGGCCCTCACACACGTCCCCGACCTGGCCCCCGTGCTGGCCGAGTTCGCGCGCGTCCTGCGCCCCGGCGGAAACCTTGTGATCTCGGATGCCCATCTCCTGGTGTCCTACCTCCGCCCGACCCTGGCCCGCCGTCCCGGCCTGGATGGCCGCCCGTCCCTCCTCACCGAATACCACCGCCCGCTCAGCGCTTACCTCGCAGAAGCCCTCCCACTGGGCTTCCAGGTCCGGCACTGCGAGGAACTCCGTCGTCCGCGCCCCTCCCCCGACCCCGATACCGCCCCGGACCCTCTCCCGACCCACATGTCCTGGGACCTGCTGCGCTGGTACCCGGAAGCGTCGGCCGCGGCCATGGACGATTCACCGATCGTGGTCATCTGGCACTTCCAACTCGACGGCACCCGGGAGGGTTGAACAACCGGCCTGAGCCGAGGCCGCGATCTGGGCAGGCATCGACGCAGGTAAGAGACGTTGCCACTGCCTGGTGATCGACGAGAACAGGGGTCGGCTGCTGTCGCGCCGCGTCGCCGACGACGAGCCGGGAGCTGCTCCAGTCGCTCGCCGACGTCATGTCTTCGGGTGACGAGGTGACCTGCGGCATCGACCTGGCCAACAGCGGGGCCGCCCTGACCATCACCGTGCTCCTCAACCACAGCAGGCGAACGTTCTACATCTCCGGGCGGGTACGCCCCTCCGCCTTGCGATGCACCGCATCTGACGCCGCGCACTGATCCACCGGGCATCACGGGACAGCCCTTAGGCTGCCGGTCATGAATCCGGACATGACCAGCGGTGCGACCACGGAGCCCGCGATCCTTGACGCCTTTGAGCTGGCTTCCGATCCGGAACTGGAGGCCCGGTTTGCGGAGTCGGCCCACCGGATCCTGTCGCACCTGGTCGGTGGAGGTGCCGCGCTGGGCTGGGTCGAACCACCCTCCCGGGATGAGGTGGCGGAACTGCTCGGCCACGTCGTCTCTGCGGTGCAGGCTGGGGATGCGGCCTTGCGTGCTGCATACCTCGACCGTCGGCTTGTCGGATTGGGATACTGGCTCCGCTACGGCAGGCCGACCCATCGGCCGCACGCCGATCTGGAGAAGATCGCGGTAGACGCTGCTGCCCATGGCCGTGGCGTCGGTCGGGCGCTGGCCGCCGCCTTGATCGCTGACGCCCGGGAGGCGGGTATCGAAGTCCTCACCCTGGACGCCCGTGGCGACAACACCAATGCCCTGCACCTCTACCGGTCGCTGGGCTTCACCGAATACGGCCGCCTGCCCGGCTTCGTCGCCGTCGGCGAACGCCGCTACGACAAGGTCTTCTGCATGCTGGACTTCCGCCAACAGGACTGACCGGACACGCACCGACGCCCGGCGGCGGCCCGTCGGCACCTCGCGATCTTTCATACGAGATGATCTCGATATGCGTGGCAGGGATGGACTGTTCGACCGATGGCCGTGATGGGTGGTGGTGTGCATCTGCATGTCGCCACGGCTGGCCGAGCGCTCCGGCGCCCCGGTCACGACCCTGCGTTTTCACGGATCCTGGCTGCTGTCCGCGAAGCGGACCATGCCGGCCTCTCGCGTCGATGACCGGAACGCCGTCGAACGCCGCACGTCAATCCCGACCGGCGTCCGCCCCTCTTCCGTGCCGGCCCACCGACCCACTGGCCCACCGCAAGATCCCGCCCCGCCTGCGGCTCATGGATACCCGGCAACCGTCAGCGGTGTGGCGGTCGGATTCCGGGCAGCGGCGACGCGGGACCTCTCGGCCGAGTGGTGCCGGATCAGCGGATCTCGGTGGTCCGCTGCTCCCTGAGCGCTGCACAGTTGGAGTTCTCCACCGATACGTACACGTTGGCGATGTTGCCGCCCCAGCTCACGCAGTGGCCCTTGCCATACACGTAGCCCGGCCCCGCGTACGACGTGTAGTTACCGGAGTCCCCGGCCCACTCGTCGGTGTCGGTGACGTAGATGTACGTGGACATGTCCTTGGCCTTGCCCGGGTTGGCACGGATGGTCGCGACGCAGTTCTTGCCGTTCGAGGAGTTGTACGTCAGATAGACGGTGCCCAGCGAGCCGACGGGTACCGAGTTGACGGTCTTGTAGGCACTGCCACAGACGCCCTGCGGTGTGACGTTAGGTGCGGCAGAGGCCGCCGTGCCGAACACGGCCGTGCCACCCACCACCAGCGTGGTTAACGCCCCCACAGCCGCGAAATTGCGCATGCTTCCCATGTGTCCCCCTTGTGTCCCTGAGAGCTGTTTACTCCCACTTGATGTGACTCCCGAACGGCAAGGATGGTTGCACCGGGTGCGCACAGAAATGCCGGGTGAACTCATGGATGCGGCGATCGGACAGAGCGACGCAGTGCGGCCCCTGTGCGCCGCGCGCACCCCCGACCCCGGGCACCTGCGGGAACGGCGCCTCCGGGCTCGGGCGACGGGTCGAGCGGGCGCAGAATCGTGCTGCGGCCGACGGGAGCGAGACCGATCTCGCTCTTGTTGGCGTGTACATGATCTGGAAGTCTCTCTTCACATCGGCCTGCCGCCCGAGTGGGCCCATCGACTCCAGGAGTGTGCATGCTCCCCCGCTCTCCCCACCGCCCGGCGCTCATCGCCGCGATCACCGCTGCCCTGGCCGGGCTGCTGATGACGCTGACGCCACAACCCGCCGAAGCTTGGGGCTACGGCGTCAACCGGGTCCTGAGCGCCGCCGAGGACAGCCACACCCAGACCGGGATGGGCCCTGGGTGGGTGCTGCTGAGCTACAAGGCCAACGGCCCGATGGTCGGCTACCTGTTCGGCCAGGACTTCGCCTTCGCCGATGGCAGCGTCAAGCCCGGCCCTGATCACATGGACATCCGCGACACGGGTGACGCAACCGCCGGCAACACCGAGGGCATCGACCGCTGGCCCTGGGGCTATGCAGGCGGCAGCTTCGACGGCTGTGCATACGCGTACGGCACCAGCAAATTCGGATTCGAGCACGGCGGCTTCACGTCCGCCAGCTGCGCCGGCGGGCCGAACGTCATCGGTTCCAGCAATGCCGACGGCAGCCCCGACCAGCTGAACTGGTGGCATTCCGAGAATGTGTTCTGCACGGACACAGCGACTGATGTGCTGTGCAGCCCGTGGGGTGTGTGGAGCGAGAACAAGGGCGGCGGCCTGAAGGTCACCTCCTCCATCGCCTCCTGCACCACCTACGGCAACATCGGTTCCGCTGCGGCTTACGGCTCCGGCGCGGCGGTGCCCGCGCACCCGCTCGGCACCGTACCGCCCGGCCAGCAGGTCGACGTGCGCTATGTCGCCAAAAGCCGCCAGTGGGTGATGGCCAAGTGGCACGGCCAACGCCTGGCGGGCGGTATCGCCTGGGCGTTCTTCCCCCGCAGCTGCCTGGCCTGAGCGGACGGCATGTGGCTCCACGCCGGGGTCACGTTCTTGCCGCGGGTGCCCTTTCGGGAGCTCCCGCCGCTACCCGTCCCTGCCGCTGAATCTGCCGCTCACCCCGGTCATGCTGCTGCTCTTCGCCTACGTCCATGGCGATCTCACGAACACCGGCATCGGGCACGCTGTCGACAGCGTGCTGCAGTGCGTGATGAACGTGGTCCTCATCGGGGCCACGACAAAGCGCTGACACTGATGATCCTGCCGCTCCTCTCCAGCACCTTCGTACCGGTCGACGCGATGCCCGGCAGGTTCCAGCAGATCGCCGGGTACCAGCCGTTGACCCCCGCCGTCGAAACGCTGGTGGCATCCTCCTCGGCAGCGAGATCGGCAACAGAGAATGAATGGAGGTCGCCTGGGGCCGGCCGTGCTCGGCTCCTTCCGGTCCACGTCGCTGTTCAACCGCGACCCGAAGTAACAGGAGAGAGACCGGCCAGCAGCCTGAGTGCCGTGGCCTTCAGCCCCACTCCGGGGCGGCGTACTCCGACTCCGTGTCGGCGTACGCCGCCCCGTTGGCGGTCTCCGCCGCCCGCCAGGCCCGCAGCGCCGACAAGGCTCGCCCAAGATTCGGCGATTCGCGGGCCCAGGTCGACCCGATCCGAGATGACGACGGACGGCAGTTCGGCGAGCGCCTACATCACGGCGGTGTCCCGCGCAGTGCGAACGGGCAGGCCAACGAGCTTGACCGGCCAGGGAAACCGACCGACTCGCAGACCTGTTGAGGCATCACCTGAGTTCGTCCTGGTGGACCTCCTCGATCCGGAAGCGACGCTCAGGGATCGCAGAGTGCGTATTCCGCGTCCGGGTTTCCCAGTCATGTGACTGACACGGCGGCCTGGACGAAGCCCAGACTGCGAACGTGCAGAGAGAAGGAAACCCTCATGAGACGTATCGCCTTTTCGGTCGCGGCCCTGCTGATCGGGGCCGTTCTCCCGCCCCACCGGCTCTGACGGCATCCGGCGGGTACACCGCACAAGTGATCGCGTGGGGTCCGTGTGCGGATGCCCAACTGTCCGCCGGCGGTGCGGAGCGTCTCCGAAGGGAAGGTGCGCACGAGCCCTTCCAGCCGAAGCGCGGGGCGGCCTGTCCCCAGGAGCCCCACGGGCCCGCGACGGCCAGGCCGGCGCTCCGACCGCGAACACGAGCGCCGACGACGACAGGAAGCCGCCATCGCGACCGTGCGTTCAACTCCTTGTGCATGCAGAGCAATTACGGGGTCTCCTTGCTTCACATCTTGACGCGCCTGGTTCAGACCTTTAGGTTCACCGATCACCACCGTTCCAAGAATGCACTCGACGTTCACATGTCTGGACGGGCCACGCACCTTCCGTCCCGATGCCTGCACCTGCGCGCCACGCCCCCGCCCCCACCGTCGGCCACGCACGAAAGGCTGTGACCTCTCGATGACCAGACATCTCCTCCTGCGGCCCACGACGCTTCGCGGCACCCTCTCGACACCAGTACTCGACCTCTCGGCCAGTACCCTCAGCCTGTCGCCAGCCGCGGGCCCGATCACCGGGCTTTCGGGCAAGCGCTTTGACGTCACCGGCAATTCGCCCCTGACGGAGCCTGGCCAATTGCGGGCCTGCAGCATCGCCGACAGCCACTCCGGAGTGAGCCGGCAGAACTGGCACTGCACACGCACCGTCGCGCAGTACACCGGCTGACGGACGCGTGCGCCCCTCCCACCCCCCACCCCAGCCCGTGAAGGAGATCCCACCGTGCCCGGATCCAAGAGAGAAACCGGCCGCAGCCGGATACCGAAGCTGCTCACCCTGATCGCCCTCCTGGCCACGGCTGGAACCAATGTCGCGGCCGTCTCACAGGACATGCCGACCGCGCAGACCGCTGCACTGCCCACCAGTTGGGCCACCGTGGTCAACATGGGCAGCGGCAAGTGTGTCGACGCGCGAGCCGCGGGAACGGCCAACGGCACCGTCGTCCAGCAGTACGCCTGCAACGACAGCCAGGCCCAGCAGTGGCAGTTCGCGGCCACCTCCGGCGGCTACGCCCAGATCGGCAATCACACCGACGCCACCAAGGTCTGGGACGTCACCGACGTCTCCACGGCGGACAGCGCGCTGGTGCAGCTGTGGACGTACGGCGGCGGAAACAACCAGCAGTGGCAGGCCGTGGCGGAGTCCAGTGGCGCCTACCATTTCGTGAACCGCAACAGCGGCAAGTGCCTCGACGTGCCGAGCGCCTCGACTGCGGACAGCGTGCAGCTCCAGCAGTACACCTGCAACGGCAGCCCGGCCCAGTCCTTCCGCGTCAACCCCGTGGATCCCCAACAGCCGCCCGGGACACCGGACCTCGGCCCGAATGTCACCGTCTTCGACCCGTCCACACCCGCTGCCACCATCCAGAACAGCCTCAACGCGGCCTTCGCCCAACAGGAGACCAACCAGTTCGGCACCGCCCGCAAGGCCTTCCTCTTCAAGCCGGGCACCTACGACGCCGATGCCAACGTCGGCTTCTACACCCAGGTCGCTGGGCTCGGCCTCTCCCCCGACGACGTCACCATCCGCGGTGCGGTACACACCGAGGCGGACTGGTTCCAAGGCAACGCCACCCAGAACTTCTGGCGGTCGGCGGAGAACCTGTCCGTGACCCCGACCTCCGGCACGGACCGCTGGGCGGTGTCGCAGGCCGCTCCGTATCGCCGGATGCATCTGCGCGGCAACCTCCTGCTGGACGACGGCGGTTGGTCCAGCGGCGGCTACATGGCCGACACGAAGATCGACGGTCAGGTCAACTCGGGTTCGCAGCAGCAGTGGCTGTCGCGCAACACCGAGTGGTCGAGCTGGACCGGCTCCAACTGGAACATGGTCTACGTCGGCGCCAAGAACGCTCCCGCGAACAGCTTCCCGAGCCCGCCGTACACCACGGTCGATCAGACCCCGGTGTCGCGTGAGAAGCCTTTCCTGTACGTCGATTCGGCGGGCGCCTACAAGGTGTTCGTGCCCGGTGTACGCTCCAACTCATCTGGCACCTCGTGGAGTTCAGGTACTCCCACAGGCACATCTGTTCCTCTGTCCGACTTCTTCATCGTCAAGCCGGGCGCGACCGCCGCGCAGATGAACGACGCACTCGCCCAGGGCAAGAACCTGCTGGTGACGCCTGGTGTCTACCACCTCGACCAGACGCTCAGGGTGACCAGGGCCGACACCGTGGTTCTGGGCCTCGGCCTGGCCACGCTCATTCCCGACAACGGGATCACCGCCATGACGGTCGCCGATGTGGACGGCGTCCAACTGGCCGGGCTGCTGATCGACGCCGGCACCACGAACTCGTCCCAGCTCCTGGAGATGGGGCCGAGCGGCTCGTCCGCCGACCACAGTACCGACCCCAGTTCCCTGCACGACGTGTTCTTCCGCGTCGGCGGCGCGGGCGTCGGCAAGGCCACCTCCAGCCTGACCATCAACAGCAACGGCGTCATCGGCGACCACCTGTGGCTGTGGCGCGCCGACCATGGCAGTGGCGTGGGCTGGACCAGCAACACCGGCGCCACGGGGCTCGTCGTCAACGGCAACAACGTGACGATGTACGGCTTGTTCGTCGAGCACTACCAGAAGCACCAGACCGTCTGGAACGGCAACGGCGGCCGCACGTACTTCTACCAGAACGAGATGCCGTACGACCCGCCCAACCAGGCTTCCTGGATGAATGGTTCGACGCAGGGCTACGCCGCGTACAAAGTCGCGGACTCCGTCACTAGTCATCAGGTGTACGGGTTCGGCAGCTACTGCTACTTCAACGTCAATTCGAGTGTGACCGCCGAGCACGCCATCGAGGCTCCCAACAACGCGAATGTGCGTTTCAAGGACATGGTGACGGTCTCGCTGGGCGGCACCGGGACGATCCGGCACGTCATCAACGACCGTGGCGGACCATCCAACTCCACCACCAACGTCGCCAATCTCGTCAGCTACCCCTGATACTCGAAGGAAGGATCGTCGATGGACATCGGCACGCACATCAGCAGATCCGGTCCGGCGCGTACGACCCTGTGGGTACTCGTGCTGCTGGCGACAGTGCTCGGCCTGGCGGCACCGCCCGCCGCCCGGGCGAGCACGGCGGCGACGCCTTTCAAGGTGCTCGCCCTGTACAACGGCACCTGGGACGCCGCGCACATCAGCTTCGTCCACGAGGCCAACGACTGGTTCCCCAAGCAGGCCACGCAGAACGGCTTCACCTACACGGCCAGCAACAACTGGGACCTGCTCAGCAACGGAGGCGTGAACGCCTATCAAGTCGTCCTGTTCCTCGACGACTTACCACAGACGGCCGCCCAGCGGTCCGGCTTCGAGCAGTACATGCGCGGTGGCGGTGCCTGGATGGGCTTCCACGTCTCCGCCTTCACGACGGACGCACAGGCCTGGCCCTGGTACCACAACCAGTTCCTCGGCAGCGGCACCTTCAAGTCCAACACCTGGGGTCCGACCACGGCCGTCCTGAAGGTCGAGGACCGCACTCACCCGTCCACCATGGACCTGCCCGCGACGTTCACCTCGTCGGTCAGCGAGTGGTACAGCTGGTCCAACGACCTGCGGCAGAATCCGGACATCAAGATCCTCGCCTCGATCGACCCCAGCAGCTTCCCGCTGGGAACGGACCCCGACCAGACCTGGTACAGCGGCTACTACCCGATCCTGTGGACCAACACGAAGTACAGGATGCTGTACGCGAACTTCGGTCACAACGCGATGGACTACGCATCCAACACCGCGCTGTCGTCGACATTCGCCAGTGAGACACAGAACCGGTTCCTGCTCGACGGGCTGAAGTGGCTGGGCGGGGCTGGAGGCACCACGCCACCGGCGGACCAGATCCCCGAGACCGCTTGGTACTCGCTGACGAATGCCGCCAACGGCACCTGTGTGGACGCTCGTTCCGCCGCCACCGCGAACGGGACCGCGATCCAGCAGTATTCCTGCAACGGGACCCTGGCGCAGCAGTTCCAGTTCCGCTCGACGGACAGCGGATACACACGGATCACCATCCGCGGGAACCCGCAGCAGGTCATCGACGTGACCGACCGCTCGACCGCCGCCAACGCTCCACTTCAGCTGTGGAGTTACTCCGGCGGGCAGAATCAGCAGTGGCAGCCCGTGAAGGAGAGCAGCGGCCGTTTCCACTTCGCCGCCCGCCACAGCGGCCAGTGCCTGACTTCCGCGAGCTCCTCGGCGAACGGGGTCCAGCTGACCCAGCGACCCTGCGACGGCTCCTCCGCACAGAGCTTCACACTCACAGCACAGCCCTGACCGCTCCACCTGACGGTGCCCCTCGCCCCTGATCCGCGGCGAGGGGCACCGGGCCGTTCTCACGACAGGGAAACACAGGGCGGCCGGCATCCGCCGGGGCGCCTGCGGATCATTCCGGCCGCTCATGTCGACGAACAGGCCTTCTCGCATCCGGGCCAGGCACTGACGCCCGAAGGGCAGCGCACCCTCCCTGGCATGGGCCCACGGCTCATACTTCAAAGGGCGCCGCCGAACCGTGAACTGCTCAGAAAACGCTCGCACGAAGCCAGCCGGGACGTCACCCGTTTGCCCCGCAGTGGTTGCCGTTGAGCCCGGTGGGAGGTGGGCTGTCAATGCGCCTGGCGACAGTCGCCAGCGCCAGGAGCGGTCGCCCGAACGGGACGGACCAGCTCCGACCGAACCACACGAGACTTGGAGATTCACATGCCCTACCGCAAGGGACAGCACGTGGAGTACCGGGACCAGCAGGACGAGCTTCAGCGCGGCGAGATCCGCAGCTCCGAAGGCAGCGGGGCGCAGGCGCGCTACGCGGTCCAGAACGAGGCGACCATGCGCGAAGACAAGGTCAGCGAGAACCAGATCGAGCGCGAGCTGTAGTAACCGCTCTGCCGACTCGGCCGCCGTTGCACTGAACCAGAGTGCAGCGGCGGCTGCGTGGTGCCCGAGACAGGGCCCACCGAACACCAGCGGCCGGGCCGCCGAGCCGCCCGTCCTGTACCGCAGTGCCGGTTCCTGACGCGCGTCCACGTCGCCACCCGAGTGCGGTGAGAGTGGCGAAGGCCTGGCCGACTCACCCGGTTTACGTAGAACGTGGCCTGAACGCCGCGATGCCGGCGTCGGCTACGCACCCCCGCCTCGTGACGACACCTGCTCGGGTGTCGCGACAGAGGCCACCCCGAGGGGGCGGGCCAGACCGATCAGCCCTTCGTCCAGGCGTTGCAGGTGCCGCAGGACGCGGTCCGTGACACGGTCGTGCCGGGGGCCGGGCTTGTCCGTCTCCAGCATGGAGGCCAGGCTCGCGCCGGTCTCCAGCACGCCGTCGCTGTTGTCGTCCTCGACGCGAGCGATGAGCACGTCGATGTTGTGGGCGATGCGCCGGCCAGCTCCCTTGAGGAGGGGGTCCGCGGCGACGCTCTTGCTGGTCGGGAGGAGTTCGGCCGTCGCTGCCAGCGAGCGCGCGTGGTAGGCGCAGGTCTCCAGGAGCGCCACGACGTAGCGTGCGGTCTGGCGGCGGGTCCGCAACGGGGTGATCGGGTGGGTCAACGGCTGCGTGGAGGACCGCAGGTCGTCCAGTGCCGTATCGAGCTCCCGGGCCATGTCCAGCAGATCGAGCGCACGCCCGCCGCTCAGCTGCTCCACCGCGGCATCGGTGACGTCACCGAGCCGGGTCAGCACCGTGCCAAGGAGTTCGTCGGTACGGCGATCGGTGTGCACCGGCAGGACCACGGCCGCTGCGACCACGCCGCAGACAGCGCCGAGCGCGGTCTCCTGGATACGCAGGAGGAGCACCGCGGAGCTGTAGGTGTTGAGCAGGGTGTACAGCAGCCCCAGTGCCGCCGTGACGAAGAAGGACATCAGGGCGTACGACAGCGGCGCGGTGAAGAACATGGCGAAGATGAACAGCAGCACGAGGGCGAACGCCGTCCAGGTGTGGTGGCCCACCAGGCCCGCCAGGACGACACCGGCGACGACGCCGAGAACCGTACCCAGCAGCCGACGGTAGCCCTTGACCAGGATCTCACCGGTGGACGCCGTGTTCAGGAAGACGACCCAGCAGGTCAGCACCGCCCAGTACCAGCGCTGACTGGAGAGGAGCTCCCCGCCCACGATGGCCAGCGCCGAACCCACCGACACCTGGACCGCGGCACGGGTCGTGGGACGCTCCAGCCCCTTGCGGAGATCCTCGACCGGCTCGGTCTCCTCGGCCTGCGCGATGGCGACGTCCTCGGCATCCAGCTCCTCGCGGGAGCGCGTGGTCGCAGGTGTGTCGTCGGATTCGTCCTGCGGTCCGTCGAGAGCCAGCCGTAGGCCCATGACAGCGCGCGCCGCCTCTCCGATGCCGCGGAAGACGTCCTGGACGGGGGCCGGTGCCCGCGGCAGGTTTTCCTCGTCCCGATAGCCGAGCAGCCGGTTGCGTAGGTGGGCCACCGCGGCGCCGCGGTTGTCCGGCCCCGGGCGGCCGACGAGCAGGCGCAACGCGTTGAGATCACGGCGCAGCGTCGCGGTGATGTCGTCCTGTGTCCGCAGCTGGTCGCCGGGCGTCGGCACGGGCGCGTGAGGCAGATGGAGCGTGAGCGTATCGGCGCGTTCGGAGCTGCGCGCGGTGAGGATGAGTACGCCGAGCCGCTCGGCGGCGATCTCGGCGTCGGCGATACGGCGCTGGACGAGCAGGGCGGTGGCGCTGTCACTGGTGCCCTCCTCCAGCCGCCCCTGGATCATCATCGCGCTCTGGTGAAGGCGCGCGGTGTGCCGGCGTACGTCCTCCAGCGTCTTCTCAGCATGGTCCGGCACAGCGTCGAGCAACTCGATCTGCGCGAAGACCAATTGGGCGAAGCGCGCACGGAATGCCTCGCGCAGTCGCAGCAGAATGCGTTCGGGTGTCTCGACAACCAACGCGAACCGCACGACCGCGCTGCAGACGAACGCGACGACCAGTGTTCCGCACAGCCCCGGCAGCGCGGAGATTGCGGCCCTGACGAACAGGGACACGAAGTAGATCTGAAACCCGATGAGTCCCAGGGCCGTACCGCGATCGCCGAACCGGCGACTGTAGACCGCGGCGAAGATCAAGGCCAGGAAGACGAGGTCGCCCGCGACGACCTGGGTACTCAGCAGCGCTCCCAGTGACATCGCCACGAGCGCGACGGGCAGGCCGAGCGCGAGCGTGATGGCCTGTTCGCGCCGCTGCTTCTCCTTGATGGCGAAGGTCGCGACCATGGCCGCGATGGAACCGGCAACCATGTGGCTCACATCAGCCTTGAGCAGCGCCAGGACCACGAGCGTGAGCGCGATGGCGCCGACTGTCCGCAGGCCGGCCATCAGCCGCAACAGTCCGGGGTCGGAAGCCGAGAACCACTCCCAGACCCTCGTCCGGCTCGCCCGTTTCACTGTCCTCACCTGCCGCTTTCCCCGCACGCCACCATAAACCGGAGCGTCCAGCATGGCACGCGTCACCCCCCGTCATGACCTCGCCGTCCCGTGGGAGTGATCAAGCGGTTGTGTGTACATGCCGAACGAGAAGGGCGTTGGCGAGGCACACGGCCTCGTCATCCTGCACGCCATGGTGGTCCTCATGCTGATCACCGACCAGGTGGGGAAGCCGGGGGTGCTTCCTTCCCGCTCGCGGCACGGGCGGTGGTCGCGGCGATGGACCGGACGACGGCTTCGTGACTGTCAGCCCGGATCGGGCGGCGAGCCGGGCAGGACCGCGCCCACCCGGTCGTCGGCGGGGGCGCGGAGGGGAAGGCAGGCGCGGACAGTGGCGCTGGACCGGATGTGGTCGGAGACCCGGGTGAAGAGGTCGCGGCGCCGGAGGGCCGGACGGCAAGTCCCCACACCCTCAAATGGAGTGACGTGCGTCACGTCGCGTCGTGTCACATCTTGGAGATCCGCGGTGTCCTGAGGGCATGACTGAACACAGCAAACCCAGCAAGGTCGTGGTCATCGGCGGTGGTTACGCCGGAACACTCGCGGCCAACCGTCTGCGCACGCGTGCCGACATCGACATCACGCTGGCCAATCCCCGCCCGACGTTCGTCGATCGAATCCGGCTGCACCAGTTCGTGGCCGGCACCGGTGACGCCGTGGTGGGCTACGACACGCTACTCGGTGAGGGGGTCCAGTTGGTCGTCGACAGCGCCACGCGCATCGACACCGTCGCCCGCACGGTACTGATGGCGTCGGGCCGCGCGCTGGACTACGACTACGTCATCTACGCGGTCGGCAGCACCGGAGTGGCACCGTCATCGGTGCCTGGCGCGGCCGAGTTCGCTCTCCGCATCGCTGAATACGAGTCCGCCCGGCGGCTGCGCGCCAGGCTGGAGGAGTTGCCCCGCGACGCTCCGGTCACCGTGGTCGGCGGCGGACTGACCGGCGTCGAGACGGCCGCCGAACTCGCCGAGCAAGGACGTACGGTCACGCTGATGTGTGGCGGGACCCTGGTGCCGTCACTGAGTGCGCCAGGTCGTCGGTCCGTCGCCAAGTGGCTGTCCCGGCACGGTGTCGCCGTAGTCGAGGCCGGCGTGGTGACCGAGGTCCGGCCGGAGGAGGTCGTCCTTGCCGACGGTTCTGCCGACGGTACGGTGCGTCCGAGCGCACTGACCATCTGGACGGCCGGTTTCGGCGTGCCGGAGCTGGCGGCCGCGAGCGGACTGCGCACCGACGCACTCGGCCGGCTGCTCACCGATGAGACACTGACCAGCGTCGACGACGACCGCATCGTCGGGGCCGGCGACGCCGCCGCACCCTCGGGCCAGCCGCTGCGGATGAGCTGCTATGCCGCGGGGCCGCTCGGGGCGCAGGCCGCCGACACCGTGCTGAGCCGCGTCGCTGGGAACCAACCAGCGGTGATCGACCTGGCTTTCTCAGGCTCGTGCGTCAGCCTCGGCCGGCACGCCGCCGTCCGACAGCTCGCCCGCAAGGACGACGCCGTGGTGAACGCCTACATCGGCGGACGGACGGGCGCAGGGATCAAGGAATTGGCTTGCAAGGTCGCGGTGTGGAAGATCCGCCGCGAAGCCCGCAAGCCAGGTTCCATGATCTGGCCCAAGGGCGGCCCACGGCCCGAGCAGCCCACCTCCGCTTCGCAGGAGGCCACGTCCACGTGACCACCGACGAGCACGCCGAGCGGTTCACCCTGTTGCGGCCACTGCTGTTCACGATCGTCTACGAGGTACTCGGCTCGGCGACCGAATCCGACGACGTGCTGCAGGACAGTTACCTGCGGTGGGCCGACGTCGACCTCACAACGGTGCGGGACACCAAGTCGTACCTGGCACAGCTGGTGACCCGCCAGGCGCTCAACGCGCTGCGGGCGAGTGCGCGCCGTCGCGAGGACTACATCGGCCCGTGGCTGCCGGAACCGCTGCTGCTCGACGAGCACGACCCGTCGACCGATGTGGTGCTCGCCGAGTCGGTGTCGATGGCGATGCTGGTGCTGCTCGAAACACTCACCCCGGATGAGCGTGCGACGTTCGTGCTGCGCGAAGTGTTCGGCTTCGACTACGACGACATCGCCGCAGCGGTCGGTAAATCCGTGGCGACGGTGCGCCAGGTGGCGCACCGCGCCCGCAAGCACGTACAGGCGCGGCGTAGGCGCTTCACACCCGCCGACGCCGCGAAAACCGCGCAGATCACCGAGCAGTTCATGACCGCGGCAGCCACCGGTGACCTGGAGGGGCTGCTCTCGCTGCTCGCACCGGACGCCACCTGGACCGCCGACAGCGGCGGCAAGACCACCGCAGCACGTCGACCGGTTGTGGGCGCGGCCAAGGTGGCCGCGGTGGTCCTGAACATCCTCCGCGTGGGACGGCTGGCGGACCTGCGGACCGAGTTGGTCAACTGCAACAACACGCCGACGATGGTCATCTACAGCGGCGACCACGTCGAAGGCGTCTTCCTGGTCGAGATCATCGAGGGGATGATCACCAGCATCTACGCCATCCGCAATCCGGACAAACTCGTCGCGGTAGCGGTTCCGCGTCGGATCAGCCGGTGAAGAGCCGTTACGGGCTCTCCCACCATTGGTAGTGAGGCGTGTCGGCCAGGCTCCTGGGGCAAGGGCTCGCTACGCGGAGCCGCGCCAGTGCTGCTCCGCGCAAGTTGGTAGAGGTCGTGATCTTGCGGGCGGGGGGCCACTGGCTGACATCATGTCGCCATGGCAGCGGACGAGGTGGCGCAGTACGGGGCGGGCGAGACAGCGCTGATCGTCAGGGTCTCCGAGGCGGAGCCTGTCGTGGGCGGCTGGCGTGGACGGTTCGATGGGTCGGTGAAGGCCGGGGTCCCAGCGCATGTGTCGTTGCTCTACCCGTTTCTGCACCAGGACCGCATTGACGAGCAGGTCTTGGGCGTCCTGAGTGACGTGTTCGGTTCCTGCAGCGCTTTTGACCTTCGTTTCCGGGAGTGCGGTCGCTTCCCCGGGGTGCTCTTCCTCGCCCCGGAACCTGACGGCCCGCTGCGGGCGTTGACCGCGGCCGTCGTCGACAGGTGGCCGGAGGCACCACCGTACGGGGGTCGATTTTCCGAGGCCATTCCGCATCTGACGGTGGCGAACGGTCAGGAGCCGAGCGTGTTGGACGCGGTTGAAGCCGACCTGGCGAGTCGGCTGCCCGTCACGACACGCGTCAGTTCCGTGCAGTTGCTCGTGTTCGACGGCGTGGTGTGGCGTGAACGGGCGGACTTCGCTCTGCGCGCACCACAGGTCGATGCCGGTCAGGCGGCCTTGAGCGGGCTGCCGTCGCAGGTCCAGCGGTAGGGCTTTGCGGTGGTGTTGTGATCGATCGCGTAGGTGTCGAGCTTGCCGATGAGGTCGTCGCGGCCGGGGAAGTCACCGTGCCGCAGGACCCGGCGGGTCAGCGCGGAGAGGAACAGCTCCTCCTGGTTCGACCAGGAGGCGTGCGGCGGGGTTCAGTACACGGTCCAGCGCGGGTGGCTGGCCGGCCATCTCCTGGTGTGCTCGGCGGTATATGAGGAGCCGTTGTCCAAGAGATGTGGACCTCGTGGTCGGGTGCGATGACCGCGTCGAGCCGGTCGAGGAATGCGGTGAACGTCGCCGTGTCGTTGCGGGCGATGATCTCGGCAGGCGAGTTGCCTGGCGAGGAGGATCTGCTGCCGCTGTGCCGCCTGCGCTTCACCGGTGTCGTGCACACCTGGGGCTTCGCGATCTACCTTGCCGGCCGAGGGAAATATGAGGGCAGCTTCCTCCCCACCGGACTGCCCACCGGCTCACCCGAAGACGCCCTGGACTGCGCCTGCCTCCTCTGCCTCGGCGACCCCACCCCCTGACCAACACCCCTCCACGACTTCGGCGGAGCCGCGCTAGTAATAGCCCTTCGTGCCGTCGAGCAGCTCTCGGACGATGTCCGCGTGCCCCGCATGCCGCCCTGTCTCCTCGACGAGGTGGATCAGCATCCAGCGGAGGTTGGCGCTACCGGAGCGGAAGCCGGGGTGTCGGCCGATCGCGTCCGGGGACGCGGCGGCAACGATCTCGTTGCTTCGGGCGCACTGGGCCTCGTACTCCGCGAGGAGCTCGGCGAGGGGGCGGCCGTCGGTGTGCCAGTCGGCGTCCTCGCTCGACTCGTCGAACGACGGGTTCTGCTTCTCGTCGCCGCCGAGGAACAGCACCTCCAACCACATGTGCTCGGTCCAGCGCATGTGGGAGATGAGACCGGCCATCGTCATGACCGGTGAGGTCGGGATGACCGGGCGGTGCGCGTCCTCGTCGCTCAGCCCCTCGCATTTCCAGCGCAGGATCTGCCGCTGCAGGTCCAGCCAGCCGATGAGCGCGGTACGTTCGTCCGCTTGGAGCGGGGGGCGTTCCAGTTCCGATGTCATGTCGGCGCACGCTACCGGGGCGGTCAAGAGGGGACACCTGGGTTTCCGGGCTCTTCCGCGATTGATGATCTCCGACACGGCTGAGGACAGTGGGGTGCTGCCCCGGGCCGCGGCTGCGCACATCGGAGGATGTTCGCCAATGCCGAGGCCGAGGAGGCGACCTGCGGATCGACGATTTGGATACCCAGGTGAGCCGCCCCAAGGCCCACCGACCCGGCAACGTGACTTTGTGCCCGGCAAGCGCGAGCAGTACACGGTCAAGACGACCACGATCAGCGATAGGCAGGGTCGGACCCTGTGGTCCGGAGCGGTGCGTCCGAACCGGATGCATGACCGGACCTGCGTACGCACCGAGGACATCGCCCACCACGCAACCGAGCGCACCACCCGGAGTCGGACGAGTACCCAACTCGTGCCCGTCCGCCCCATGACCTGCTGGCCCAACCACCGGTCGAACCTCCAGACCGACACGCCTCACGACCAATCGCGGGAGAGCCCGTAAGTCTCCTTCTTCGCTTCAGCACTCTTCTACCGCTGTGACCGCAAGGGGTTCGCCGGGTTGCGTTCAGGCCGCTTGTGATTCGCAGCCGTGGATGGCCACTCCCGAGACGGCATCGAGCGATGAGTTCCGATACGAAGAGAGGTCTTCATGGGCAGACGTGCTCGTGAGGTGCCGGTAGAGGCGCCGTCCGGTCCTCGGATCGTGGGCACGTACGAACTCGACCAAGCTTGATGACCGGTAGGGAGACTCCAGCGTGAGCGACATCGTGGTCCAGAAGATCGTCCGTCCTGAGCGCGCAGTATCGGGCCCGTGGCTGGAGGTGATCGCCTCCAATCTCGATTACCACCGGGCGACCTTCTTGTGGAAGTGCGAGGACCTCTCGGATGCACAACTGCGGCTTCGTCCTGTGCGGTCGTCGGCGTTGACCCTGCTGGGGCTGATGCGCCATCTGCAGGGGGTTGAGCGTGCCTGGTTCCAGCGGACGTTGGCCGGCGCAACTCCTCGCTTCTTCCCCTATCGGACCTACGTCACCACTGACGGCGGCGAGTGGTACGACGAGTCGGACGCCACGACGGCCAGGGACGTCTACGAGGACTACCTGAAGGCGTGCGAGGAGTCGCGGCAGGTATTCGCGAAGGTGACCGTCGACCTCGCACGCATCGTGCCGAACCCGGAATTCGGCGACACCGATGTGCGGTTCGTCCTTGAGCACGTGATCGAGGAGTACGCCCGCCACGTCGGCCATGCGGATCTCCTCCGCGAGGCCATCGATGGCGCCACCGGTGAGTGACCGCGGCACGCCGGTCCGGGGTGCCGCCGGTGTACGACGATCCGGCATGCACCGGCCGGCAATGCTCCAGGTGCGGACACATCGACCGGAAGAACCGAGTCGATCCAGCAACGTTCGCGTGCCGCGCCTGCGGCGTCACCCTGCACGCGGACGACAACGCGTCCCACGACATCGAACGCAAGGGCGAGACCGTGTGAACTGCGGGACGTGAGTCACGCGTCCCAGCCGCCCCATGGGTGGTCCGGACGGAGGAGACAACCCAGCGGCCGGCTGGGCTCTCATCCGAGCCCGTTCCTTCAGGACCAGGTCGAGTTGACCAGTGCTGCGACCGCACACGTTCGCCGGGCTGGTCCCCCGCAGTGTCGAGTAGTGTCGAAGCCGTGGAGACGACAAACCGACCCGCCGCGCGGGTGATCTGCCTGGATGCCGCCGAGCGTCTGCTTCTTCTCCACTGGCGTGATCCGTTCGACGGGGCATTGCTCTGGGAGCCGCCTGGTGGCGGTATCGAACCGGGCGAGACACCGCTGATGGCGGCCCGGCGGGAACTCTCGGAGGAGACCGGCCTGAACCCCGATGCGGTCCGTGACCGGTCCGTGCCGGTCGAACGCGACGTTCGGTGGAACGGGAAGCGGTATGTCGGGCCGGAGCATTTCTTCGTGGCTCATTTCGCCGAGGAGCGGCCGGTGTTGAGGACGACCGGCCTCCTCCCGGATGAGCAGGTCAATCTTCACGCATACGCCTGGGTCGCGTGGTCCGACCTGAACACATTGGTGGATCGAATCGAGCCGCCGACGTTGTTGCGTGTTCTCGCCACGCTGGTGCCGGACGGCCCTTGGTGCGGTCCGGTGTGGTGAACGGGACCTTCTCGCTGCGGACGCGTTCGCGTCGCTGGGCGGCCATCATGCCGGGGTGACCCCGCGTCCAGATTGCGCCGGCGCAGGTAACGGTGCAACGTCCGGGTCTGGACTGTGTGGTGGCGATGGTGGGCGTCGGCCAGGGTGAACTGCCGCAGCAGCCCGAAGCGCTTCATCCGGATTCTCCCAGGACGCGTTCATCGGCGTGAAGCACAGATCGATCTTGTTCTTCTGCACCCAGCGCCTGATCATCCGTCAGTTCTTGCAGGCCGGACAGGCCGGCCGTGGTCACGTGGATCGGAGCACCGTCCGGGCGAGCCTCGTGGATCGACTTGCGCACGGCCCAGGTCGGCGTGCTGCCTTTGCGGCGCCGGTCGACGTCCCAAGGGGTGTCATCGCCGGCCGAGCACCATGGAGGCAGGTGGTGCCATGGGCTCGTTGACAGGTCGCAGGCAGCCGGGGCTGCCCTGCTTCGCTCCGCAGGCCCCGATGGTCGGGGGGATGCCCGGCGGCGGGCCCCGCATCATCCCGACCGACGGGGGGCGGGGGCGTGTGCGGTGGGTGCGCATGCAATGGCGAACCGTCAGCAGGTTGCCCGTCGGAGGATTTCAGAAGCACGGATTTCTCGGTTCCATCGGGGCGCAAGAGCGAAAGTCACAGTCCCCGAGGTGATGGGGGAAGAAGTTTTCCCGCCACGAAGAAACGGGGTTCCCATCCCGAAATGTCTTGCCATGCACATGGCACACTCGATCGATCTCGAACTGTTTATTTTCTGTTTCAAACATCTCTTCCCTCGCTGGCCAGAGACCCCACAGATCCTTCAGGTGGGTCAGTTGGACCTGATTCGTACGACATTAATCGGGCCGTGAAATTTATTCCTGCGGAACGCCGTCGAAACATGAACATGAACGCAATTCGGTCACCCGAAAATATCCTTCGACGGGCTTCCCATCGATATTCGCCGCGCTCTAAAGTCTGCTCCCGTCGACGTTCCCCCCACGTTCGCTTCTTTTCCCTTCACTCCGCCAGAACGAGGACAGGAACGCCTGTAGATGTCAGCAGACCGCTTCGCCTCCACCTCCCCGACGACCCCCGACAGCGCGCTCGCCGTACCCGAACCCCGGCACGGACTCAGTCGCCGGGCGATACTGGGCGGCGCCGCGGCAGTGA
Organism: Streptomyces sp. NPDC058231; assembly: GCF_042882275.1. Classification (NCBI taxonomy): domain Bacteria; kingdom Bacillati; phylum Actinomycetota; class Actinomycetes; order Kitasatosporales; family Streptomycetaceae; genus Streptomyces; species Streptomyces sp. NPDC058231. The sequence continues at coordinate 26,123 of NZ_JBHVWN010000041.1, read as the reverse complement.
CCGGAGCCGCCGCAATGACGGCCGCCACGGTGACGCCCGCCGCCGCGCACTCCGAGAAGCCGTCCACGCACTGGGCCGACTACGAGCACGCCTTCCCCTCCGTCGGATCCGTCAAGCGCCGGGCCCGGCTGGTCGACTACGAGGTGGTCGAACTGGCCGCCCTGCTGAGGGCACGGGTCGTCACCGCTGTGCAGGTGACCACCGCGTACCTGGACCGTATCGACCGATTCAACGGACCTTTCGAGACCTATGGCGACAACGGCGCCTACAACGCCTTCGTACGCGTCGACCGGTCCGGCGCGCTGGCCCAGGCGGAAGCCGCCGACAAGCAGTTCGCCCGCGCCCGCTCCAGCCGTGAGGCCCTTCCCCCGCTGCTGGGCATCCCGTTCGGCATCAAGGACTCGGTCGCCGTCCAGGGGCTTGAGGCCAAGGACGGCAGCCACGCCTTCGACGGCAACGTCGCACTGCGCGACGCCACCGTCGTCCACCGGCTGCGTGAAGCGGGCGCCGTCATCCTCGGGCACACCGTGTGTTCGGCGTTCTCCGGCTCCATCACCGGTAGCTTCGCCGGCAACGCCTGGAACCCCGCCTACGTGCCCGGCGGCTCCAGCCAGGGCTCGGGCGTGGCCCCCGTGGCGCGGCTCGCGGCGGCCTGCATCGGCGAGGAGACCGGCGGCTCCATCATGATGCCGTCAGCCGCCAATGGCGCCAGCGGCATCAAGCCCTCGCTGGGTACCGCCCCGGTCGCCGGGCTGATGCCGCTGTCCCCCGGGTACGACGTGCTCGGTCCGATCGCTCGCTCGGTGCGTGACGCGTCGCTGATCCTGTCGCTGATCCTCGGTCCCGACGCCGCCAACGACCCGCTGACCCTGTCGGCACCCGACCCGTTCCCTGCGATGCCGCTGACCGCGCGCCAAGGCAGCAAGCCGCTGCACGGAGTGACCATCGGCATCCCGCAGACCGACTGGATGCGAACCAGCCAGGGTGTCCAGGCCGGCACCGCGCCGCAGGACACGTACGACGCCGATCACTCGGCCGCCTTCAATCGCCTCAAGCAGCAGCTCACCTCGCTCGGCGCGACGGTGAAGGAGTTCCCGGGCCTGGACGTCACGCTGCCGGAGAACGACCCGTACTTCTCCAGCTCCGACGTGCTCGCCACCGTCGACGGTTCGGTGGTCTCGCCGTCCTCCGCGGTGCTCAGCCCCAACCGGTACGAGATCCGATACTGGGACGCGGTCAAGGAGTTCGCCGCCACCCGACCGGCCGACCAAGCTGCGGCGCTGCTCTCCCAGTACGGCCGCCGAGCCCCCGGCGAGACCGCTGCGTCCTTCGAGTCGGCGACCCGATTCGGTGGCGCCATACCGGCCTCCGTCCGGGTCGAGGGCGAAAAGCGGCGCCGTAAGCTGCAGGCCAACTACCAGGCCGCGCTGGACAAGGCGGACGTGGACTTCATGCTGGTGATGTCGCTCGGCGCGCAGATCGGCCTGCGGACCGGTGGCGGCTTCCCGGTCTATCGGGCGTACTACCAGCTACCCAACGCCCTGACCTGGCCGATGGTCTCCTTTCCGATCGGCTATGACAGCACCGTCGGGCTGCCGATCACCGCGCAGTTCTGGGGCCCCCGGTTCAGCGAGCCGGAGATCGTCCAGGCTGCCATCGACTACCAGGACCACTACCCGCAATACCACAACGCGGCGCCGCCCGACCCTGTGTTCACCGCTCCCCCCAAGGTCGCGCCGCGTGAGCTGAGGGTCGAGTCGACCACGCCGCCGGAGCTGTCCAACGATCCGCTGGTCGCCGAGGAGGCCCTGCGATGAGCTTCCTCACCGTCGGCTGGGGTCCGGTGATCAACGCCGGGCTGCCCCCGCAGCGTCCCGAGGCCGACGCCCCGATCGCCACCGTGGGCTGGCTGCCCAAACTGGGGACCGCCTTCTACCCCTACCCGCACGACGACCCGGATGTGGAGGCCTCCTCGTCCCGGTGACCCGACTCGGGTGCGCCGGCTCTCCCCCGAGGCCGGCCCACCCGTCACCGTTGCGGCCCGGCTCCCGCACAGCCGGGCCGACCCACCGGACGGCTCGTCACCGGACGCCGGGCCGCACACGCCCGTGCGGCCAAACGCTCTCGTCCCGCACGCCGTGGCGCGAGGACGCGGTGCATCTCGGCGATGAAGTCCGGGTCGCTGGACACCTTCCACGTGGTGGTGGTCTCCCGGAAGACCTTGCCGGCACGCAGGATCCGGCGCAGGCCTTTCCGTCACCAGCCACCGGCCGGGACAGGGCCGCTGGACGAGTGATGCGGTTCGTTTGCGACCGCGCACTGATCGGCCACCACGAAGGTACTGGCGCAGTCCGGGCACTCGGCCCGGCCGATGAGGCAGGACCGCTGATCGTCAGAAGATGCCGAAGAAGCGCTGCCACCAACTGGGGCGCCGGCAGTGCCAGAGCAGCCGGCTCGGCCCGTCGTAGTCGCGCTCCAGCTGCTCCTCGGGAACCACCGTGTACCCGAGGTCTACCAATGCCCGATTGACCTGGTCGAGATCAGCATCGCGGCCTCAGGAAGGCGGTCGGCGCATCTTCCAGGTATGTGTGTGGGTTCGCCATATCGCTCTGCGCCGCACCACAAGGCACGGCGCAGGCGACGCTGATCATCCGTCACCGGAAGTTCGGTACTCTGCGGTCCACTTGTTCCGCGGCTTCCGGTCGTTCGTGAGACGGCGGCTGTCCAGGGAGCGCCGGAAGGTCGCAGGTTCTTCGCCTTCTGGTGGTACAGGCATACACGGACCCGTACTCGACCGAACTCTTTTCTTGAATTTCAGAGCATGATGAGCAGACGCGTCTTCGGCTTGAGTTTCCTGTTCACCGAACGGCTCTGTACGTACACCTCCAACTCAGGATTGTTTCCCGCCTTCACGGAGACGGTCCCCTGGATACCCGTACCGAAGAGAAGACTGCGTGCCGCGTCGCCCGTATAGGCGCGATCAGTTTCCTTCTCGACCACGATGACTTCCTTGTTCGGCTGAACCTGAGCCCGGGCGCCCAGCTGGTAGTAACACGAACCGCGTTCGTACATCACGCCCGGATGCGAATCGACGAAGGGGCGAATCTCGACCTCCTTGTCGACTTTCAGGAGCCGATACCTGTCGGCCGGAATCGGTTCGAGTTTCGCCCGCACCTCGTCAACCGATATGTCCTGACCGACGGCGAACAGGTTCTTGGTCCCGCGCACGCCCTGCTCGCGGCCGCGGAGGAAGCTGGTGGCGGCAGCGCGTACAGTGCCGATCGCCTCCTCGACGCCCTCCTGGGAATCTGCGTCCCAGATGGCGATGTTTCCGGCCGGGAAACCGTAATTCTGGGCGGTGCGCTTGGCCAGAGAGTTCGGAACGAGGATTGCGGACGTCCAGTGACCCGGAAGTCCGCCCATCTTCAGCGCGATCCTGTCGAGCCAGGGGCCGAGGATCGCCATATCGCCGTCGTGCCGCCTGTCGCCGCCGGAGGCGTTCTCCTCGCCGTCCGTCACCACGATCTGGAGGAAGCTGTGCTCGCCGTACTCCTCCCAGATATGGCCCAGGTCGTCCAGAGATTTCAGAGATGCCTCGATGAGGGCCGTAGCACCATTCTTGACTTGGTACAGACCTCGCATGGACGGCAGATGCTTCACGTCCATGTCCCAAACCAGGTTCTCGACCTTGTGGTCGAAGGAGTAGAGACTGATCCGGGTCTCATGGCCGAGGCTGTCCGACTCGGCCTTCAGGCCCGCTACGAACTCATCCACGACGCGGATGAGCTGACCCTGGTGCTGACGCATGGAACCCGAACAGTCCACCACCAGCGCGACGTGATTCACCTTGTGTTGGATCTTGTTGGCAGACACGCTTCTGCTCCTCTTCCCAGGCTCCCCGAGTGATGCTTGAACTCTATGGGGAGGCACTGACAACGGCGTTTGACGCGCACTCACCCTGGCGGCCGTGCAAGGTACCCAACAGACGATCAGGCAGCCGTCCCGATACCGGCGCCGACGCGGGGGACGTCATCCCCTCGGCATCGGTCCGCGCGAGATGACAGAACACAACGACGGCTGGTGCTGCGTAAGCAGGGCCGATGGGTTAGCGGTGGGACCGAGCCGAACGCCGCGTGCGCTGCACCCGTTCCAGGAGTAGGACATTGGCGAATGCGGCGGCGGTCAGGATGACAGCGTTCAAAGTCGCGCTCCCTGTGCTGAGCCAGGCGGCCTCGCTGCCGTCCGGCCGGACGACGGGAGCCCAGATCCGTCCGATCGCGGAGAGTGCCGCATAGCCTGCGTAAATCGCCGGAAGCGCCACGGCACCGAAGGGCAACGTCAGCACGACCGCCACAAGGTAGAAGGCGGCACTCTCGCGGACCGCCCCCGCTGCGGCGAGGGCAGCGATCAGGATCAGATAGACGGCTTCCGCGACTCTTCTGATCTTGCCCCTCATCGTCCGCCCCCGTACCGCTCATACCTCAGCCGACGGCACCACGATACGCCGCCCGGTGAGATCCACCGTTGAGGTCGAGCAGGTCTTTCCGGCTCCGGCCGCGTGTTGGTGAGCCCGGCAGACCGTGGAGTCCACCGATACGGTCCACCCCTCCTCGTCACCGGCGTCCGCCATGGCGTGGACGGCCGCGAGGATCCGCGGGCGCCGCACGCGCCGCAGTAGGGGCGAACGGACTCCAGCACCCCGCGTCAGCGTTCCGCTGCACGGACTCCGGGAGCAAGGCCGAGAAGCCCATTCCAGGCCCAAGGGGAGCAGCGCGACGGCCGGAAGTCTCTTTTGCAACACACCGTCCTCTCCCTGTTCGCGTCAGGCGCGGACGCGACCACCATGGGCGGATGCACGCGGATGCGTCAACGGCGCGCCAGCCCTTGACGCATCCGCGTCACGGGTCCAGACTCGCCTCCGGCGTGGGTGACAACGTTGTCGCGTGAGTTCTCTGACAGCCCCCCACGGAAGAGTCGTGCAGGGTGACAGGGAAGGTCTCACGTGTACCGGCACCGAGGGAAATACCACGACAGAACCAACGGCAGCCGCCGCTTCGGCCGTCCGGCCGTCGTCGCAGCGGTGCTTGCCGCGGTCAGCCTGCTGGCGGCGCCGACCGCGCTGGCGGGGCCGTCAGGTGCAGCCGGGCGGGGCGACGGGACCGCGCTCGTCGCGGACCCCACGGCCTACGTCAACACGTTCATCGGCACACAGAAGGGCGTCGACTGGGAGAACACCTTCCCCGGCGTCACCGCGCCCTTCGGGATGATGCAGTTCAGCCCGGACACCGCTTCCGCACCGACCGGCTACGGGTACACCGACACCACCATCAAGGGCTTCAGCCTCGACCACTTCTCAGGTGGCTGCTCGTCCTTCGGTGACATCCCGATCCTGCCGGTGACCGGCGAGGTCGGCGCCGACCCGGCCGGGCGCACCGAGCACTTCTCGCACGACGACGAGCAGGCGGCGCCCGGCTCGTACGACGTGCACCTCGCCGACTCCGATGTGCAGGTGAAGATCGGCGCGACGGCCAGGACCGGGATCGCGTCGTTCGACTACCCGGCGGGCAGCCAGGCGCAGCTGTTGGTCAAGTCCGGTACGAGCCTGGGCGGTGACCTGGCCGCCGAGGTGGACGTGGTCAGCGACCACGAGATCTCCGGCACGACCACTCCGCGCGGGCTGTGCGGCAACAGCAAGTACACGATGTACTTCGACATCACCTTCGACCGCCCGTTCACCGCTCACGGCACCTGGCAGCGCGGCGGGGGCAGCGGCAGCGGTGCCACGGCCGTCACCGCTGGCTCGTCCACCGCGGCCGGCTCCGGGTCCGGCGCCTACCTCACCTTCGACACCTCCACCGACCGCAGCGTCACCGCCAAGGTCGGTATGTCGTACGTGAGTACAACCGGCGCGGCGGCCAACGCCGCGGCCGAGATTCCCGGTTGGAGCGTCGGTCACGTCCAGGCGCAAACCAGGGCTGACTGGCGGGACGCGCTGCGCAAAGTGTCGGTCGGCGGTGCATCCGACGACGAACTCACCACGTTCTACTCCTCGTTGTACCGCTCGCTGCAGTCGCCGAGCGTCTTCAACGACGTGGACGGCCGCTACATCGGCTTCGACGACGCGATCCACCAAGTGCCGCGCGGGCACACCCAGTACGCGACCTTCTCCGACTGGGACATCTACCGCTCGCTCGCGCCGCTGCAGACGATGCTCTACCCGGACAAGGCCGGCGACATGGCCAACTCCCTGCTCCGGGACGCCCAGCAGCAGGGTGGCTGGTGGCCCAAATGGCCATCTCAGAACATGACAGGGAACGTCATGAACGGCGACAACGGCGTACCGTTGTTCGCGCAGTACGTCGCCTTCGGCGCGACCGGCGTGGACATCAAGGACGCGCTGCCGATCATGAAGAAGGCCGCGACGCAGTCGCAGAAAGTCGGTTGGGGCTGGGTGGAGCGCCCCGGCGTCGAGGACTACGTGCGGCTCGGCTACGCGCCCAACAACAGCACTTCGCAGGGCGACCACGGACTGCAGGGCGCATCGGAAACCCTGGAGTGGGCCACCGACGACTTCACGATCTCGCAGCTCGCGGCCCGGATCGGCGACCACGCGACCGCGGCCCGGTACGCGGTGCGCGGTAACAACTGGCAGAACATCTTCGACCCGGCCACCAACTACTTGCGCCCTCGCGACGACAACGGCGCCTTCCCCGCGGGTCCCGGCTTCAAGACCCCGCCGGCCGGCGCGTTCGGCCAGGACGGCTACGACGAGGGCAACGCCGCCCAGTACAACTGGTCGGTGCAGCAGAACATCGCGGGCCTGGTCACCGCGATGGGCGGCAACGACGCGGTGATCCCGCGCCTGGACGACTACTTCAGCCAGCTCAACGCGGGCGGCAACGCGCCCTACGACTGGGCGGGCAACGAGATCGACACCACCACACCGTGGATGTACGACTACGTCGGCCAGCCGTGGAAGACCCAGGAGGTCACCCGGCGGTTCGAGACGGAGCTGTTCACCACCGCGCCCGACGGACTGCCCGGCAACGACGACAACGGCGCCCTGTCGTCGGAGTACGTGTGGGCGGCGCTCGGCATGATGCCGGCCACCCCCGGCACCCCGACGCTGGTGCTCAACAGCCCGCTGGTCAAGCGAGCGGTGATCAGCCTCGGCAACGGCCACCGGATCACCGTCGACGCGCCGAAGGCCGCGGACGACGCGCCCTATGTCACCGGAATGCAGTTGGACGGACGGCACTTCGAGTCCACCGCGCTGCCCGCCTCCTTCGCCACGCGAGGCGGCTCACTCGACGTCGACCTCTCCACCCGGCCCGACACCCACTGGGCCACCGGTGCCAAGGCGGCCCCGCCGTCGTACCGCACCGGCGAGGTGCCCGCGGTCGGCTATCTCACCCCGACCGGCAATCAGGTGATGCCCAGCGGTACGAGCCTGCCCGCGACGGTGGGCGTCTCCAACCTCGCCGGGCACGCCGGCTCGGTGCGCTGGACCGCCGCCTCGGACGTACCTGGGGTCACCGTGACCCCGTCGTCCGGCACCCTCGACCTGCGGCACGCCGACCGCGTCACCGTGCCCGTCACCATCTCGGTCGCGGGCGGAACCCCCTCCGGCTACCACCCGGTGAAGGTCGCCTTCCGTACCGCGGACGGCACCTCGCTGCCCGGCGGCGCGGCCGTGGTGACCGTACCTGCCGCGGACGGCGCCGCAACCGCCTGCGACACGCTCGGCGCGACCGACACCGAGTGCGGGCTGCGCTTCCGGGACAACGGGGACGGGCACACCACGGCGGTCACCGTCGGCGGTCGCAGCGGCCGGTCCACGACGGACGGATCGCCGTACGAGTACTTCGACATCGACAACACCATCGTCCCCGGCGGCGCCTACCATGCGACCGTCACCATCGACTACTACGACCACGGCACCGGCAGCTGGAGCCTGCAGTACGACTCCACCGCCGGCGCCTACAAGCAATCCCCTTCGGTGGCAAAGACCGGCACCGATACCTGGAAGACGGCGACCTTCACCCTGGACGACGCGGCCTTCCACAACGGTGAGAACGCCGGCAGCGACTTCCGGGTCGCCAACGGCGGGGACACCGGAACACTCGGCCGGGTCCAGGTGACCGTCAGCGGAGGCAACGTCCTGGCCCTGCACCTGTGCCCGGACGGCAGCTGACGGCAACTGACGGCAACTGACGGCAACTGAACACGACCGACGGCCCCCTGGGCGCTGGACAGCACGACCGTCCGGCGCCCAGGGGGCCGTACGGCGCGGTGCGCTCGCATCGTTGTGAGCTAAGGCGATACGTCGAAGGACCGGTGCGTGAGCCGTATCGCAAACTCACGGGGAAGCCGAACGGGTGCGCCTTGCGCACATCGTCGGATTGTGGTGATCGACGACAAATTGACCGCTGCGGCGGCCCACCGCGTGCGTGGCCCGGTGACCGATGGCCGCCGGGCCCGCACCGCCTTCAGGGGCCGATTGTCACGTGACCCACCAGGTCCAGGTGTTCTCGTGGTCCACCAAACCGCCTCCTTCGTAGCGGGCGCCCCGCCAGTTCATGATCTCGCCTTCGGCGAAGTCCTTGTTGCACAAACCCCAGTTGCCTTCGCCGAGGTTGTTGACGCAGGCGCCGGTTCGGTCCGTGCCGTACTTGGAGTCGAAGAACCACTCGGCCACCGCGGAGTGGCCGTCAGCCTGGATGTCCCGGACGTAGAACTCGTCCCCGTCCGGCTTCCAGCACGCGGTGACGCCGACCCAGCTGGCGCACTCGTAATCGCCGGTGGGGCCGCTGGAGATGGCGACGTAATTGGTCTCGGAACCGTAGTAGGCCGCATTCGCCGCGGTGGGGGTGAGAAGGGGAAGCCCCACTCCGGCGAGGGCGGCGAGGATGAGCATGCGATGGCGTGGTGTGCGGATGGTCGGGCTCCTTAGCTGACAGTCGGAAGCGATCACGTGCGCTCCGATCCTGGGCCAGACGCCCGCTCTTTGACAGAGGTTCGTCAAAATCGGGGGCGCCATCTTCGTGCGCCGAGGACGTGGCCACTACGTCCGACGCCCAGGCGTTGCCCGGCATCCATACCGCCTCTGCGGTAGCCCGCTGCCCGCAAGCACCAGGGTCGCGGTCGCCGGGTCCCTGCCACTACCGCGGGCAGACGAAGAGCCACCTGGGCACGTCTTCACGGTCATCGCCATGAACATCGAGCGCCTCAGCCGTCTACCGCCGACCGACGATGCACCCCCTCCCGAACCGTCTTCCGGAACTCTCTGGATCAGCACGGGACCCCACGGCCGAAGTCCTGGCCGGCCGCAGAGACTGACGTCGACGACTACAAGACCCCGACAGAGTCGAGCTGGGAGGTCACCTCAACTGGCGAGTCTGCTGTGGCAGATGAGGGAAGGGCGTTCGGCTGTGTCGCATGATCAGATATCGTGCGCAGCCATGGGTGAACTGATATTGATCAGACACGGCCAGACCGAATGGAGCGTGTCGGGCCGGCACGCCGGCCGCACCGACGTTCCGCTGACCGACGCGGGCAAGGCGGCAGCCAAGTCGCTCGCTCCGCGGCTCGCCCGACACCATCTGGTTGCCGTGTTCAGCAGCCCGCTCAGCCGCGCCCTGCGGACGGCTGAGTTGGCAGGCCTGACCGGCGTCAAGCCCGATCAGGACCTGATGGAATGGGACTACGGCGGCTATGAGGGCCTGACCGCGGCACAGATCCGGGAGACGAGGCCGGGATGGGACCTGTGGCGGGACGGCGTCATCCCGGGCGACGCCACCCATCCCGGCGAGCAGCTCCAGCAGGTGGCCGTGCGCGTGGACGCGGTACTGGACCGGATCCGGCCGCTGTTGGACGGTGGCGACGTCGCCGTCGTCGCTCACGGTCATCTGGCGCGCGTGCTCGCCGTGCGCTGGCTCGGCCTTGACGCGTCCGCCAGCCGACTGCTCGGTCACCCGCATCCAGGCACGCTCGGATTCCTGGCCACCGAGGACCAACAGCCTTTTATTGCTGGCTGGAACGTGCCCTAGCGGGAGCCCGCTGTCTCGCACCGGCCGCGAGAGGCGCTGGAAGCAGATGGGCGCCGCAGCTGTCCCCGCGAGAACCAGGACGTGCTCCGCCTTGCGGCTCGCAGTGACGGTGCGGGCGGCGGCACCCGGCCGGTCACGCCACCGTTCGCTCCCCGGTCCAACGGTGGCGACCCAGCTGCTGAGAGGGCACGATGCCCCTGCGGACGATACGGGAAGCCTCAGCGCTGTCGCCCGAGAGCTCGGAGTGAGTTCTGCTGGTGGGTGTCATGAAGGACTACGGACCAGTTCCGGCTCGTGCTGCAACGTCTGGTCGTGTCGGGGAAGCAGGAGCGGAGTGGCCAGGATGAGCAGCCCCGCGACCATGAGAGCAGTGCGTGGGCTGGTGGCGTCGGCGAGCAGCCCGCCGAGTGCGGTGAAGGTGGCGATGGAGGCCTGCTGGCCGATCGACCAGGCCGACAGGGTGCGGGCGACGAGATGCTTGGGGGTGTGTTCGAGCCGGTAGGTGGCGAGCACCGGGGTGTACAGGCTCATGTTGATGATGATCGCCAGCTCGACGGCTATCACGGTGACGAGACCGACGACGCCGGGGCGGACGAAGGCCAGGCCGATCAGCCAGATGGCGCGCAGGGTGCCGACGGTCCGGAAGACCTTGTGCCGGCCGTAGCGGGCCACGACACGGCGGGCCAGCCGGGAGCCGATGAGTCCGCCGACGCAGGGGGCGGCGAAAGCGAGGCCGTACTGCCAGGGTGGGAACCCGAGCCGGCTGAGGAGGAGCACGGCCAGCAGAGGCTCGGTGGCCATGATCAGTCCGGCGACGAGCATGTTGTTGAGGTAGAGCGCCCGCAAACCGGGATGGCCCATGATGTGTCGCCAGCCGTCAAGCAATGCGCCTGCCCGGACCGGGCCCTTACTCGTTGCCGGCGGCGATTCTTCCGGGCCGTGGATCGCGGTGATGCCGAGCGCGGAGAACAGATAGCTGAGCGCGTCGGCCACCACGGTGGCGACCGGCCCGAACAGGCCGATCGCTGCCCCGCCCATCGGTGGCCCGACCGCGATGGAGCTCCAGTTCGTCGACTCGAACCGTGCGTTGGCCACGAGCAGGTCATCGGGTCGGACCAGAGCCTTGAGATAGGCGCCGCCGGCCGCGTTGAAAGCGATCTTGGCTGCGGCGACCACAGCCGAGATCACGAGCAACTGTACGAAACCGAGCCTGCCGAAGGCGTATGCGACCGGGATCGTCGCCATGACCGCACACCTGGTCAGGTCCATCGCGATCATGACCGGGCGCTTGCGCCGGAACTCCACCCACGGCGCGAGTGGCACCGCGATCAAGGCGCCCACCGCAGGCCCCACCGCGGACAGCGCGGACACCTCAGCGGGGCCGGCGTGCAACACCAGCACGGCGATCAGCGGGAATGCCCCGAACCCCAGCCCGGACCCGTAGGCACTCACCGCATATGCCGCCCACAGCCAGCCGAACTGCCGGCCCAACCGCCTCCTGCCCACCATGCTCAGCGCGCCCCTTGATGTCCCACCCGAACAAACCGACGTTGATCCGGGAAAGCTAAGCGAGCAGCACAGCAGCAGGTCAAACAACTGCCCTGCCACCTGTTCACAACCATCCGTTGTTCACTAAGGTGAATCGGCGTGGATCTCGAAGCAGTACGCACCTTCGTCGCAGTCGCGGAAGCAGGCCAGTTCCAGAGAGCCGCTGCCGACCTGGCCGTCACCCAGCAGGCTGTCTCCAAGCGCATCGCCGCGCTCGAGCGCGACCTCGGCGTGCGGCTGTTCACCCGCACGCCGCGCGGCGCCGAACTCACCATCGACGGGCAGTCGTTCCTGCCCCACGCACGCGAGCTGCTGCGCGCCGCCGAACGCGCGGCCGCGTCCGTACACGCCGGCCGCCGTCCGCTGCGCGTCGACGTGCTCAACTCGCGCGGCGCGGCGTCGGGCCTGATGCGCGGATTCCACCGCGCCCATCCCGGGATCGCACTCGACGTACTGATGCTGCTCGACATCGAGGAGGCCGTCACCGCCGTCCGGTCCGGCACGATCGACGCCTCCTTCCGCGCCGTCGCCGCGCCCGACCGCCCCCTTCCCGAGGACATCGAGTCCGTCCGAGTACTCGACGAGCCGCTCCAGCTCCTCACCGGCCCCGCCCACGCGCTGGCGGGAGCCCGGTCGGTGACCCTCGCCCAGCTCGCCGGACACCGGATCTGGATTCCCGGCCTCCTCCCAGGCAGCGAATGGGCCGCCTACTACGACGACCTCGTCGCCGAGTTCGGCCTCACCATCGAGTCGACCGGCCCCAACTTCGGCTCCGACGTCCTCCTCGACACCGTCGCCGACACCCCGGCCCTGGCCACCTTCATGGGCGAGCACACCCGCCTCATCTGGCCCGCCGACCACGGCCTGCGCCGCATCCCGGTGACCGACCCGACGCCCGTCTACCCACACTCGCTCCTCTGGCACCGCGACAACCCCCACCCAGCGCTGGCTGCCCTCCGCGCCCATCTCGCCGGCACAGCGGGTCGCCACGGCGCCGCCGGGACCTGGACACCGGACTGGGTGATTCAGCGCTGAACACCTCCCGGTCCACGGTCACCGTGACCGGATCGACGGACGGTACAACCCGAGGGCAGATGTGGCCATCGGCAAGCTCCCGCTCTCCCCCACCGCGAGCTACGACGACACGTCTCCGGCCTGCACACGCTCACCTGGTTCGAGTACACGCCACATCTCACAGACCTGCCCCACCAGGAGATGCGGCGCACCGACCGCACGACCAGCAGGTCAGGGCAGAGTGGCTCGTGTCCGCAGAAGCCTTGTGCGGGTGACACCGTCTGGCGATTGAGGCAGGCGTGTCCTGGCGGACCACTTTCCCGACGCAGACAGCCGGAGGTGTTGCATTCCAAGACCGACGACGTGATGCGGATCACTCTCCCGGAGCTTCGGGCCGGACATGCGCGATCATGAGCGCATGGACGCTCGCTTCCTTGGCATCGCTGGGCTGGTCGAAACCCCATCCGTGGCGGTCGTGGTCGACGTCATGCGTGCTTTCACGGTGGCTGCCTGGGCCTTTGCCCAGGGGGCGGAAAAGATCGTTCTTGCTGAGTCGCTGGACGAAGCCCTTGCGCTCAAGACTCGCCACCCGGATTGGGTGGCGCTCAAAGACGGTCCGCGCGCGCCCGGGTTCGACACCGTCAACTCGCCGGGCCTGCTGCGCTCCATCGACCTCGGCGGACGGACCGTTGTGCAGAAAACCACGGCAGGGACGGTCGGTGCCCTCGCGGTCAAGGAGGCGTCGCTGGTGCTCTGCGCCAGCTTCGTGGTGGCGGAGGCAACGGCTCGGCTCTTGCGGACACGCGAGTGTGACAGCGTCGTGTTCGTGGTCACTGGTGAGGACGGGCACGCCGATGAAGATCTGGCGTGCGCTCAGTACATCGCTCGGAGGGCCACCGAGGCTGGGGCGGATGCAGCTGATTTCCTCCGACGCGCCGGCGAGTCGCGCGCCGCCGCCGAGCTGGCGGAGGGTGTGCGTCAAGGAGTCCATCCTGATGACGTCGCACTCTGTCTTGAACTCGACCGGTTCCCCTTTGCCATGGTGGCGACCTTGGAGGACTCGCTCATGGTCCTCCGTCCGTGCGCCGTGCCTTCGCTGACCGGCGAGGCTTCGATCTGATCACTGGTGAGGTCCAGCACGCGCCGTGCGAGAGCCGGCATCCGGTGGGGTATGCAGCACCAGCCGCATACTCCGATGCCGGTGGTTCGGGATGGCGGCAGACGACTGACCCACATGGCACCGGCGGCGGCTTCACCCAGTCGAATCATCGCCTGGACTCGAGCCTGGGGAGCTTCTCCTCACGGGCCCGCTTCCCTGTCTCCCCCGCCGCCAGGTCGCGCTCCCGCAGCGTCCGCCTCCACGCGCGGCGCGCCACATCACGCCCGCGCCTCGCACTTAAGGTGACGCCCGGAGGTGGAAAATGCGAGTGGGTTTGCACGCACTCGGTATCGGTGACGGAGCCCGTCCCGAGGTGATCCGTTCGGTGGCCACAGCAGCGGAGACGCACGGCTTCGCAAGGCTCTGGTGCGGCGAGCACGTGGTGCTCGTGGACGCGCCCGTCTCCCGCTATCCCTACTCCGCAGACGGCCGGATCGCCGTGCCCGCTGACGCGGACTGGCTGGACCCGATGCTGGCCCTGACCTTCGCGGCGGCGGTCACCAGCCGCATCGAGCTCGCCTCCGGCGTACTCCTGCTGCCCGAGCACAACCCGGTCCTGGTCGCCAAACAGGCCGCCTCACTCGACGTGCTCTCCGCCGGGCGTTTCAGCCTCGGAGTCGGGACCGGCTGGTCGGCCGAGGAATTCGCAGCGCTCGGAGTCCCCTTCGCCAAGCGCGGGCGGCGCACCGAAGAGTACCTCGCCGCAATGCGCACCCTCTGGAGCCAGGACCCGGCCTCCTTCACAGGAGAGTTCATCCGCTTCGAAGCGATCCGGGTCAACCCCAAGCCGCTGCGCGGCGGCCACCTCCCCGTCGTGATCGGCGGCAACAGCGACGTCGCGCTACGCCGCGCGGCCACGCTCACCGACGGCTGGTACGGCTTCAACATCCCGACAGCCGACGTCCCGGCACACATCGCCGTCCTCGCCGACGAGTGCGCCCGCCACGGCCGCGCCTTTGACGAACTCACCATCGCCGTCGCGGTGAGCGACGCCACGCCGGAACACCTCCCCGCACTCGAAGCGGCAGGCATCACCGAACTCGTGATCGTCGGCGCACCCCCGCCCACCCCCGACGCGGCCACCACCTGGGTCACAGAACTCGCCCGGACCTGGATCCGCCCGAAGAGATAGCCGAGCCGCCACTGCTCAGGATCGGGCCTAACCGGGTAGAGCCCGCAGGCGTCGAAGAGGCGAGGACCGGCCGGCAGTCGGGAAAGCAGCGGACGAGAGGGTCGGCAGCCGGCCGGGGCCGACATGGTCGGGTTGCCGGGTGATATTGCGGGTGAGCCAGTTGCAGGGGAGAACACGCAGTCGTTCCCGATGCGGCCGGCTGCCCGGTACGGGCTGGCGTCAAGGGATCCACCGGCATTGATCGGCGATCGATCACTCGCGGATACCTCGGGCGAGATTCGCGTTCTGCGGGTTCGTAGCGCACCTTCGAACCGTGGTCGGACCGATACCGGCGAGAAGGGAGCGTAGGGGCGCGGTGTCGGGAATGTCGGCGACGGCCGCGTCGAGGGCGTCATCCATGCCCTTTTCCCACGCCTCGGGCAGAGCGAGTCCTGGCCGCTGCGACCAGGCGATGTCGGCGGTGGCGAGAGGGCTGTGAGAGCACGTCACGGTCGGCTGGGCTTCAGGTGAGATTCAGCCCGCCATCGAGCACAATGACCTCGCCGGTGAGATAGGTGCTGGCGAGCACCGACGCCACCAGGTCGGCCACGTCAGCAGGCTGGGCCGGGCGGCGCATAGGCGCGCGGTCCCGCCACAGCTCGTGCGCCTGCGCCCAGTCCCTCGTCATCGGCGTGTCAACCAGCCCCGGTGCCACCGCGTTTACCCGAACCTCGGGCCCGAGCGCGGCGGCGAGCAACCGGGTCACATGATTCAGCGCGGCCTTGCTCGCCGCGTACGGCACCGACGAGCCCTTGGGGCGCACTCCGGCGTGGCTGGTGACGTTCACGATGCTGCCGCCCGCAGGGGATTGACGCAGCGCCGGGAGTGCCGCCGTGCACAGAACCCATGGCGCGATCAAGTTGACCTCCAGCAGCCGCCGCCAGTCCGCCGGTGTTGCCGCGGCCAGGTCGTCGTGCGGGATCGGCCAGCTGATGCCCGCGTTGTTCACCAGCACGTCCAGCCGGCCGTACCGGTCGAGCGCCGCCTCGACCAGCCCCCGGGCCTCTTCCTCCACGGCCAGATCCGCCCGCACGTAAGCCCCGCCGAGCTCCGCCGCCAGCGTCTCCCCAGCCTCCGTACTACGTCGCGAGTGCACGACGACCCTCATCCCGTCCGCCGCCAGCCTCCGCGCGACGGCCTCTCCGATCCCCGACGTGGACCCGCTGACCAGGGCGACGGGCCGATCCTCTTGTGCAGTCCCCATGCCCGCAGATCTTGCCACAACGCCCCAGCGGCAGGTCCGTCGGCATAACTGGCGCACTGGTCACCTGGATGCGTCGGCCGCCGCCCCGCGCGGCTCGCCTCGGCGTCGACAGCGGCGCAGCCCGCCTCTCGTCCGGCCTCGGCCCCTCCTGCACCTCCGGTTCGCTGCGGGCGGAGGCCGCCGCCCGGCACGAACACCCGGGCCGCGGCCTCGCGCTCCGGATCCGTTGGGCTTTCGGCAGTGCAGCTCGACCAGGCGCGCCGACAGGCGGAGCGAGCACAGCGAGCTGCCCAACGGGACCCGGATACGGCCCAGTTGACCGTGGTTCGTCCAGGTGACGAGCGTGCACCTGCAGTCCTTCCCGACTGCGCACCAGCCTGTCGAGTCCGGACCTCCCCGCTCGGTCTGTCCGGGGCGCAAGCCGAGGTTCGGGCGTTCCATCTGCATGGAGTGGGCCGTTTCGCCCACGCCGAGCGCAGCGCGGGCGAGTCCCTCACCAGCGCCGGCTGGACGATCGACGACACCTGGTAGGTCCTGCCGCGCCCACCCGGGTGGCGATCGGCGCCGACTGCCCGAACTCAGACGTCTTCACCATGCCGGTGGCCAACGGCTTCCACACCGCGCTGACGCTCAGCGCGCGTGGCGAGGCCGAGGGCTGGCCCGGATAACAGGCTCGGCGACGGTGGCGCGTGCTCTTGCGGCCGGTCTGCTGCCCCAGTGGCGGGCCAGGGTGCCTTCCTCTCGACGGGTCGCGCTCGCGCTGGGCTTCCGGGAACTGTTTTCCAGCTCAGTATCGAACTCGGGTAGCCGCACTGTGCTCTGGGGCGGCAGGTGCCTGCCGCCCCGAGGAACACTCCGGATCAGGACGGCTGCGACGTCGCGGCGACCACGACCGGGAAAGCACTCCACTTGGCCCGTAGTCTTGGCATGCATCGGTGGGTTCGGATGTTCGAGGCCACGGAAGAGGTCCTGTCTCAGAGCCGCTGAGGAATTCTCGGTACTTTCGTGGTGGTCGCCGTCCCCCGTGTAAACAACTGCCGCTTCGCTCGCGAATACCGACTTGGAGTGGGTCAGGATGATCCGATGAGCCAAGAGACCGGCGGTACAGGCGAAACGATGGCAGGCGAGCCGAAGCGAGGAAGTTTCCGGCTTGCGGCGTACGCCGTGTGCATCAAGGACGGACGGGTGCTGCTCGCCCATCACAGGTCAAAAAACTGGACACTTCCGGGCGGCAGGGTCGAGCACGCCGAGGATCCGTTCGACACGGTCATCCGGGAGGTGGCTGAGGAGACCGGCTGCGACGCGGTGGTCGAACGCCTACTGGGCGTGGACTCGAGGGTGATCCCCACGACCGTCGCGCGTGCCGGGGTCGAACACCAGAATGTCGGCGTCTTCTACCAGGTCCGTATCACCGGCGGCCGTCTCCGGCCTGAGCCGAACGGCGAAACCGTCGAGTCGGTCTGGACTCCGATCCCCGAGGTCGCCGGCCTCCGCCGATCATCGCTGGTCGACATCGGACTTGCCCTCGCGCGGACCGTTCCGGCAACCGGCCACGTCGCTCCCATCGCGGTCGGCGGCCTGATCCAGCACTGAGGCACCACCACTCCCCACCTCGCCCGCTCAGCCAGCGCCGACCGGCGGTCCGCCGGTGCCGCCACCCAGCCGCGTAGAGATATCGGCTCACTGGCAGGCGCTGCTCTCGGGCGACCAGAGCCGCGAGGCTGTCCATGACTGGGCGGCTCCCTGGGTGGAAGGCCCCAGTGACCCCGAGGATCCTCTGGTCCTGACAGCCCTGCAGGTATCTGCACGGTTTCGATCTGAGTGTCGACCCGCAGCACCCTGGGCCAGTGAGACATGGACAGGGAATCGGGTGCTGCTCGATCAAGGACATCAGTGATGCGTTCAGCCGATGGCAAGCGAACTGCGTCACCTACGATTCCGACCCTGAGCTCTGACGACAGTCCGTGTCGAGGCGGGCTCGGTCCTCTATCGAGGCCGAGGTGGACGTAGGCGTACTTGGTCGAGCAGGTGGTCGCCGTGTCGTGGCTTTCAGACTTCACCGGCGGTGAGTTCGAGAATGTGCCGGGCGGTGCCGACGGGGTCGATGATCTGGTGCAGATGCGCACCGGGCAGGTGTGCGGTTCGCCAGCCGCGTTCGCGTGCGTCCGCGGCGATGTCGTCGTAGGGCGGACCGAACAACAGGTAGGAACAGGGCTGGTCATCCCAGCCGTCGGGTACGGGGATGCGCTGCTCGTAGTAGGACAGCGGCAACGTGGGCTGCTCAGCGACAATCTTCTGCCGCATCGCCGGATCCGAGAACATGGGCGCGATATCGGATTCGTCCCACCAGTCGGTCCAGCGCGGCAGCATGCCGTTCACCGCCATGGGACGGAGGAACTCCAACAGTTCGGGTGAGGCGACGAGTGTCGATCCACTCCGGGCCGGCAGCGCGGCGTCGACGAAGACCGAGCCGACCACCCGATGTTCAAGTCCCGAGCGGATCGACGGGAGGAACAGGCCCGCGTTGCTGTGCACCACCAGCACAAGTGGCTGATTCGTCGGGATCTTCCCGAGGTCGTCACGTACGGCATCGGTGATCCGGGGCCAGAACGGTGGTTCGCCCGCGCTCACGTGCAACAAGGACGGCACTCGCACCTGATGCCCCGCTGCGGCGAGTTGTTCGGCCACTGGGTGCCAGGTGGAGGGGCCCACCGACGGACTGTGCACGAGAACGAAGATCGGCTCCATGCGAACATCTTGCCGCCGCGCCCACGTGATTGCCACCGCATCGGCTGATGGCGAACACCGCGTGGACGAAGCATGGCACCACGCCCCGAAAGCGGATCAAGATTGTGGAATGATCAGGGACCGCGGGGCGAGGAGACCTGCCAGAAGCCCAACGGGCCGTTCTTGCGCTTCTGCCGCCCCGAGGCCGGAAACTCGGTCGACCGCTGCGGCCGAGCGCAGGCTGATCAACGACACCCCCGCCTGGAACTGCTCCGACCCACCACTACCGACCACACGTGGGTGTTCGAAGCGAAGGCCCCTCTCGACGGTTGACCTTCCCCTTGGGGGAAGCCGCAGCATCGGTGGAGCCGGGCGATGCGCTCGGCATGAGGAGGAACGAGCATGGGATTGCTGACCATCGGGGCGTTCGCGAAGGCGTCCCGGCTGTCGCCGAAGGCACTGCGTCTTTACGACGAGCTCGGCCTGCTGACCCCCGCTCGTGTCGACCCGGTGAACGGTTACCGCTTCTACGCACCGGAACAACTGGACCGGGCCCGGCTGGTCGCCTGGCTCCGACGCCTGGGGATGCCCCTCACCCGCATCCACCACGTATGCGCGATGGATGCGGGTCCGGCGGCCCAGGAGATCCGCGCGTACTGGGCCCAGGTCGAAGCCCGCAACGCCGCACGGCGGGAGCTGGCCACCTTCCTCATCAACCACCTGACCTGGGAGGACCCTGCCATGTCTGCGACCGTCAAGCCCCTCGGAATCCGTTACGCCGCTCTTTCCGACACAGGCCTCGTCCGTGAGAAGAACCAGGACACCGCCTACGCCGGCTCCCGCCTGCTCGCCGTGGCCGACGGCTGCGGCGACGCAGGGGCCCCCGCAAGTGCGGCCGCCGTCGACGCGCTCAAGCACCTCGAAACCGGCGGCATCCCGGCGGGCAATCTCCTCAACGTCCTCGAAGACGCCATGGAACAGGCCAAGCAGGCCGTCCACAGCGTCGCCGGGAGCAGCTCCTCACCCGAAGAGGCCGGGACGACACTCACCGCGATGCTCTGGACCGGATCGCAGCTGGCCCTCGTTCACATCGGTGACTCACGCGTCTACTTCCTGCGGGACGGAGAACTGTTCCGGATGACGCACGACCACACCGTGGTGCAGTCGATGATCGACGAAGGACGCCTCACCCCCGCCGAAGCCGCCTCGCACCCCCAGCGGTCGATGTTGACGCGAGCCCTGGGCCATGGTGCCGATGCCACCCCCGACATGCGCCTGCATGATGCCCGGCCGGGGGATCGCTACCTGCTCTGCTCCGACGGTCTGTCGACCGTGGTCTCCACCGAAGAGATACGCCGAGTGCTCTCCGAGAGGAGCGAGCCCGAGAGGGCCGTACGCGAGCTCATCGATCTCGCCAACGGTTCTGGCGGCCCCGACAACGTCAGCTGCGTGGTCGCCGACGTCATGGAGCTCCAGCAGTAGGAGCGAGGGGCATGCGCTTCGCGTTGCATCGGATCCGCTCTTCAGAGTCCTTCCGTAGGGCCGACCGGTCAGGGCGATGAGCCGCGCGCCGGAGTCCACCACCCCGACGGCCGCACGCCCCGCCACCGCCCGCGGCACGACCAGGCGCGACCGGCACGCAGGCTCGACGCGGCTTGCCGAATTGACTACGGACGGGCACGGACAAGCACATCCCCGTCCGGGCCAATTTCCTTGCGGGATAGGGATACGGTCTTCGCGACTTGCGCGAACGGACTGGTCACAGAGCCGGTGCGATCAGGGGGCCCTGACCTCATCCACGTCAAGACCGCGGTCGATGCCGTGGGCGATGACCGTCTGCCCGGGCTCGATGTCCAGGCGCCTACCGTCGAGATGGACCTCGACCTGGTCGGGTTCGAACGACACCATGTCTCCGATGCGGTCGACCTCTCGGTAGGCGTCGCGGTACGACCATGCGGCGCGGTGCGCGTCGCCGATGTCGTAGTAGTCGCACAGCCCCTTGTAGGGGCAGAAGGTCCGGCCTTCGACAGGGTGCAGCCTGGTCTCGTCGATGTCCGCGCGCGGCACGTACCAGCGGGGTGCGAATCCGGACTCGAAAAGCACGACGGGATGCCCGGAGCGGGCGATCACTGTGTCGCCGGACCGGACTTCCAGGCTGCGCGAGGTCCTGCGGATGTCGATGCGGTGATAGGGGTCGGCGGCGTGGCCGAAGATGCGCTCGTCCTCTTCGTAGAATCCGTCCATCGCACGCCACGCGAAGGCGACTCGCCCCTGTAGTTCAGCGGCATGGCCGGGTAGCGCGATGAACTCCCATGCGGCGCGTTCGGCGGTCCGGTCACCGGCGTGCACCGCGTACCAGGCCATGTCGCCCAGGTCCTGGTGGTGGGTGACCTTGTCGCTCGCGACCAGGGCCTGCTCGTCGACGTCTGCGCGGGGGAAGTACGCAACGGGGTAACGGCCCGGCTCGTGCAGCAGGACGACGTTCTCACTGTCGGCGACAGAAGTGTCGTGGAACTGCACGCGCATGCGCCGGCGCAGTCGCTCGGCGAAGAGGAGGCGCTGGGGCAGGGGGTCCGGGGTGAGGAAACGTCCGATCGCACCGGCGGAAAGGGGGCCTTGCTGCCAGGACAGTCCCATGACGGATTCCTTCCGGGAGCGGGGCGGTCCGGTCGGCGGCCGTACCCCGGGGGCGATTGTCGAGGGTCAGGGGATACAGGAACAGCGGGCACCCGGGCGCCTTGTCTCACGATGGTTCCTTCGCGACCCCGAGCGGGTCAGGCGAGGACGCGGGCGAGGAAGTCTCGGATGCGCTCGGTGATGGTCTCGAGGTGGCTTTCCAGCGCGAAGTGCCCGGACTCGAACAGATGGATCTCGGCATCGGGCAGGTCCTGCCCGAACGCCGTGGCACCGTCGGGACCGAAGATCTCGTCGTTGGCGCCCCAGACGGCCAGCAGCGGAACCTGGGAGTCGCGGAAGTACTGGTGGACGCGAGGGTAGAGATCCACGTTGGTGGGATAGTCGCGGAACAGCTTGAGCTGGATCTCGTCGTTGCCGGGCCGGTCCAGCAGTGCCTGGTCATGGACCCAGTTGTCGGGGCTCACCAGGCTCGGGTCGGTGACTCCGTTCACGTACTGCCAGCGGGTGACCTCAGAGGTCAGCGCGGCACGCATAGGCGCCTCGGTGTCCGGCCCCGGGGTTCCTGCGTAGGCGAAGACGCCGTCCCAGAAAGGCTTGACGAAACCCTCTGCGTACGCGTTGCCGTTCTGCGTGATGATCGCGGTGACGCTGTCAGGGGCCCGGAGTGCAAGCCTCCAGCCGATGGGGGCACCGTAGTCCTGCACGTACATCGCGAACCGGTCGATACCCAGGTGCTGCAGCAGGCCGGAGGTGACCTCGGTGAGGGCGTCGAACGTGTACGGGAAGTCCTGCAGGGTCGGCATCGCGGACTGGCCGAACCCGATGTGGTCGGGGGCGATGACGCGGTATCGGTCGGCGAGTGCCGGGATCAGGTGGCGGAACATGTGCGAGCTCGTCGGGAAGCCGTGGAGGAGAACCACGGTGGGTGCCGCCGGGTCGCCCGCCTCGCGGTAGAAGACTTCGAGCCCATGGACGGTGGCGGTGCGGTGGTGGACTGCGAAGGACATCTATCTAACCCTTCAACTGAGTTTCAATGGTTACACATCCAGTCGAACATGCAATGCCTAACCTGTCAAGACAACTTTAATGGTTAGCCTCTGGATCGACTGCCACGGTGGCGCCACCCATCCACGACACATGCCGACCCACATCCACCTTCCGTCCACGCCTGAGCGTCGGCCATCGGAGCCTCCCGGCACGGCCGCCCGACGCGATGACCACCCGACCGGCTGCTGCCACCGGGCGAGCCCTTCGCGTTGCAGCACTCCCGGGGCCTCAGCAGTACGCGCACATTGGCACCCAGCCACAGCCCCGCCGTGACCGGCAGCCGCGCGGCCAGCGGCACGCTTCGAACGCGGTGACCCTCCGTAATACCTATTACGGTTGGCGCGGAAGAGGACATGTAACCTTCTATACAAGGCGAAGCGGTTAGGAGGTGCGGGTGATGTCCGACCGAGGTCAGCAGGACGCACTGCTGGAGCTGCTCAACTCCACGCCGGTGGTCGACGGCGCGATCCAGGACCAGCTCGCCGATTCGGGAACCGCCCGGTCCTGGCAGCAGACCCACGGCGGCAGAGGCACTGCGGAGGAAAACCTGCACCTCGCGCAGGCGCGCGATGCCCTTCAGGACGTGGTGCGCGGCAGCCGGCCCGTCACCTCACTGGCTCCACTCCTGGAACGCGTCGTCTCACGCCCGCACCTCTCCCCCATGGGTGTCTCGTGGGAGCTGGACGCACCTGCCGAGCGCCGGATGGCAGTGGATGCGGTCATGGCGTGGAGTGCGTTGCAAGAGACGATGCCTGGCCGGCTGCGGCCGTGCGCCAACCCGGAGTGCCGTCTCTTCCTCCTCGATCGCAGCAAGACCAACAAGGCCCGCTGGTGCTCGATGGCAGTCTGCGGCAACCGGATGAAGGCCAGGCGTCACTATCAACGCACCCGAGGCACCGCGGCCGAGTGACTTCGCCGGCCCCGGGCATCCGGCGGGGTGAGCCGCCGAGGCGGGGGCGACTCGTGTGACTGGGAATCAGTCAGAGGTCGTCGACACCCCTGACGGCAGCTCCGCCCAGATGATTTTTCCCTGCTCCTGGTAGCGAGTACCCCACTGGGTTGCGAGGTTCGCGATGATGAACAGCCCTCGTCCGGTCTCATCGATGGTGCGAGCATGTTTCACGTGCGGTGCGCTGGTACCGGCGTCGCTGACCTCACAGGTCAGCATCCGCTCACAGATCAGGCGCAGTTGCAGGGGCGGAGTGCCGTACCGAACCGCATTGCCGACGAGCTCGCTGACGATGAGCTCAGCGGTGAACGCCGTCTCCTCGTCGACCCTCCAGATGTTCAACTGTCGGCGGGCTGCTGCGCGGGCGATCGGTCCGGCCTCGGGACCCGCGGGCAAGCCACAGGTCAGTACCCGGTCGTGGGGCAACGCCTTGGTGCGGGCGAGCAGCATCAAGGGTTCGCCGGTGCGGTCGTCGACCGTCCGGTGATCTTCTGCGAGCGCGTGCGCGATGGCATCGCGCACGTCCGGCAGGGGTCTCCCTCCGACACCGTCCAGTAGGGGTCGCAACGGACCGGACGGCGCCAGGACCTCGTTGGCGAGTGCGGCCGTGCCCAACGCCAGGAGACTCCCTTCGGGAAGGTCGGCAGTGATCGCGGGGAAGGGGGCGCCGTCCAGTCCGGCGAGCAGGGGACCTGAAGGTACGGACAGGCTTGCCGAGGTACCGCCGGGAAGGATCACGACCGGCTCCGGGAAACCGGCTCGGGCAACGGTGCAGGTGAGTTCGATCGGGTCGTAGATCGCGATGGCGCATCCGGCGGCGAGCGGCCCACGGTGCAGGGAGTCCATGGGAGGCAGTGCGGCGTACGCAGCGGCGAGACGGGCTGCGGTGTCGCTCAAGCGAGCCAGCAGCTCGTCCGGCTGTAGATCCAGGGCGGCGAGCGTTTGGGTGGCTGTCCGGAGAAGTCCCGTCGTGAGGGCCGCGGCAACGCCTCGCCCCACCACATCGCCGACGATCAGAGCGGTCCGTGCACCGGGAAGCGCGATCGCATCGGACCACGCGCCGCCGCCCTCCGGGCCGGAAAAGTGCAGCTCGGAGATCTCCACGGTGGTCTGTATGACCGGTTGCTGGGGAAGCAGCCTGCGCTGGACAGCCGACGCGATGATCCACTCGCGCATGTACCGACGAGCATTGTCGATGCAGAGCGCGGCGTGCGCGCACGCCGCGGACGCCACCGTGACATCCGCCTCCTCAAAGGGGTCTTCCTGCTGGTGGCGGTAGAAACTGACCACTCCCAGAGCCTGACCCCGCACGGCCAGTGGTGCCACGATCACGGAGTGGGCACCGGACGGCCTGATGACCCCGGCCCAGGCCGGGTCGGCCGCCTCCCACGAGCTGCCCTCCTCGATCGAGATACGGCGCGGTCGAAGGTCGGACAGCACGCTCGCGAGGGGGTTGCCCGCCGGTAGAGCGCGCGCCTCCTCGACCATGTCGGCCGGGACCCCCTGGAAGGCTGTACGGCGCATTGGAACGTCCCGGTGAACAGGCAGCGGCGGAGGCTCCTCCCCACGGAGGACGTCTTCGACCACCTCGACGATGGCACTGCCTGCGAAGGCGGGTACCACCGCCTCCACCAGCTCCCGGCAGACAATGCCCACGTTCAGCCAGTGCCCCACTCGTGTACGGACCGTATCCAGGAGGGCCAGGCGGTTGCGTGCGTTCTCCAGCTCGGTGACATCAGCCACCGATACCGCTACTCCGAGCACCAGGCCGCGGGAGTCCTCCAGGCGGAAGTAGGAGACGGAGTAGATCCGGCGCGGTGCCTCGGCGCTCCGGACAAGCCGGTTCAGCGCCGGCTCTCCGCTGTCGAGGACCCCTTGCGCCACAGCGGCTTCCACCTCGGGGCCTTCGAGTTCACACGCCTCGGTGAAATGCTTACCCAACACGTTCCCCACCGGCGTGTCGCGCACCCCACGCGTGGCGGTGCTCGTCCGGACCACGCACAGCTGGTCGTCCAGGACGTGCAGTGCGACCGGAGACCGGGTGAACATGGCCTCCAGGATCGCCACATCCTGCCCCGGCGCGGTGTCCCCCACTGCGAGTACCTGCCACACCACGGAGGCGCCTCGCATGACGGGTTTGACCAGTACCGTGGCCGCATCCGAGAACCCGTCCCCACGATCATCCCGGTCAGCGCCGACCCGACACACGAGCGCGGTCACGGACCGGCCGACCGCCTCCTCGGCGGACCACCCGAACAACTCCTCAGCCGGACGCCTCCACTCGACCACCCGGCCATCCTCATCGACGAGGACGAGCACGTCACCGCTGGGCATTCGAAAACACCTCCTCCCCCCATCCCTGCCCACCCCGTGCCGACGACAGGCCCGCTCACCCGGCAGCTACACCGATCGGCTCAGCCCGCCCCTATGGCCTGTTCAGGGCCATTCATGACCGGCCGGTACTTCGCCACCGGTACAGAGCCTCGCGCAGTGTGAGGTTCCCCCGCTGTGCGGGGGTGGCTGACTAGTAGTGCTTGGTCATGTTGGTGCGGGGTCTGGCATGTCGCGATGACAGGTGGGGCAGGCGCCGGTCCAGGTCGCGAGGAGTATCTGCAGCT
>NZ_JBHVWN010000040.1:37198-78536 GCF_042882275.1 Streptomyces sp. NPDC058231 | reverse complement strand
ACTCGTGGGCGGGTATTTTTTTTTAGACGTCACATGTACCCCGGCGCGTTTGATCACGTCGCCGGGCGGCCGCTCCGGGCCGGGCAGGGCCGCCCCTTCGACGTGCGTGTGCGCGCCGTGGCCGGCCCGGACGGCGTCGTCGTCCGGCCGCTACGGCTCCGCCCCCGGCGCACGGTCCGTGCGCCGGGGGCGGATGGCTGCCGGGGCCCCCGACCGCAGCGGATCAGGGGGGAACCGTCACGAACTCGGAGCGACCTTCGCCAGACCGTTGATGATCCGGTCCATCGCGTCGCCACCCGTCGGGTCGGTGAGGTTGGCGAGCATCTTCAGCGTGAACTTCATCAGCAGCGGGTGCGTCAGACCGCGCTGGGTGGCGATCTTCATGACCTTCGGGTTGCCGATCAGCTTCACGAAGGCGCGGCCCATCGTGTAGTAGCCGCCGTACGTCTCCTTCAGGATCTTCGGGTAGTTGTGCAGGGCCAGCTCGCGCTGGGCCGGGGTCGCCCGGGCGTGCGCCTGGACGATGACGTCCGCGGCGAGCTGGCCCGACTCCATGGCGTACGCGATGCCTTCGCCGTTGAACGGGTTGACCATGCCACCCGCGTCACCGACGAGCAGCAGCCCCTTGGTGTAGTGCGGCTGGCGGTTGAACGCCATCGGGAGCGCGGCGCCGCGGATCGGCATCGTCATGTTCTCCGGGGTGTAGCCCCAGTCCTCCGGCATGGAGGCGCACCAGGCCTTGAGGACCTCGCGCCAGTCCAGCTCCCGGAAGGCGGCCGACGAGTTGAGGATGCCGAGGCCGACGTTGGACGTGCCGTCGCCCATGCCGAAGATCCAGCCGTAGCCCGGCAGCAGCTTCTCCTGGGGGCCGCGCCGGTCCCACAGCTCCAGCCACGACTCCAGGTAGTCGTCGTCGTGGCGCGGGGAGGTGAAGTACGTACGGACCGCGACGCCCATCGGGCGGTCCTCGCGGCGGTGCAGACCCATCGCGAGCGACAGCCGGGTGGAGTTGCCGTCGGCGGCGACGACGAGCGGGGCGTGGAAGGTGACCGGGGTCTTCTCCTCGCCGAGCTTCGCGTGCACCCCGGTGATGTGGCCGGTCCGCTCGTCGACGATCGGGGCGCCGACGTTGCAGCGCTCGTACAGCCGGGCACCCGACTTCTGTGCCTGGCGGGCCAGTTGCTCGTCGAAGTCGTCGCGCTTGCGGACCAGTCCGTAGTCCGGGTACGAGGCGAGGTCCGGCCAGTCCAACTGGAGCCGGACGCCGCCGCCGATGATGCGCAGGCCCTTGTTGCGCAGCCAGCCGGCTTCTTCGGAGATGTCGATGCCCATGGAGACGAGCTGCTTGGTGGCGCGCGGGGTGAGGCCGTCGCCGCAGACCTTCTCGCGCGGGAAGGCGGTCTTCTCCAGGAGGAGGACGTCCAGTCCCGCCTTGGCGAGGTAGTACGCGGTCGTGGAGCCGGCTGGGCCCGCCCCGACGACGATCACATCCGCGCTGTGTTCGGAGAGGGGCTCGGTCACGGTCGGATCTCCTGAAGACTCGAAATCGCGTGCCGCGCGGCACATGTCCCGTGCAGTCTATGGGGGCCTGCTGATCAACCTCCCGAAGGGCTCCCCGATGTCCACCATGCCTTCTGCCGGCCCCCGCGTACAGCTGCGTGTCCCGACCGACGAGGACGCCCTCGCCTGGCACCGGGTCTTCGACGACCCGGAGGTCATGGAGTTCCTCGGCGGCCGGCCGGCGGAGCTGTCGCTGTACGAGGAGTTGACCGCCCGGCAGCGCAGACACGATGCGGAACTGGGCTTCTGTCTGTGGACGGTGCTCGACGAGGACGGCGAGGTCCTGGGCTTCACGGGCGCGCAGCCGTGGCCGCGGACCGAGTACGGCCCGGTGGGCGAGATCGAGATCGGCTGGCGGCTCGGCCGCGCGGCCTGGGGCCGTGGTTACGCCACCGCCGCCGCGCGCCTCACGGTGGACCGGGTGCGCGCGGCCGGAGTCGGGCGGGTGGTCGCGACGATCGACCCGCGCAACGCACGCTCGATCGCCGTCGCCCGGCGGCTGGGGATGGACGGGGCGGAGAGCTTCACGACGCCCCGGGCGGGGCAGGAAGTGCGGTGCTTCCGGCTCGGACTGGACGCCTGAACCGGACGGGCGGCCGGCCGGCGCGGTCCGAGGGCCGGGACGGCGGACGGAGGGCGTTCCGTCACGAGCTGTACGGGGCTTGCGGACGGCACCGGCCGCGAGCCCGGCCCGGCCGCCGGAGACCGCGTCGGAGTCAGGGCCGTACGCCCCGGTGCAGCGCCACCACTCCGCCGGTCAGATTGCGCCATGCCACCTTCGACCAGCCAGCCTTCTGCAGCAGCTCGGCGAGCCCCGCCTGGTCGGGCCAGGCGCGGATGGACTCGGCGAGGTAGACGTACGCGTCGGGGTTGGACGACACCGCGCGGGCGACCGGCGGCAGCGCGCGCATCAGGTACTCGGTGTAGACCGTGCGGAACGGCGCCCAGGTCGGCTGCGAGAACTCGCAGATCACCACACGGCCGCCCGGCTTGGTCACCCGGTGCAGCTCGCGCAGCGCCGCTTCCGTGCCCTGCACGTTGCGCAGTCCGAAGGAGATCGTCACCGCGTCGAACGTCTCGTCGCGGAACGGCAGCTTCGTGGCGTCGCCCGCGGTGAAGGGCAGCCAGGGGTGGCGCTGCTTGCCGACGCGCAGCATGCCGACGGAGAAGTCGCACGGCACGACGTAGGCGCCGGTCGCGGCGAACGGCAGCGAGGACGTCGCCGTCCCCGCGGCGAGGTCGAGGACCTTCTCCGCCGGGCGGGCGTCCACCGCCCTGGCGACCTCCCTGCGCCACAGCCGGTCCTGGCCGAGCGACAGCACGTCGTTGGTGAGGTCGTAGTTCGCCGCCACGTCGTCGAACATCGAGGCGACTTCGTGCGGCTGCTTGTCCAGGGATGCTCGGGTCACCCACCCATTCAAGCAGCCCGGCCCATCTCACCTCGCGCCGGTCGTGCGCAACGAGGGGTTGGTGGGCGCCGCGGGGCCCGTCCGCTCCGCGGCTACCGCCGCCGGTACACCAGCCGCCCGCCCAGCACCGTGGCCACGCACGCCGCCGCCCCCGCCGCGCACAGCGTCCGCTCGTCGGGTACGTCGAAGACGGCGAGGTCGGCGCGCCCGCCGACCACGAGCGGGCCGTGCACCGTGCCGGGCAGGTCGTGGCCCTCCACGAACGGGTCCAGGCTCGGTTCGCCGGTCAGGACACCGGGGGCGCCGAGGGCCGGGACCTCGGTCAGCCCCGCACGGTCCACGGCGGTGCGTACGGCCGGGTCGTGGAACCGGCCGGCGAGGTGCGTGGTGCCGTGCCGCAGCATCCGCTGCAGCCCGCGCCGTACGCTGCCCGCCCGCCGCGCCGTGTCCAGCTCCGGCGCCAGCCGGGCGAACGCCTCGCCCCACAGCGGCTGTCCGCCGAGTTCGTCCGCCTCGCGCGGGTCGGGGTGGTAGCAGCGGGTCAGCAGCCGGACGGCGTGCCACTGCCGGAGACCGGGGGTGAGGACCCCCGGCCACTGGCGGACGCGGGCCGCCGGATGGGCGGCCACGATCTCCTCGTACGGCCCGAGGGCGACGATGCGGTCGCCGTCCACGGCGACCGCGCCGTGCCTGACGGCCGCCGCGCCGACCGGAAGAACCAGCGGCGCGGCGTGAACGGTCAGCAAACCGGCCTCAGTTGGCGTTGAGGAGCTTCAGCTCCGGGTGCGCGGTGCCGCCCTCGATCGCGGTGGACGAGATGTGCGAGGCGACGCGCTCGTCGACCGGGTCGTTCGCCGGGTCGTCGTGGACGACGATGTGCTCGTACGTCGTGGCGCGCTGCGCCGGTACCCGGCCCGCCTTGCGGATCAGGTCGATGATCTCCAGCCGGTTGGAGCGGTGCTTGGCGCCGGCCGAGGAGACGACGTTCTCCTCCAGCATGATCGAGCCGAGGTCGTCCGCGCCGTAGTGCAGCGACAGCTGGCCGACCTCCTTGCCGGTGGTCAGCCAGGAGCCCTGGATGTGCGCCACGTTGTCCAGGAAGAGCCGGGCGATGGCGATCATCCGCAGGTACTCGAAGAGGGTGGCCTGCGTCCGGCCCTTCAGGTGGTTGTTCTCCGGCTGGTACGTGTACGGGATGAACGCCCGGAAA
Source organism: Streptomyces sp. NPDC058231 (assembly GCF_042882275.1). Classification (NCBI taxonomy): domain Bacteria; kingdom Bacillati; phylum Actinomycetota; class Actinomycetes; order Kitasatosporales; family Streptomycetaceae; genus Streptomyces; species Streptomyces sp. NPDC058231. The sequence goes on along the minus strand of NZ_JBHVWN010000040.1, from coordinate 74,357 downwards.
CCACCCGTCCGGTCCTGCAGGTCGCGGATCATCCGCAGGTGCTCGATGCGCTCGGCGTTGGTCTCGCCGGTTCCCATCAGCATGGTGGAGGTGGATTCGACACCGAGCCGGTGCGCCGTCTCCATGATCTCCAGCCAGCGCTCGCCGGACTCCTTGAGCGGGGCGATCGCCTTGCGCGGCCGGGCCGGCAGCAGCTCGGCGCCGGCGCCCGCGAAGGAGTCGAGGCCGGCGGCGTGGATCCGCTGGATGGCCTCCTCGACGGAGACCTTGGAGATCCGGGCCATGTGCTCGATCTCGGAGGCGCCCAGCGAGTGGATCACCAGCTGCGGGAACGCCTTCTTGATCGCGGCGAAGTGTTCCTCGTAGTACTCGACGCCGTAGTCCGGGTGGTGGCCGCCCTGGAACATGATCTGCGTGCCGCCGAGTTCGACGGTCTCCGCGCAGCGGCGCAGGATGTCGTCGAGGTCGCGGGACCAGCCCTTGGCGGTGTCCTTCGGCGCGGCGTAGAAAGCGCAGAACTTGCAGGCCGTGACGCACACGTTGGTGTAGTTGATGTTGCGCTCGATGATGTACGTCGCGATGTGCTCCGTACCGGCGTACCGGCGGCGGCGCACGGCGTCGGCCGCCGCGCCCAGCGCGTGCAGCGGCGCCGACCGGTAGAGGTCGAGGGCCTCCTCCGGAGTGATCCGGCCGCCTTCGGCGGCTCGGTCGAGGATGGGCTGGAGGTCGGCCTTCTCGGTCACCGGGCTGTCACCTTTCGGCGGTTTTTCAACGGATCTACGGACGGTTCAGCCTACGCCAGCCCCTTCCGGGGTCACGGCCTCCCCCACTCCCTGCCGCGGAGGGCCCGTCAGCCGCCGGACCGGCTGAGCGTGCCGTACGGAAGTCCCGCGCCCCGCTCCTCGGACCGGAAGCGGAGCGTGCCGTCGTCGGCGAGGGTGAAGACGACATCGGTGGTGGTGTCGGTGCACAGCCCGGCGGTGCCGGGGCGGTCCGGGTCGGCGCGCTCCCGGAGCGTCAGTTCCTCGGCGGTGCCGGAGGAGAGCCGCGCGATGCTGTTGCAGCTGACGGTCACTCCGAGGGTGGAGACGGTCGTGTTCATGCGGACCACGTCCGTGCCCTTCTTCCCTTCGGTGAACACCGCGGTGAGGGTGCCGTGCGGCGCCCCGGTGGTCTTCTCCGTCAGCGGCCCCTTCCAGGTGCCGACGAACGTCCGGGGCAGCGCGGTCACCCGGTCGGTGCCGCCGGGCACCTGGCCGTCCGCCGGGGCGGAGGGCCCGGTGGACGACGTGCCGGGCGCGGGCTGGGCGACGCTGCCGTGGTCCGTGTCGCCGCCGCCGGTGCCCGGCAGCAGGTCGAGGAGGAAGGCGCCGCCGACGGTCACGGCGGCGAGCGCGCCCGCCACGGCGAGGGCGACGGTGCAGCTGAGACTGCGGCCGCGGTTCGGGCCGGCCGGTCCCGAGTCCGCGCTGACGGTGACGGAGACCCGCGGGTCGGAGGTCCGGGGGCCGGGCAGTCCGGGGCTGCTTCCCTCCGCCCCGGACTGCCAGAACGTCCGCGCCGCCGGGGCCGGTTCGACGGGCGGCCCGAACACGCCGAGCGCGGCGCCGTCGCCCGCGGGGCCGCCGGCGTCGAGCGAGGGGTTGCTGAACGGCACCGGGCCCGACTGCACCGGCGCCTCCTGCGGCTCCAGGTCCAGCAGCGCCACCGCCGAGCGGCTGACCTCGCGCACCAGTGGTCCGGGCAGCCAGCCCGCCGCCACCAGCGCGGCCGCTCCGTCCGGCGCCAGCCGCCGGGCGAGTTCCGTCGGGGTGGGCCGCAGGCCCGGGTCCTTCGCCAGGCAGCCGGCGATCACCTCCCGCAGCTCGCCCTCGATGTCGCCGAGTTCCGGTTCCTCGTGCACCACCTTGTAGAGGAGCACCGCGGAGGAGTCGCCGAGGAAGGGGGCGGCGCCCGTCGCCGCGTACGCGAGTACCGCGCCGAGCGAGAAGACATCGGCCTCGCCCGAGATGTCCAGGCCCCGGATCTGCTCGGGTGCCATGTAGCCGGGCGAGCCGACCGAGACCCCGGTGGAGGTGAGCGAGGCGGTGGCGTCGATGGCGCGGGCGATGCCGAAGTCGATCAGCCGGGGGCCGTCGAGGGCGAGCAGGACGTTGGACGGCTTCACGTCACGGTGGATGAGTCCCTGGCCGTGCACGGCGGCCAGCGCCTCCGCGAGCCCGGCACCCAGGGTCCGTACCGACTGTTCGGGCAGCGGACCGTGCTCGGTGACCGCGGCCGACAGCGGCGGCCCGGCGACGTAGCCGGTGGCCACCCACGGCACGGGTGCGTCCGGATCGGCGTCCAGCACGGGCGCCGTCCACTGCGCCCCGATCCGCCGGGCCGCGTCCACCTCGCGCCGGAACCGGGCGCGGAACTGCTCGTCGAGTGCGAAGTGCGGATGGACGACCTTGACCGCGACGGTGCGCCCTCCGGCGCTGCGTCCCAGATAGACCCGGCCCATGCCGCCCGCACCGAGCCGGCCGAGCAGCCGGTAGGCGCCGATGGTGAGCGGTTCGCCGGCTTCCAGCGGCTGCATGCGGACTCCCCCTGTGGACCGGCCGGACCTCGATCCGAAGCCTAGGGGGCGGAGGTCGTGCGCTCACAGAGAAACCATCCACCGATTTCGCCCCTATCGGAACGAACCGCGGTTTTCGACACCGTGAAAGGCGTGAATGCGTCGTTCCCCGGAACGAATCCGGGAGTCGACCGGGACCCGCCCCGGACGCCATCCCCTATTCGGGATACGGCGTGCGGGGCGTCCGGCCGCGGCATTCGCGGCATTCGCCGGAAAGGAATCCGCGGGATGACGCGATAAACAACGGCGGGGGCGCGGAGAAGCCCGAAAAAGGTTCAGGATTCACCTATATCTTCGGCCTTTCCCCGCGCACACCGCCCGGCGCCGGACCGGCCGTGGATCAGTGGTCGAGCAGCTCGACGTCCACGTCCGCCGGGAAGCCGGTCGTGGCCCCGGTCCGGCGGGCGAACTCGCGCACGCCCGACAGCTGGGCGGGACCGAAACGGAAGTCCAGCGTCGTGAAGTACCGCTCCAGCAGCTCCGCGTCGAAGACCTCCCAGCGCGCCGCCGTCTCCGCGACCTTGGCGACCTCTTCGAGGGACAGGTCGCGCGAGGCGAGGAACGCCCGGTGCACCTCCTCCACCATGGCCGGGTGCTCGGCCAGGTAGTCCTTGCGGGCCGCCCAGACGGCGAAGACGAACGGCAGCCCCGTCCACTCCTTCCACATCTGCCCCAGGTCATGGACCTGCAGACCGAGCCGCGGCGCGTCGTGCAGCGAGGCGCGCAGTGCGGCGTCGCCGATCAGTACGGCGGCGTCCGCCTCCTGCATCATCACGCCGAGGTCGGGCGGGCAGGTGAAGTAGTCCGGGGTCACCTCGTACCGCTCGGCGAGCAGTAGCTGGGCGAGGCGTACGGAGGTGCGCGAGGTCGAACCGAGCGCCACCCGTGCGCCGTCGAGCTGCTCCAGCGGCAGCTGCGAGACGATCACGCACGACATGACGGGCCCGTCGCAGCCGACCGCGATGTCGGGGAAGGCGACGAGCTGATCGGCGTTGCGCAGGTACTCGACGAGAGTGATGGGCCCGATGTCGAGGTCACCGCGTACCAGCTGCTCGCTGAGCTTCTCCGGGGTGTCCTTCGACAGCTCCAGGTCGAGCAGGGTCCCGGTCCGTGCCAGGCCCCAGTAGAGAGGGAGGCAGTTCAGGAACTGGATGTGGCCGACGCGCGGCCTGCTGCGACGGTCGTCGCCTGCTGCGGGAGAGACGGTTGAATTGTCCACATCGCGAGGCTAGACCTGTACGGGGATCCGCCTGCCACCGGGGCTCGGGGCCCGCCCCCCGGAGCGCGTCCCGCCCCACCCCCGAAAGTCCGCCCGACACGCCCCAGAGCCGGTTCCGCGGACGCCTCCGCACCACCCGGACGACACCTCCGGGACACCCTCGGACCCCCGTCCCGGCAGGCTCCTCGGCGCGGCAATCAAACATCCGAGTGAAGTGATCTTTCCCTCTACCCTTCCGCGCACACTGCATGCTAGGCTCGGCGCCAAGTTGCAGTTTGGTTTCCCTTGCAGTACAGAGCCTGCGGAGCATGTAACCCGCAGGCTTTTGTAGTTTTCAGACTTCTTTGCAGGTTCTGGAGCAGGGCAACCCTTTGGCCCAAGGAGGGCTTATGGCTACCGGAACCGTCAAGTGGTTCAACGCTGAAAAGGGCTTCGGCTTCATCGCCCAGGACGGCGGCGGCCCGGATGTCTTCGTCCACTACTCCGCGATCAACGCGTCCGGGTTCCGCTCCCTCGAGGAGAACCAGGTCGTGAACTTCGACGTCACTCAGGGGCCGAAGGGCCCGCAGGCTGAGAACGTCAGCCCGGCCTAGTTGCCCGGGTCGGCCGATCGCGGCCGGCATGCAGTACCCAAGGAGCCCCGCTCCTCCGCCTCGGCGGAGGAGCGGGGCTCCTGCCTTTCCCTCCTGGCCGATCCCTTCCCCTCCGCCTCACCGAGGTGCTTGACCTTGACACCGTGTGAAGCCGTGCACTGGGAGACGCCATGTTCACCATCGGAGACTTCGCCAGGTACGGACGCGTGTCGGCCCGGATGCTGCGCCACTACGACGCCGTCGGCCTGCTGACTCCCGACCGCACCGACCCCGCCACCGGCTACCGCTTCTACGGCGCCGCCCAGCTCGCCCGTCTCAACCGCATCATCGCTCTGAAGGATCTCGGCTTCACGCTCCAGCAGGTGCGGGCAGTCCTCGACGAGCAGGTCGGCTCCGAGGAGCTGCGCGGAATGCTGCGCCTGCGCCATGCGGAGCTGGCGGCCGCCATGGCGGAAGCGGCGGCACGGCTGGCACAGGTCGAGGCGAGGCTCCGGTCGATCGAGAGCGAGGGGCGCATGCCCACCGACGAGGTTGTGATCAAGAACGTTCCGGCCGTACGCGTGGCGGAGCTGACCGGGACGGCGGCGAGCTACCGGCCGCAGGACATCACTCCGGTGATCGGACCGCTGTACGACCGGTTGTTCCCGCTGCTGGAAGCGGCCGGCGTCAGGCCCACCGGGCCCGGCGTCGCGCGGTACGAGGACGCACCGGACGGCGCTGGCACCATCGTCGTGCACGCCGGGGTCACGGTCTCCGCACCGGCCGGACCGGTCGGTGACACCGGTGTCACGGTGGTGGAGCTGCCCGCGTTCGAGGCGGCGACCATCGTCCACCGCGGTTCGATGGACGGGGTCCTCGCCACCGAGCAGACGCTGGCCCGCTGGCTGGACACCCACGGGTACCGGTCGCTCGGTTACACCAGGGAGATCAACCTGGAGTGCCCCGAGGACCGGGCGGACTGGGTGACGGAGCTCCAGGAGCCGGTCGCCAGGGTCTGACCGCTCCGGGACGGACCACGACAGCGGTACGGGGAACGGCAAGGGTGCGGGGACGTGGGACCGGGCGGTCCGCGTCCCCGCACATCCGCGTACGGAGCACCCGGGCAGGGCGCCGCTTCGCGTGCGCGCCGGCGTGCCCCCGCGACGGTCCCCGGGACGTCCCCCTCGCACCGCCGCGCGGCGAGCTGACGCGCCCTCACCCGTGGTGCGGCGAACCCGACTTCGAAACGTTGTCGAGGGCTTGTGCAGAGCGTCACCCGCTGCTGACGCGTCCGCCCCCGACAAGGCAGACTGTTGACCGCGATACCAGCGGTAGCCCGTCATCCGGACACACTCGGACCACATCGGCGCAACGACGTCCATTCCGGGCGGGACCACCGGCGAATCATCAGGATCGGCAGCACCAGCGGGACCGGCGCGACCGGCATGACGGGCGGGGCGAGCAGGACAGGGGGCATCAATGGACCGTGACCACGGGCCACGTGTGCGCGTTCCGGAGCAGCGGGCTCCGCAGCAGCCGACGGCCGGGACCGGACTGTGTTTCGCCGTGCTCGGCCCCGTACGTGTCTGGCGCGACGGCGAACCGCTGCCCTCCGGCTCGCCGCAGCAGCGCGCGCTGCTGGCCGCGCTGCTGCTGCGCGACGGACGCACGGCCACCGCCGCCGAACTCATCGACGCCATCTGGGGCGAGGAGCCGCCGTCCCAGGCGCTCGCCGCCGTACGCACGTACGCGTCCCGGCTGCGCAAGATCCTCGACCCGGCGACGCTGATCAGCAACGCGGGCGGATACGCGCTACGGCCCCGGGCCGACGCTCTCGACCTCACCGCCGCGCAGGAACTGGCCGCCGAGGCCGAGAAGGCGCGGGCGGGCGCCGACCGGTCCCGGGCCCGCGCCCTGATCAACGACGCACTGGCACTGTGGGACGGCGAACCGCTCGCCGCCGTGCCGGGGCCGTACGCCGAGAACCAGCGCACCCGGCTGGAGGAGTGGCGCCTCCAGCTCACCGAGACACGGCTCGACCTGGATCTGGAGGCCGGCTGCCACGCGGAGGTGGTCTCCGAACTCACCGCGCTCACCGCGGCGCACCCGCTGCGCGAGCGGCTGCGCGAACTGCTGATGGTGGCCCTGTACCGCAGCGGCCGCCAGGCGGAGGCGCTCGCCGTGTACGCCGACACGCGCCGGCTGCTCGCCGACGAACTCGGTGTGGACCCGCGCCCGGAGCTCTCGCAGCTCCAGCAGCGGATCCTGCGGGCCGACGAGGAACTGGCCCACACCGCGGACGAACCGTCCGCCGCGCCCGCGGCGGTCCGGCCGGCCCAGCTCCCTGCGACCGTTCCCGACTTCACCGGCCGCGCCTCCTTCGTACGCGAACTGGGCAACCGGCTGGCGACGGCGGAGGGTTCGGTCATGGCCGTCTCCGCGCTGGCGGGCATCGGCGGCGTCGGCAAGACGACCCTCGCGGTGCACGTCGCCCACCAGGCGCGCCCGCACTTCCCGGACGGCCAGCTCTACGTCGACCTGCAGGGCGCGGGGGCCCGCGCGGCGGAGCCCGAGACGGTGCTCGGCGCGTTCCTGCGGGCGCTGGGCACCGCGGACTCGGCGATCCCCGACACCCTGGACGAACGGGCGGCGCTGTACCGCTCCACGCTCGACGGCCGCCGCATCCTGGTCCTCCTGGACAACGCCCACGACGCGGCCCAGATCCGCCCGTTGCTCCCCGGCACGGCAGGCTGTGCGGCCCTGGTGACCAGCCGCGTCCGGATGGTCGACCTGGCCGGGGCCCACCTGGTGGACCTGGATGTGATGTCCCCGGAGGAGGCGCTCCAGCTCTTCACCCGGATCGTCGGCGACGAACGGGTCGGATCGGAGCGCAAGGCGGCCCTGGACGTGGTCGCCGCGTGCGGTTTCCTCCCGCTGGCCATCCGCATCGCCGCGTCCCGTCTGGCCGCCCGCCGCACCTGGACGGTCTCGGTCCTCGCGGCCAAACTCGCGGACGAGCGACGCCGCCTGGACGAGCTCCAGGCGGGCGACCTGGCGGTCAAGGCCACGTTCGAACTGGGCTACGGCCAGCTCGAACCGCAGCAGGCCCGCGCGTTCCGTCTGCTGGGCCTGGCGGACGGCCCGGACATCTCCCTCGCGGCGGCCGCGGCGCTGCTGAACCTGGAGATGCATGCGGCGGAGGACGTACTGGAGTCCCTGGTCGACACGTCGCTCCTGGAGTCGGCGGCGCCGGGCAGGTACCGGTACCACGACCTCGTACGGCTCTACGCGCGCGCCTGCGCGGAACGGGACGAAGAGCCGCCGGAAGAGCGTGAGTTCGCGCTTTCGCGGCTGCTGGACTTCTATCTGGCCACCGCGGCGGGGGTGTACGCGCTGGAGCGGCCGGGGGACCGCACGATCAGCCACCTGGCCCGGACGGAACACCCCGGGCTGACGTTCACCGACCACAGCCGGGCTCTGGACTGGCTCTACTCCGAGGCCAACGCCCTTCTGGCGTGCGTCCAGCAGAACGTCGCCCCCGGAACCGTCCGGCGGGCGGTGGACCTGCTGCTCGCCGCCAAGGACCTCGCGGAGTCGGGCGCCAACTCCCGGCAGTTCGAATCGGCTGCGACGACGGCGAGGGACGCCGCGGCGTCCCTCGGGGACTCACGCGCCGAGGCCCGGGCACGCACCACACTGGCACAGGTGCACAGCATGGCCGGCCGCTTCGACCCGGCCGAGGCCGAAGCCCGGCAGGCGATGGTGCTCGCCCCCTCGACCGACGACACGTGGACCCACTGCAACGCCCCGAACGAGCTCGGCATCATCGCCGGTTACCGCAATCAGCTCGACGAGGCGGAAGTCCTGCTCCAGCAGACCATCGCCGCGTTCCGGGCCGACGGCAACCAGGCGGGTGAGGCGAGCGCCCTGTGCAACCTGTCCCGGGTGCACCTGGCCATCGGGCGGACCGCGAGCGCGGTCGAACTGGCCGGCCGGGGCGTCACCCTCTACAACCGGATGGGTCTCACCCTGCGGCTGGCGAACGGCCGCTACGCCCTGGGGCTGGCGCTGGCTCGCGCGGACCGGCAGGACGAAGCCGAGGCGCGCCTCTCGGAGGCGCTGTCCGTCTTCCGGGAGAGCCGGCAGCGCCTGTGGGAGGGGATGACGCTCTTCCGCCTGGCCGAGGTCCATCTCGCCGCGGACCGCCCGGCCCGGGCCGCCACCCTGGCCGAGCAGGCGCTGACCGTACTGCTCCACATAGGAGGGGAATGGCGCCGCGCGAATGTGCTCACCGTGCTCGGCCAGGCCCTGCACGGCATCGGGCAGCCGGACCGGGCGACCGTCTGCTGGCAGGAGGCCCTCTCGGTCTTCGACCGGCTGAAGGCACCCGAGGGCGACACCGTCCGCAAGCTGCTCAGCCCGGCGGCGGCAAACGGACGCTGACCGCGCGTTCATCATTCGTTTATCGGGGCCGGGCACTCTCGTACCTGTCGATGCGTCGCGTCGGGGGGCAGACGATTCGACGGTGGAACCGCGCACTAAGGTGAACGGCTCCGAACAGCCCGTCCGGCAGCCCACGGGGGAGCAGCCGGACGGGCTTCGCCGCCTATCAATGCGCCAAGCAACGGAGTTCACGACATGAGCGACGCCAAGAAGATCGAGATACCCGTACCGACGTCCGGCACCACGGGCGATGCGAAGCCCGAGGACAGCCACATGACCGGCGAGCCCGTGGTCAAGCCCCTGGACAGCCACATGACCGAGGAACCCGAGATCAAGCCCCTGGACAGTCACATGACGGGTGCCGATCCGCGATAAGCCATTCGGCGGGGTACGGGGGAACGGCCGCGGCGGCGCGGAGGGGGAGCCGTCGCGGCCGCCGCACGTCCGCGCCCGCCGGCGCAGTCTCCTCCCCCGCTCCCGCCCGCGGCTGCGTCGTCAGTAGCTGAGCGTGGCCTCGACCCGGCACTTCTTCACCCGGGACACCTTGCCCGGGTTCTCCATCCGCACGGAGAGGGTCCGGCTCGCGCCTCCCTCGACCTCCACCGTCGCCTCGCCGGTGTCGATGGTGTTGCCGGCCGCGTCGAGGAAATCGACGTCGACGTCGTACGTGCGGGTGCCGGACGCGACAGCCGTGAGCCGGACCGTGGAGGAGGTCACGGCGCGCCGCTTGCCCTTGCGGGGCCGGGCGCAGCGGACCACGCCCACCTGGGGCGCCTCGGACGTGGTGGCCTCCGGAGTCGGGCTCTCGTACGAGGAGTTGCCGGACGAGCCGCTTCCGTAGCTGTCGTCGTCATCATCGTCGTCATAGCTGCTGTGGTGGTAACTTCCGTTGCTCTTGTGCGAGTTGGAGCAGCCCCCGCCGCTGCTGCCGCTCGAACCGTGCCTGCCGCCGCGGCTCCTGCCATGGGCCGATGTGGAGAAGCCCGTCAGCGCGAGCACGACCACCACCAGGACGGCCGAGAGTTTCAGATGCTGCCGCATCATCGATGCAGCCCCCCTTGCGTTGTTGTCATGTTGCTGTCGAACGACCGCGCGACACCGTAACGCATGGTGCGTTGGACGGGGCCGTGCGCACGGCCCGCCCCTGGTGGCGGAGGGCAGGAGGCGGGCGTAGCGTCGACGCCGAGAGCGGTGCCGATGCGCGACGCCGGTCCGCACGCCCCCACCAGGCCGATGCACGCCCAGGAGGCCGATGATGATCCGCAGCGTCCTCGGCTCGGTCGTCGCTCTCGCCGGAGCGGCGGCCGCCGCGCTGAGCCCCTTCCGTGGCTGGTACGACGGCCGCCTCGGGCGGCATTACCGCATTGCGGACCTCTTCGACGGCATCGGCGGCACGCACCCCGGGCTGTGGGGGTCGATGTGGCTGCCGCTGCTCTTCGCGGCCGTGGTGACGGTGGTGGGTGTGGTGGTGCGGTCGCGGCTGCTGGTCGCGCTCGCGGGCGTGGTCGCGCTCGGCTTCACGGTGCTGTGGACGGTGCGGCTGGGGCAGGCGACCGGAAGCGTGGCGGTGGCGGCGGACGGGTCCGGGCTGCAGCTGGGGGTGGCGTACGCGGCGGGGGGCGGGGCCCTGATGCTGCTGGGGGCCGCGCTGCTGCCGGGACGGCGGGGCGGGCGGCTGCGGCGCTCGGACCGGAACCGGCCGTACGCGGCGCCGGGGGCGGAGGATCCGGACACGTGGCCCCCCACGCAGGAGCCGGGGCCGTCGGTGCAGACGAGTCCGTGGCCGGAGCCGGAGACCGACCCGTACACCGGGCCGGACCCGTACACCGGTCCGCCCGCGCGGGCGGACCAGGACACGGCGCCGTATCCGGTGCAGGAGGAGGGCCGCGACCCGCGCCACCCTCCCCGGCCCTGAACCGCGCACCGGCCCGCCGGACCGGGCCGGCGAAGCGCTACGCCCGGGCGCGGTTTCCCGTACCCGTCCCCTTGAGCGCGTCCAGCGCGTACACGCAGCGGTCCTTGCTGCATGCGTACACCACGCCGCCCTGGGCCACCGGCGATCCCGTGATCTCCCCGCCCGTGGCGAGCTTCCACCGCAGCTGACCGCCGGCCGCGTCCAGCGTGTAGAGCACATGGTCGGCGGAGCCGAAGTGGACCCGGCCGTCGGCGACCACCGGGGCGCCGACCAGTTCGCCGCCCGCGGCGAACCGCCACTTCGGGGTGCCCGTCACCGCGTCCAGTGTGTAGAGCGCGCTGCCGCTGCCCACATGGACGTTGCCCGCCGTCACCAGGACCGGCTCGACCGACTGGCGCGCCTCCGTCGCGATGCGCCACCGGTCCTTGCCGGTCGTCGCGTCGAGCGCGTACACCGTGCCGAGGTAGTCGGCCAGGTACACCCCGCCGCCGGTGACCGCCGGCCCCGGCGCGAAGGCCGGCGGGGAGAGGAAGACCGCGGGCGACTCGAAGTGCCACCGCACCCGGCCCGACGCGATGTCCACGGCGAGGACCCGGGTGCCGGCGGCGACGTACGCGTAGCCGTCCTGCGCAGGTGTCACGCGCACCGGCACGCCGCCGCAGGAGGCCGCGTCACCGATCGGGTACGACCAGCGCTCGACGCCCGTACGGGCGTCCACCGCGCGCAGCCGGGCGTCCTGCCACAGGTACACCATGCCGTCGTGGATCGCGGGCCCGGCCTCCGGGGACTCGAAGTCGGTCTGCGCCCCGGACGTCTCCCACAGCTTCTCGCCGGTGGACGCCTCCCACGCCTGGACGCCTCCGCCGCGCGTGCCGGTGACGACCGTGCCCCGGTCGGCCTTGAGCGAGTACACCCAGGCATCCGTCTGCAGCCGCCACCGCTCGGCACCGGTCAGCGCGTCCAGCGCGTACAGCGAGGGGCCGTCGGAGCCGTGGATGCGTCCCCCGTCGAGCGCCATCGACCAGGCGACGTCACGGGTCTTGAACTGGCGCCGCCCGTTGCCCACGTCCAGGGCGTGCACCTCGAACGACGTCACGTACAGCAGGTCCCCGGCGACGACCGGCGTACCCCACACGTCGTTCGACATCCGGAACCGCCAGGGCCGCCAGCGGTCCGGTTCGGCGGGGACCGCATCGGGGGCGTGCGCAGGGGCGGGCAGCGGGACGGACGGGGCAGCGCCGTTCAGCCCGGCGGGTGGGCGCACCCACCCGGTCGCGGGACCGGCCTCCGCGCCCGCCCGGGCGCGTGCGTCCACGGCGCGCGGCCCCGGCCCGATCGGCACCTTCGCCCCGGGCAGCCGCACCGGACCGCCCTCGTCCATTGCCGCACCCCGAACGGGCGGGGCGACCGGGGACGGCGGTCTCGCTCCAGCGCCGCTGCGCCACCCCGACTCCCACTCCGCGCCCGGCGGCTGCTGGGGCGGTGGCGGCATCGGGGCGGGCGCCGGAGCGACCTGAGCCGGAGCGGCCGTGCGCCCTCCGCCGCGGCGCTGCTCGATCATCGCGGTGGCGGACATCGGCAGCCAGGCCGACGCCGTACCGCTGTCGTCGCTGCCGGAGGCGAAGAGGTGCGGGGCGAGCTGGGCCTGCAGATCGGCCGGGCTGGGCCGCAGCCCGGCGTCCATCTGCATGCAGGACTCGATCAGGGGCCGCAGATCCGCGGGCAGCCCCTCGACGTCGGGCCCCTCCCGCAACAGCATGAAGACCGTCTCGACGGGATTGGCCCCGTGGAACGGCGCATGCCCGGTCGCGGCGAAGACGAGCGTCGAACCGAGCGAGAACACGTCGCTCGCACCCGTGACACTGCGCGAGTCCCTCGCCTGTTCCGGCGACATGTAAGCGGGGGTGCCGACCGCCACATTGGTCATGGTCAGCCGGGTGTTGGAGACGCCGGACGCGATCCCGAAGTCGATCACCCGCGGGCCGTCCTCGACCACCAGCACGTTCGACGGCTTCAGGTCGCGGTGGACCAGTCCGGCGCCGTGGATGGACTGGAGCGCCTCGGCGATGCCGGCCGCCAGCCAGCGCACCGCCTGCGTCGGCATCGGACCGCACTCATTGACTATCTCTTCGAGCGAGGGAGCCGGCACATACGCGGTGGCGAGCCACGGGACGGCTGCGCGCGGATCGGCGTCCACGACGGCCGCCGTGTAGAAGCCGCTGACTGCGCGGGCGGCTTCCACCTCACGGGTGAAGCGGACCCGGAACAGCTGGTCCTCGGCGAGCTCCGTACGCACGGTCTTGATCGCCACCCGCCGGCCGGACGCCGAACGGGCGAGATAGACCAGCCCCATGCCGCCGGCCCCGAGCCGTCCCAGCACCTCGAACGGGCCGATCCGCCTCGGGTCGTGCTGCGTCAGCTGCTCCACCACTTGCCTGCCACCTCCCCGTACGGACCTCAGGAACAGAGATCCGCGAAAAACCGCCCCTGTGCAGCGTCTCACCACTGGGCACCACCCGGCGGTGCGCACCCCGATTGTTCCTGGCTGGGACGATGGTTGCGAACCCGGGGCCGGATCGGGGTGTCACCTGTCACTCTGCCCTCTGTCAGGACGCCGGGGGCTGAAGTACGGCGAACACGGCGCCCTGATTGTCGTGCAGAACCGCCATCCGCCCGTACGGGATGTCGAAAGGCGCCGCGGGGACCCGGCCGCCGAGCCGGACGGCGCTCTCGGCGATGGCGTCGCAGTCCGCGACGGCGAAGTAGCTGAGGAAGTAGCTGGGCATCTCCGCCGGAAAGGCGTCGGTGATGACGCCGCGCCCGCCGACCGCGGTGTCGGGCCCGGGTTCGGTGCCCTCCGGGGACCACACCCGGAAGTCGACGCCGGACCCGGCGGCCCCTGGATCACCGGTTCCGGGCTCGTCGGCCCCCGGCTCGCCGAGGTCGGTTCCGCGGAAGCCGAACACCGTCTCGTAGAAGGCGTCGACGCGGTCCTTCTGCCGGGTGTAGACCTCGGTCCAGCAGAAGGAGCCCGGCTCGTTCTGCTTCTGGAACCCGCTGCGGTCGCCCGCCTGCCAGAGTCCGAAGACCGCGCCGCCGGGGTCGGCGGCCTGCGCGAGCACCCCGTGCCGCCCGGCCCGTACCGGTTCGGTGATCACCTGACCGCCCTGCTGCCGGATCAGTGCGACGGACGCGACGATGTCGTCGGTGGCGAAGTAGATGCCCCAGGCGGTCGGCATGCGGCCGTCCTGCTTGGCGGCGAGAGCGGCGACGAGCTCGCCGTCGCTGAGGGCGTCCGCGTACGCGCCGCCGGCGACGTCACCGGCCCGGAAGGTCCATCCGAAGAGCTCACCGTAGAAGCGCTTGCCCGCTTCGAGGTCGGGGAGCTGCACATCCACCCAGCACGGCGCGGAGTGCGCGAATGCGGCCATGGGCCCGGACCCTTCCCTGAGAGTGACGCCCGTCACACCCAAAGTAACCGCGCATCGCCTGCACCGCGCAGCGACCATCCACCGTCGAACGCATTCTCGATATCGGAGTTCCTTGCATCCCGCGTCACGGAAAGTTATCCACGGAAGTTGTCCACAGGCTGTTGATAACACAAACGAGGCTGTGGATCGTGCCCGTCGAAAACCGGCCACTTCCGCCACATCCACCCCACCGCACCTGCGGAACTCCCCATTTGCAGTCGGCCGAATCGCGCTCCGATCACCCCTCGGTAAGCTGACGGCATGACAGGACAAGTACGCACCGTCGACGGCCGCGTAGCCGGTCGACGCGGACAGGCGACGCGGCAGAAGCTGCTCGACTGCCTCAGCGAGATGCTCAGCTCCTCGCCGTACCGGGACGTCAAAGTCATCGACGTAGCCCGGAAGGCGGGGACTTCACCCGCGACCTTCTATCAATACTTCCCCGACGTCGAGGGCGCCGTCCTTGAGCTCGCCGAAGAAATGGCCAAGGAGGGTGCCGGGTTGACCGAACTGGTCGCAGGCCGCTCCTGGATCGGCAAGGCCGGATGGCAGACCTCCGAAGAGCTCGTCGAGGGGTTCCTCGACTTCTGGCGGCGCCACGACGCGATCCTGCGCGTGATCGACCTCGGTGCCGCCGAGGGCGACAAGCGGTTCTACAAGATCCGCATGAAGATCCTCAACTCGGTCACCAACTCCCTTACCGATGCGGTGAAGGAGCTCCAGACCAAGGGCAAGATCGACAAGGACGTCAGCCCCGCGGCGATGGCGGGCTCACTGGTCGTGATGCTGGCCGCGGTCGCCTCGCACCAGAAGGGCTTCCAGACCTGGGGCGTCAAGCAGGCCGAACTCCGGCCGAACCTCGCCCTGTTGGTGCATCTGGGCATCACCGGCAAGAAGCCGGCGAGGTAGCGCCGGCCCTCCCGCTTCTCAGCACTTCCCGTACTGAGCACCGCACGGCAACCCCGTGCTGCTCATGTCCTGTCTCACCGGCGGCGGATCACATCGAGTGGTCCGCCGTCGGCGTGTCCGGACACCCTCCGCGTCACGGGGCGTCCCGCCGCCGCAGCCGGAAGAGCCGGATCTCCCGCTCCACCCGCGCCTGATACGTGGCGTAGGGCGGCCAGAACCTCACCGTCGCCCGCCACGCCTCCTCCCGTTCCGCACCCCGCAGCATCCGGGCCCGCACCGGCAGGTCCCGCCCCCTCCAGCTGATGACCGCGTCGTCCGGATGGACGAGCAGGCTGGCGGTCCAGGCAGGATGACCCGTACGGCCGAAGTTGCTGCCGACCAGGATCCAGCCGGCCCCGCCGCCCTCGGTGAGCCACTCAGGGACGCAGGCCGGCGGAGTGGTCGGGCGGCGCGTTCGCCGGGAAGGGCCGCACCGGTACGTCCGGCGAACTTCCGGTGAACACCGACGAAGGTGGGCTTTCGGCCTGCCATCCTGGGATGCGAAGGCTGCTCCTGCTGGCGGAATCGGTCCGCCGACTCCACCGCGGATCAGGCAATCGGCAGGTCAGAAAGGTGGACGGCGGCCTCGCCCACCCGACCGTGACCTCGGGGGACGGGTGGCCGGTTTCTGTTCCCCGGGGACGTCCGCACCAGGACGGGGCCGAGAGGCCGGAATCCGGATCGGCACTGCCCGAGAGCGCTCTCTTCATAACTTTTTGACCCGGGCACTTCAAGCCTCTAGGTTCTGCCGTCCAGGCTCGGTCCAGCGAGGACGAGCTTCCATCGTCCTTGGGGGGACACAGTGCACTGGTATCTCGATGTTCTGAAGAAGTACGTGGTGTTCAGCGGCCGTGCGCGCCGCCAGGAGTACTGGATGTACGTGCTGTTCACCATCATCGCCGCCATCATCGTGGCGGTGATCGACGCGGTGCTCGGCACGTCTCCGGTCATCGTCGCGATCTACTACCTCGCCGTCCTGCTGCCCAGCCTCGCTGTCTTCGTGCGCCGCCTGCACGACACCGGCCGCTCCGGCTGGTGGCTGCTGCTGGTGTTCGTCCCGTTCGTGGGCGGGATCACGCTGCTCGTCTTCGCGTGCCTCGAGGGCGAGCGCAGCGCGAACGCGTACGGCCCGGACCCGAAGTCCGCGTACTCCCCGGCCTAGGGAGTCCCGCGGCCGGCCCACCGTCCGGCCGCCCGGACCACCGCATGACCGCATGACCGTGCGCCCACCGCTCTGGGCGCACACCGCACAGGGCGTCGCCCGGCAACCCACTGCCGGCCGACGCCCTGTGGGCGTTCCGCCCCGGTCGCAGGCCCGGGGACCCTCGTCGCCCCGGCGCCGGGGAAACCCCGCCCCTGCGGGCATGATGGGGCCGCATGACCGATATGACGTCCGATCCGCGCTCCGCCCGGCGGGCCTTCCAGGAGCTGCTCCATGCCCAGCGCGTCTGGGACGTGGATCTCCCCGCCTTCGACGCGGCCGCCGCGCCCCGGACCCCGCTCCCCCTCTTCCACGCCTGGTTCGCGCAGGCGGTGGCCGCCCGGCAGGCCGAGCCGCACACCATGACGCTGGCCACCGTCGACGGCGAGGGGCACCCCGACGTGCGGACGCTGATGCTGCACGACGCCGACGACCGCGGCTGGCACTTCGCCACCCACTCCACCAGCGCGAAGGGCCGGCAGCTCACCGCCCACCCGCACGCGGCTCTCGGCTTCTACTGGCCGGCGCTCGGCCGGCAGGTGCGGGTGCGGGGCCCGGTCACCGCCTGCACCCCCGACGAGAGCCGAGCCGATCTGCACGTGCGCTCGACCGGGGCGCTGGCATCGGCGCTGGTGGGGCGGCAGAGCGAGGTGCTCGGCTCGTGCGAGGAGCTGGAGCGCGCCTCGGACGCCGCCTGGGACCGGGCGCGGGCGGAACCGGAGGCGGACGTGGCGAGCTGGACCCGGTACGTGGTCGAGCCACGGGAGGTCGAGTTCTTCCAGGGCGACGCACGGCGGCAGCACGTACGGCTGCGCTACCGGCGGGACGGCGGCGAATGGACCCGCGAGCTGCTCTGGCCGTGACCGTCCGATCCGATTCGCACCGGAGAGGAGCACTATGGGATTCAGGTGAGTCGCTGGAGGCATTCCATGACACGAGCCCGTTCCCGTTACGCCCCCGATCGCGGTCTGACCACCCGCATGGTCACGACCATGTTCCTGATCGGACTGCTGTACGTGGTCCTGGTGGGCGTGCTCCTCGCGGTGCTGCGGGGCGCCTGGCCGATCATTCTGATCTTCACCGGTGGTCTGTTCATCGCCCAGTTCTGGTTCAGCGACCGGATCGCCGCCTTCAGCATGGGCGCCCGCGAGGTCACCCCCGAGGAGGCGCCCGAGCTGCACGGCACCATCGACCGGATCTGCGCCCTGGCCGACATGCCGAAGCCCCGGGTGGCCATCGCCCGGAGCGACGTACCGAACGCCTTCGCCACCGGCCGCGGCGAGAAGAGCGCCCTCGTCTGCGCCACCACCGGGCTTCTTCGCAGACTGGAGCCCGAGGAGCTGGAGGGTGTCCTCGCCCACGAGATGTCGCACGTCGCGCACCGGGACGTCGCCGTGATGACGATCGCGTCGTTCCTGGGCGTCCTGGCCGGCATCGTGACCCGCGTCGCCCTCTGGGGCGGCTTCTCCCGCAGCCGCAGCAACGACCCCCTCGGCATCGCGATCCTGCTGATCCCGCTGATCAGCGCCGTCGTGTACTGCCTGAGCTTCCTGCTCACCCGGCTGCTGTCGCGGTACCGCGAACTCTCCGCCGACCGCGCCGCCGCCCTCCTCACCGGCCGCCCCTCCGCGCTCGCCTCGGCGCTCACCAAGGTCAGCGGGCAGATGGCCCGGATCCCGACGGAGGACCTGCGGAAGGCGGAGCCGTACAACGCCTTCTACTTCGTCCCGGCGTTCTCCTCCAAGGAGAGCCTCAGCCGGCTGCTCTCCTCCCACCCGACCCTCGAAAAGCGTCTCGACCAGCTGGCCCGCATCTCCGCCGAACTCGCCCGCCCGTGAAGGAGTCCGTCCGTGGGTCTGCTCGACACGATCCTGGGCCGCAGCAAGCCGGTCCGCCCCGACCTCGATCAGCTCTTCGCCGTACCGTCCGCCGCACTCACCCTCCAGGCAGGCGCGGGCTTCGTCCCCACCGGCCTGGGTTCGGTCTGCTTCGCGGGGGTGGAGGGCGGCACCTTCGCCCGGATCCAGCAGGACGTACGCGAGCTGCTGGACGCGGACACGGACCGGGGCGGGATCCCGGTGGAGTTCAGTCATGACGCGTACGGCTACACCTGGCTGCTCGCCAGGCACTCCACCGACGACACGGCCGCCCTGGTCAATGACCTGCACGCGGTCAACACGCTGCTCCAGGACGGCGGCTTCGGACCGCAGCTGCTCTGCTCACTGATCGGCTTCCGGGACGCCCAGGGGCGCTCGCTGGCGCTGGTCTACCTCTACAAGCGCGGCACGTTCTACCCGTTCGCTCCGGTGCCCGGCGGCGCCGAGAAGCGTGACAACCAGCTGGAGCTGCAGATCAGCGCGGTGCTCGGCGACGATCTGCGGGTGGAGAAGGATCTCGCCCGGTGGTTCCCGGTCTGGGGCGCGCCCGGCCTGTGACCTCAGGTCGACGCGCGCGGCACGGACCGGGCGGACGACGGACACGGTCCGCTGAGCCTGCCCGGTGGCCTGGGACAACTGACCGCCCGGTCCGAGCGGTTCGGGGCGGCCGGCGCAGGTCATCGGCGTACGGATCCGCGTGCCGGGCGCCCGGCCCACTCCGTATCATCGGCTCCATGACTCCTGAGCGCCCGGAATCCGTCAGTGTGCTGCGCGCCTCCGACGCCGACCGTGAAGAGGTGGTGGAGCGGCTCCAGGAGGCGGCGGCCGACGGCCGCATCGACCTCGACGAACTGGATACCCGCCTGGGGCAGGCGCTCGCCGCCAGGACACTCGCCGAGCTGGAACCCCTCACCGCCGATCTGGCTCCCGTGCCGCAGGACGCGGGCGAGCCACTGATCATTCAGGGCGGCGTGCACGGAGTGACACGGACCGGGCGGTGGAAGGTGCGCGCGCGCATCGTCGTGGACGGCGGCATGGGCGGCGCCAAGCTCGACTTCACGCAGACCGGGACCCGGTTGCGCGAGATCGAGCTGGAGGCCGACGGCGGGATGGGCGGGGTCACCGTCGTCGTTCCCCGGGGCTGGGCGGCGGAGACCGACGAGGTCCGGCCCGGCATGGGCGGCCTCAAGGACCGGGTGCGGGGCGAGAGGCTCCCCGGCGCACCGCTGATCCGCATCTCCGGCTCCGGTGGCATGGGCGGCCTGACCATCCGCCACCCCGGCCTCTGGCAGCGCTGGAAGATGCGGCGCGCCGACCGGCGCTGAGCCGCCCGCCCCGCGCCCCCGCCGCCATCCGCGGACCACGCCTCCCGTCCGCCCGCTCACCACCGTGCCGACCGCCTTCGCACGTAAGTTTTTTGACATCACGTCAGCTGGAAGGTTCCGGCCCGTCCGCACAGAAGATGTGCGGGACCTGGGCCGAAGGCGCACACCCGTGATCAATTCGGAATCGATTCCGGTCTTGGCCGAGACCCATCAAGTGAGCGCGCGATTACGCTCCGAACCATGCCCGACAGCAACTCTGCCGCCGGTGGTCCCGGCCCCGCGCCCACCGACATCACCGAACACCGGCCCGTCTACGTCATCGGCGGCGGCCCGGGGGGCCTGGCCGCCGCTGCCGCCCTGCGCGCGCAGGGGGTGAGGACCGTCGTACTGGAGAAGTCCGAGAACGTCGGCGCCTCCTGGCGACGCCACTACGACCGGCTGCATCTCCACACGACCCGGCGCTGGTCCGCGCTGCCGGGGCTCGCGATGCCGCGCCGGTTCGGGCGCTGGGTCTCCCGCGACGACGTGGTGCGCTACCTGGAGAAGTACGCCGAGCACCATGGGCTCGAGGTGGTGACGGGCGTCGAGGTGTCCCGTATCGACCGGGCGACGGACGGCACCGGCTGGCAGCTGACCGCGAGCGGCGGCCGGGTGCTGACCGGTCGGGCGGTCGTCGTGGCCACCGGCTTCAACCACACCCCTCGGATCCCGGACTGGGCCGGCCGCTCCACGTTCACCGGCGAGTTCGTGCACGCCTCGGACTACCGCAGCCCGGCCCCCTACGCGGGCAAGGACGTCCTCGTCGTCGGCATCGGCAACACGGGCGCGGAGATCGCCGTGGACCTGGTGGAGGGGGGTGCCTCCCGGGTACGGATCGCGGTGCGCACCGTCCCGCACATCGTGCGGCGCTCGACGGCGGGCTGGCCGGCACAGGCGACCGGCATCCTGGTCCGCCGGCTGCCGGTCAGGCTGGTCGACCGGGCGGGCCGGCTGATGGCCAGGGCCGCCGTGCCCGACCTCACCGAACACGGCCTGCCCCGCCCGGACACGGGCCTCTACTCGCGGGTCAAGGACGGCGCCATCCCGGTCCAGGACGTGGGGCTGATCGACGCGGTGCGGGGCGGCCGGGTGGTGCCGGTGCCGACGGTCGGCTCGTTCGACGGCGACACGGTGGTACTGGCGGACGGGACGCGGATCACGCCGGACGCGGTGATCGCCGCGACCGGCTACCGGCGCGCGCTCGAAGGGCTGGTCGGTCACCTCGGAGTGCTGGACGGCCGGGGCAGGCCGGTGGCACACGGCGGCCGCACCCCGAAGCAGGCGCCGGGTCTGTACTTCACCGGATTCACCAATCCGATCAGCGGCATGTTCCGCGAAATGGCCCTGGACGCGGAGAAGATAGCCAAGCGGCTGGCGAAGCGGACCGGCTGACCCCGCGGTCCGTGCCCCTGCGGCCGCGTTCCTCGGCCCGGCGCCGGCCACCGCGCCCCACCGGACAACCGCTCACGGGCGGCCCGGCGCGCGTACGGTCCAGCCCGCCGCGCGCCACCGGTCCGCGTCCAGGGTGCCGCGGCCGTCGACGAGGACGGGCCGCGCGACCCGGGCGGCGATCCGGGCCGGGTCGAGGGCTGCGAACTGAGGCCATTCGGTCAGGTGCAGCAGCACCTCGGCACCCTCCGCGGCGGCCACCGGGTCGTCGGCGCAGCTGAGTTCGGGGCGGGCCTTGCGGGTGTTGTCGAGGGCCCTGGGGTCGGTGACGGTGACGCGGGCGCCCAGCCGGTGCAGCGCCTGTGCCACGGCCAGGGCGGGAGAGTCCCGGATGTCGTCCGTGCCGGGGCTGAAGGCGGCGCCCCAGACGGTGATCCGCCGGCCGGCCACGGTGCCGTCGCACTGTTCGCGGACGATTTCGACCACCCGCTCACGCCGCCGGATGTTGATGGCGTCGACCTCGTCGAGGAAGGCCAGGCCCCGCTCGGCGCCGAGCAGTTCGGCCGCTCCGGCACGGAAGCCGCGGACGTCCTTGGGGAGGCATCCGCCGCCGTAACCGAGTCCTGGACGCAGTGCACCCCAGCCGATGCGCGAGTCGTGGCCGAGTGCGTGGGCGAGCCGGTACACGTCCGCGCCCGTTGCCTCGCAGAGCTCGGCCATCGCGTTGATGAAGGAGATCTTGGTGGCGAGGAAGGCGTTCGCGGCGGACTTGATCAGCTCGGCGGTGGGCAGGTCGGTGACGACCACCGGTGTGCCCGCGTCGGCGAGCTCCGCGAAGCACTGCCGGAGCACGGTCTCGGCGGTCGACCCGGCCGTGTCGACGCCCAGGACCAGCCGCTCGGGACGCAGGGTGTCCCCGACGGCGTGCCCCTGGCGCAGGAACTCCGGGTTCCAGGCGACCTGTACCGAGGTGCCGGCGGGCGCGTCGGTGTGTACGAGGTCGCGGACACGGTGTGCGGTGCCGACCGGGACGGTGGACTTGACCGTGACGACGGCGGGGCGGTCCAGATGCGCCGCCAGTTCGCTCACGGCGGTGAAGAGGTGGCTCAGGTCGTAGCTCCTTCCGTCGGCCCGGAGCGGGGTACCGACACCGATGAAGTGCAGGTCACCGAAGGCGGCGGCCTCCGGGTACGAGGTGGTGAAGCGCAGCCGGCCGGTGCCGGTGTGCCTGGCCAGCAGTTCGTCCAGACCGGGTTCGTGGAACGGCGCCGCCCCGGAGTTCAAGGCGGCCACCTTGTCCGCGTCGGTGTCCATCCCGAGGACCTCGTGGCCGAGTTCGGCCATGCAGGCGGCGTGGGTGGCGCCGAGGTATCCGCAGCCGATGACGGTGAGTTTCACTGGATTGTTCCTTTCAGGGACGGAAGGATCCGGGTCCGGGGCCCCTCCGGACGCAAGCGGCATCCGGGGTCCGGACGGACGGGGCTCCACGGCCTCATCACACCGGGCCGGGCCCGCCCCCGGGGAGGGCTCGCAGGGGGGCTCACAGCTCGCGCGCACCGTCCGTCCCGCCCGGCGCGGGGATACGCTCAATGGCCCATCGGGCGTCCCGGCCCCCGTGCGAGCGGCCTTCCGCCGCGCACGGCGGTCCGCGCGCCCGGTACGGCAACCG
Source organism: Streptomyces sp. NPDC058231 (assembly GCF_042882275.1). NCBI lineage: Bacteria > Bacillati > Actinomycetota > Actinomycetes > Kitasatosporales > Streptomycetaceae > Streptomyces > Streptomyces sp. NPDC058231. Next base: position 51,673 of record NZ_JBHVWN010000040.1, on the reverse strand, counting down.
GTCGAGGGGAACGTCGTGGCAACGGCAGTACGCAGGATCCGTCCGCCCAACGCGGAGCTGGCGCGGCTGGTCGAGAGTTCCGGTGCGAGCCACAAGTCCCTGGCCCTGCGGGTCAACCAACTGGCGCGTGCGGAGGGCCTGGAGAAGGACTACTCGCACACGTCGGTCGCCAACTGGTGCCGACGCGGCATGATCCCGAAATGGCCGGTGCCGAAGCTCCTGGCGCAGGCCATCGGCGAGCGGCTGGGGCGGCCGGTGGGCCTCGGCGAGATCGGGATGGGCGAGACCGGGACGCCGGACGCCGGACTGGGGTTGGATTTCCCGCGAGACCCCGCCGACGCCGTGCGCGTCGCCACTTCGTTCTGGAGCTCCGTGAACCGCCGCGACTTCCTGGCCGGAACCGGCTTCGCCGCGTCCGCGTTCACCGTGCCCGTCACCCGGTGGCTCGTCGCGCCGGCCGACGGGAGCGCCGATCGCGCGGGCGGCAAGCAGGTGGGCCGCGCCGATCTCGAAGAGCTGCGGGAGGCCGCCGCGGACGCCCGCCGCTGGGACTCGAAGTACGGCGGCGGCAGTTGGCGGGCCGACTCGGTCACCCACTGCCTCGAACACCGGGCCGCTCCGCTGCTCCAGGGGTCGTTCGCCGACGACGTCGGCCGTGAGCTCTTCTCCGTGACCGCCGAGCTGTCCCGGCTGGCGGGCTGGACCGCGTTCGACACCGGCCGGCACGAGGTCGCACAGCGGTACTTCATCCAGGCGCTCCGCCTCGCCCGGGCGGGCGGCGACGTACAGCTGGGCTGCTACGTACTGACCACGATGGCCATGCAGGCGCTGCTTCGCGGTTTCGCGACCGAGGCGGTGGACATGGCCCAGGGCGCGGCCGAGCGCGCCAAGGGCCGGGCGGCGCCGAGGGTACTGGCGTTCACGGCGCTGATCGAGGCGCGCGCCCACGCGCGCGAGGGCGATCAGCGGGCCGCGTCCCGGGCCCTCGCGGCGTCCGAGAACCTGCTGGGCCGGGCGGCGGACGGGCACGGCGACGAACCCGTCTGGATCGACTTCTACGACCACGCCCGGCTGTCCGCGGACGCCGCCGAGATCTACCGGGATCTGAAGAACCCCAGGGCGGCTCTGGCGTGGAACAGGCGGGCCGCCGCCATGCCGTCCGGGGTCTTCACCCGCTCGGTCGGCATGCGGCTGGCGATCGTCGCCGCCGCCCACCTCCAGGCCGGCGAGCTCGACCGGGGCCTGGCCCTGGGCAACCGGTCGGTCGACGTCCTGTCCCGCGTCCGGTCGAGCCGGGCCCTGGACTACGTGCGGGAGTTCGGCGCCGCACTCGCCCCCTGGGGCCGGGAACCGGCGGTGCGGGAATTCGTCCGCCGCGCCCGCAGCGAGCTGGGGGCCGAGGTCCGACCGGCGCCCGGTCCGGCCGGTGGTCCGCCGCTCCGCCGGCCGCGCGAGGCGACCGGCCGGCCTCCGGGACGGTCCCGGTGACGGTCACCCGGCGGCCACCGCCGCCATCGGCTCCGCGGGCTGCCGCTTCCGCCGGATCATCAGCGCCATCAGCGCCGCCGTCGCGCACAGCGCCCCCGCCGCGTACCAGACCACGTTGTACGAGCCGAACCTGTCGCGAGCCACACCTCCCAGGAACGCCACCAGTGCCGCGCCCACCTGGTGGGAGGCGAGGACCCAGCCGAAGACGATCGAGCTGTCCTCGCCGTACTGCTCGCGGCAGAGGGCCAGCGTCGGCGGGACCGTGGCCACCCAGTCCAGGCCGTAGAACACGATGAAGAAGACCATCGGCGGACGCACGGTCGGTTCCATCAGCATCGGCAGGAAGAGCAGCGAGACACCGCGCAGCGCGTAGTAGACGGCGAGGAGCCGGCGGGCGTCGATCCGGTCGGTGAGCCAGCCGGAGAAGACCGTGCCGACGATGTCGAAGACGCCGATGACGGCGAGCAGCGAGGCGGCCGCGGTGATCGGCATGCCGTGGTCGTGGGCGGACGGCACGAAGTGCGTGCGGATCAGGCCGTTGGTCGAGGCGCCGCAGATCGCGAACGACCCCGCGAGCAGCCAGAACGGTCCGGTGCGGGCCGCGTCGAGGAGGACGCGCACGGTCCGGCCCGCAGCGCCCCGGGCCGGCGCGGGCTTGGCCACGAATGCACCCCCGTACGGAGCCAGGCCCACATCGGCCGGGTGGTCGCGCATCAGGAGCCAGACGAACGGCACGACGACGAGTGCCGCCAGTGCGACGGTCACCGAGGCCGGGCGCCAGCCGTGGTGCGCGACGATCCAGGCGCACAGCGGCAGGAAGACGAGCTGGCCGGAGGCTCCGGCCGCGGTCAGGATGCCGGTGACCAGGCCGCGCCGCGCGACGAACCAGCGGTCGGTGACCGTGGCCGAGAAGGACATCGCCATCGAGCCGGTGCCGAGGCCGACGAGCACGCCCCAATAGATCATCAGCTGCCAGGCGGCCGTCATCCAGACGCTCGCCAACGCGCCTGCCGCGACTGCGGAGAGCGCGACGACCACGACCCGGCGGATGCCGAACCGGTCCATCAGCGCGGCGGCGAACGGCGCCGTCAGCCCGTACAGCGCCATGTCGATCGAGACGGCCAGCCCGATCTCCCCGCGCGACCAGCCGAACGAGGTGCGGAGCGGGTCGATGAGGAGGCCGGGCAGCGAGTTGAACGCGGCGCCGCCGATGATCGTCACGAAGGTGACGGCGGCCACGATCCAGGCGCGGTGGATGCGCCGCCGGGGCTTGCGGGGAGACGGCGTGCGGGCCGGCGGACGGCCGGCGTCCCGGGCGGCTGCGCTGTCGATTGTCTGGGTCACGTCACCCAGCATCCGGTCCCCGGGCAGCCGTCACGAGTGGCCGGGAGGACATGCTTCGCAGGGATCGGGCCAACCGGGCGGGCGTACGATCACTCGCGTCCGGGCGCGGTCATGACAGCCGACCGCCCCGGCGGGCCGAACGAACCGATCGAACCGGGGGTTTCTCATGCAGTGGGTCGCGCGTCAGCAGTTCCACCACCGTTCCGCACTGATGCAGGGGTGGGGCGCCGCGCTCCTCCTGGTGTCCGTCGGGCTGTGGATCTGGCTGGCGTTCCTGCTGACGGACCAGGCGGACGCGTACTGCTACCGCGTCACCATGGAGTGCAAGGTGATCTCGGGGTGGTCCGAGCAGATCATCGTCCTGGCGCTCTCCGGGCCGCTCTCCGTCCTCGGCTCCGCCCTGCTGGTCGGCGGCAGTGTGCGCCGGCAGACCAGTGCGCATGTCCTCCAGGTCATCGAGATGCAGGAGTCCGAGGAGCGCGCGCGGAACAAGCGCTGACCGGCCAGGGGCCCGGCGCGCTCACCGAGCGGGCCGGGCCGCCGTCCCGCGGTGCACGGCCCAGGCCGCCGCCGCCCCCACCACGTACCAGAGCAGGTCCGGCGCATTGAACGTCGAGCCCAGCACCAGGCGCGCCACCGCGCTGTGCCGGGACAGCTCACCGGGCACCCCGGTCAGCTGCGACAGCTCCACCGCCCAGCTGAACGCCAGTGCCGCCCCGGCCGCGGTCACCGGCCTGGCGCGGGGCGCGATCATCAGCACCAGGGCGTGAACCAGCACCGTGTAGAGCGCGTCCCCGGCGTACTTGGCGAAGTCGCCGCCCGCCGCTGCCCGGATCCCGAGCCCGGCCGCGACCGTCAGCGCCGCCGCCCCCGCCGCTACAGCCCTGTTCATCCGATCCGCTCCAGACGGCGGATCGGGCGGACCACCAGCAGCACCCCCACCACCAGCGCGTTGATCACCGCTCCGGCCAGCAGCACCTCCGGTGCCCCGACCGCGTCCGCGGCCGGCCCGGCCAGGGCCCGGCCCGCCGCGACCATCAGCAGCGAGCCCGCCACGTCGTACGCGTGCAGCCGGTTCAGGGACTCCGGCGGGACGTGCGTCTGCACTGTCGTCGACCACATCACGAGCCAGAACGCGAACGCCGCGCCCGCCACGAACTGCCCGGCGGCCAGGGCGGGTACCGGCATCCCCAGCCCCAGCACCACCATGTTCAGGCACACCCCGGTCAGCGCGACCGCGCCCGCCGCGAGCGGGCGACGCGGCCTCAGCCGCAGGGCCAGCAGACCACCGACCACACTGCCCGCCCCGTTCACCGCCATGATCACGCCGTACGCCCCCGAGCCGTGCGCCTCGGTCACCTCGACCGCGGTCAGCGGGAGCATCGGGCCCATCACCGTGAATCCGTAGACCGTCCAGATCGCGATCACCCCCCACAGCCAGCTGCGCGCCTTGAACTCCCGCCATCCATCGATCAGTTCGGCCGTCATGGTGCCCCGCGGCGTCTCGTCCGACCGGTTCGGGGCGAGGCGCAGCAGGAAGAGACAGACGGCCGACACGGCAAAGGTCGACGCGTTGGCCACGTACACCGCTCCGGCGTTCGCCAGCCCGACCAGCAGCCCCGCGAAGGCGGGTCCGGCCATCGTCATCAGCGCCTCGGAGACCCGCAGCACCGCGTTGCCGCGCTGCACGTCCAGAGCCACCCGGGGCACGGTCGACGCGACGCCCGGCTGGAAGAGGGCCGCACCGACGCCGGCCACCGAGCTCAGGGCGTACACCGCCCACAGCGGCGGGTTGCCGGCCGCGAACGAGACGGCCAGCACGGACGCGCCGATCAGCCGCAGCACATCGGCGATGATCATCATCCGGCGTGGGGTGAAGCGGTCCGCCAGCACTCCGCCGAAGAGCACGAACAGCGCCAGCGGGGCCATCCAGGCGGCCAGCGCGTAACCCACCGACGAGTGCGGCCGGCCGGCCCCCAGCAGACCGGCGGTGAGTGCGACGGGAATCATGCCGTCACCGAGGAGCGCGACGGTACGCGCGAGGAAGAAGAGCCGGAAGTTGCGGTTCCAGAGCTCGCCCGCCGGCCGGCCGACGTCCGGGTGCACGCTCATCGACGACAGGACGGCCGAAACGTCCCGAGGAGGCGTCCGGTGGGGTGCGCCCGCGCGGTCCGCGCCGGGAATGTACTCGCGCTCTGCTGACTTTTCCTTCACATCAGTGACATGTATCAGCTTAAGGTCTATACCACTAGAGCAGACAGGGAGCCCGCCGTGCCGCACCGAGTCGTCGTCCTGGCCCTCGACGGGCTGCTCCCCTTCGAACTCGGCATCCCCCAGCGGATCTTCGGCCTGGCGCGCAGCTGCGAGGCCGGTGACCGGGGCAGCAGTCTGTACGAAGTCGTGACCTGCTCCGTCCGCGCACCGGGACCGGTCAGCACCGACGCGGACTTCACGGTCATGGTCCGACACGGGCCCGAGGCGCTGGCCGCCGCCGACACCGTCGTCGTCCCCGCCTCGTACGAACTCGGCCCCGTCCACGACGAGGGCAGGCTGACGGACGAGCTCGCGGCGGCGTTCGCGCACATCAGGCCGGGCACCCGGCTCGTCTCGATCTGCACGGGCAGTTACGTCCTCGCCGCCGCCGGGTACCTCGACGGGCGCCCCGCCACCACGCACTGGTCCTCCGCCGACCACTTCCAGCGGCTGTTCCCGCAGGTCCGGGTCGATCCCGACGTCCTGTTCGTCGACGACGGGGACGTCCTGACATCGGCCGGGGTGGCGGCCGGGATCGACCTCTGCCTGCACATCGTGCGCCGCGACCACGGCACGGCCGTCGCCAACGACGTCGCCCGCAGCACGGTCGTGCCGCCGCACCGGGACGGCGGGCAGGCGCAGTACATCCGGCGCCCGGTCCCCCAGGCGCAGTCCGCGACCACGACCGGCGCGAGGGCCTGGGCGCTCGGCAGGCTGGACCGGCCGATCCTGCTGCGGGACATGGCCCAGCAGGAGTCGATGAGCGTACGGACGTTCACCCGCCGGTTCCGCGACGAGGTCGGGATCAGTCCCGGCCAGTGGCTGACCCAGCAGCGGGTCGAGCGGGCGCGGGCACTGCTGGAGTCCTCGGACCTGTCGGTCGACCAGGTGGCGCAGGAGTCGGGGTTCGGCACGGCGACATCGCTGCGGCAGCACATCCAGACGGCACTGGGCGTGTCACCGACGTCCTACCGGCGGACGTTCCGGGCGGGGGCGGGGGGCCGCTGAAGGCGCGCCGGCGCCGGTTCCGTAGCTGTCCGCGAAGTCCCGCGGAACAGTCGGGGGACGGCCCGCAACGGCTGGTGGCGTCACGGTGCGGGACGGGGATCCGCCGCCAAGTCCGCCTCCGCTCCTTGGCGTTGGGCGGGCGGATGGGGGCAGGATGCGACCGGTGTCCGGATCCGCGCACGTCGGACCGGAAGTCCTCGGTACGGCGGAGGAGTTCGCCTGCTCAGGCGTGATGTGTGACGGCGTGCGACGGCTCGTGGCCACCGGTGTGCTGGGCGCCGATGACCGCTGTCGCCTGGCCGTGCGTACCCGGCTGCAGCTGCACCACCGGCGCGCCCCGGTCCACCTCGCACCAGATCTGCTTCCCGGCCCCCTCGGGCTGCCAGCCCCAGCGGTCGGCCAGGCCGTCGACCAGTTCCAGGCCCCGGCCGCCGGTGTCCTCGCCCTCCGCGTGCCGCTGGCGCGGCGGGCGGCAGCTGGTGTCGGCGACCTCGACCCGTACGGTCCCGGCCGCCCCGGCGGCTCCCGCCGAGCCGAAGAGCATGCGCAGCACGGCCGGACAGCCTGTGTGGACGACCGCGTTCGTGACGAGCTCCGAGATCAGCAGGATGAGCGTCTCGGCCAGCGGCTCGTCGTCCCTTATCCCGGACCCGACCAGTCTCGACCGCGCCCACCTGCGAGCTCGCCCGACTTCCGCGGGATCCGGCCCGACTTCCAGCTGAACCTGAAGCACCTGCACCGCTCACACCATCCGAACCGGCGGACACATCGCCTCGCGCCTCCTCAGGGTCACGGAACGTGATTCCCTTGCGAGACAGCATGGTTGACGTACAGTCACCGCAACAAGCGCTTCGGGCATATTCCAGCGCGAAGGAGTACGCGTGGTGCATACTGTGCGACGCGCGTCACGGCGAGTCGAACAGCAGCGCACCGAAGCCGCGGGGACCGCTCCCCGGGCAGGCCGGGCGCCTCTGCGAGGAACGCGAGCAGGGCACCCCGTCCGGACCGGAGTCACCCCAGGGGCAACACCCGGATCGCCAGGTTCCAGAACCACTCGCATTCAACGGAGCGTACCTGAGCCGAGGGCAACTGCGGCCCGTGACGAATCACGCAAAGGACACAAGCCGGTATCGGCACATACCGACTGCGCTCCGTGACTCCGCAGCGTGAACCTCAGGGGCCCCCGCGTGACGAACCCGCACTCGGCGCCGCTCCGTGCCGGCCATCACGGCTACGGCCGCCCCGGGCCGGCCGCCGGGTGTGCGGACGGACCCCGGCCGCCCGGGTGAGGCCCGTGCCGCCACGCACCCGGAGGCGGTCCCGCGCACCGCGGACGGCCCGCCGACGAGCGGCCCGGTACCCGCGATCCGACGGCCGTGCGCACCGCCACCGCGGGCCGGCCCGGTGCGCACCGGTCGTCGTGCGCACAACCGACCGACCGCCCGGGAGACCGTGGCCGATCCGAACGGCTCGCTCCCACGGGCGTGTTGGACGGCTGTCCGGCGCCGGTGCGGCCGGCACCGTCCACCGTCCCGGGCGGTCCTTTGCCGCGTGGGCCACGCGCTCACCGGCGGAAACCGGGTGGCGGCCGTCGTTCACCTGCCGCCAGGATCCGGCGGATGAACTGTGTCTTCTGCACCCTGATACGGGAGGGCTCGGCGCGGTGGGTCTTCCGCGGGCCGGTGGTCTCCGCGTTCGCACCGCTGGAGCCTCTCGCCCCGGGGCACACACTCGTCGTCCCGAACGCCCATTTCGCGGATCTCTTCGACACCCCGCCGGACGTTCTCGCGGAGACGACGGAACATGTGCGCCGTCTCGCGGAGGCGATGCGCTCCGCCCTCGGGGCCGGGGGCGTCAACCTTCTGCACGCGAGCGGCCCGGGATCCCAGCAGTCCGTGCCCCACCTGCATGTCCATGTGGTGCCGCGCTGGCCCGGCGACGGATTCACGACCTGGCCGGGCGAGAGGTCCGGACACCGGCTCGACGGCGACGCCGTCGACCTGCTCGCCGCGGCGACGGCGGGCGGGTGACGGACGGCCGGGGAACGGACGGTCCGAAAAGGGCGCGGGCACGGACGGTCCGGGCACGGCCCGGCAGGACGCCGGGGCCGCACCGGTCCGTGACGTGTCTACGCGTCCGGCTCGATCACCGTGAAATAGACGGCGAACGCGGCAACCGCGTCGTCCTCGACGATCCGGCCGTCGTGGTCGGTGTCCAGGCTCCGTGCCGCCAGACCCGCCGATTCCTCGCTCGCGCCCAGCACCTTCAGCGCCCGCTCCACTGCGGGCACCGCGGCCGAACCGCTGTCGTCGTTGTCCGCCACGGCGATAGCCGCCCGCAGGAACGGCCGGGCGATCTCCGCGAAGCGCTCGGGGTTGTCACGCAGCCGTTTCACGGCCCCGCCCACGAACTCCTCACGGGTGACGCGCTGGTCCCCGTCGACATCGGCGATGCCTGCCATGCCCTGCCAGAACGCCTCGGCCCCGGTGTAGAGCGCCTGCCCCTTGTCGCAGCGGGCCGCCGTACCGAATTCGGTGAGCAGCCGGGCCGCGGCCGCGTTGAAATCCGCGCGATCGATGTATCCGTTGCCGTCCTGGTCGAAGGCGGCGAACCGGAAAGCGATCTTGCGCTCATACTCTGCGCTGTCCATGCGGGGAGCGTACGACGCCGACAGCCGTCACGTGTCACTTACGCGCGCCGCCGGTGTTACAACCTGGTCCTCACACCGGGGTGGTGGATACGTTTCAGGCCGACAGCGGCCGGGCTTCGTCGTCGACCGCCTCGTCCCAGTCGCCGTAGACGTCGAACAGACGACGCACGCCGAGGGCGGCGAGCACCCGGTTGACGTGAGAGCCCTCCTCCGCACCGCGGGCCGGCAGGACCAGCCGCAGCCGGCCACCGCAGGAACGCATCAGACGGCGGGAGGCGATCAGCACGCCGACGCCGCTCGAATCGCAGAAGAACACCTCGGAGAGGTCGAGCACCACGTCGTGACGCCCTACGGCGACCGCGTCATGGACGGACTGCCGGACCACGGGCGCCGTCACCAGGTCCAGTTCGCCGCGTATGTGCAGCACCGTCCACACGCCCTGTTCGGTCTCGGCCACTTTCAGAGTCACGCGACTGGCCTCTCGTTCCAGGCGATCCGGGCGTCCGGCGATCCGGAATTAACTGTTCCTCCTCGCGGCTGCCCCACCGGGCGGCCCCGAAACACCGCTCCGCACAGCAGGACCCAGACGGTTTCCGGCAGAAATGATCGCTTCAGGTCCGATTCCAACGCCCCGGGTCGCCGCATTCACTACCATCCGGGACGTTCCAGGGGGCGTACTTGCCGCAAAGACACGTACATGGTCACGACAGCCGACTACATTCGATGTGACGAGGGGTACAGGGCTGGGGGTCCTATGGCGAAAGACACACCGCCCCGCTGGGACCGCAGGATGCAGCAACGGCTGGCACGCGGCGAGGCGGCTGCCCTTGGCGAGCTCTACGACCGTTTCGCCTCGCTGGTCCACAGTCAGGCGCACCGGATGCTCGACGACGAGTCCGCGGCCGACCTGGTCACCCGCGAGGTCTTCGCCCATGTGTGGGAGAACCCCGACGCGTACGACCCGAAGCAGGGCTCGATGCGGGCCTGGGTGGCCCGGCTCACCCACCGCCAGTCCGTGCGGCGGCTGCGCGACGCGGAACCCTCCCCGTTCTCCCGGGTGTACGAGGACGGCGGCGAGAACGACGGGGGCGAGGCCGCGGACTCCGCGGCCCGGCAGGAACTCGAGGAGCGGGTGCGGCGGGCGACGGCCTCGGCCCGCGCCGACTACATCGTCGCCTCCATGCCCGCGCCGCTGCGGGCCGCGCTGGAGCTCGCGTACATCCAGCGCAGGGACTACCGGCAGACCGCGGCCGACCTCGGGGTCACCGAGGCCGAGGCACGCCGCCGCCTGCGGCTCGGGCTGCAGTTGCTCTCCACCGCCGCCGCCCGCCCCCTGGAAGGGTCTTCGCCGCCCGGATACGGACAGACCCTGTGACCGGCCCCGACGACACGAACGGACACGACGACGAGGTCTGGGGTGCCCGGCGCATACCGGGCCCGCGGGCCGCGGCGGACGACTTCGACCTCGGCGCCGTGCCGACGGCAGCCCCGGCCCAGGCCTCCGGACCGGAGCCCGGGCCTGCGGAGCCCGGACCTGCGGAGCCCGGACCTGCGGAGCCCGGACCGGAAAAGGAACCTGCGGTGACGACGGCAGCGCCGGCCCCGGTGCTCCCGCACCGCATCCTCAAGTCCCTGCTCGGTGCATGGGCCCTGGCGGCCTGTTCCGCCGAGGAGGCCGAAGCGATCGAGGTGCACCTCCCCGGGTGCGCCGCCTGCGCGGACGAGGCACTGCGGCTGCGCGACGCGGTCGGCCTGCTGCACACCGACCGCAGCCTGGACCTGGACCCGATGCTGCGCGCCCGGGTGCTCGAAGGCTGCCTGAGCCGCCGCCCCGCCAAGATCCCGGTGCCGGAGTGGGCCGCCCCGTACGACGCGGAGACCGCCCGGCTCGACGCGCTGCTCCGTGACATCGGCGACGCCGAGTGGCACGCGCCGGTGCGGCTGAAGTGGTTCGAGGGCGAGCGGCAGGTGAACCGTAAGACCACGGTCGCCGGTGTGATCGGCCATCTGATGACCGTCGACGGGCTGGTCAGCACCGCCCTCGGCCTGGACGACCCGCTGAGCGGCGGCACGGGGGCACGCGGCGACGGTCCCGTCCCCGGCCTCCCGCTCGCCCCCACCGCGCGCACCGAGACGTACTGGTCGGCCGCCCGGCGTCCGCCCACCAGGGCCGTCCGCGGTCCCTGGCGCGACCAGAGCCACGCCCTCATCCGCACGGTGTCGTTCGCCGGCCGCGGGGTCGACGAACTCTCCGTCTCGTACGGGGACTTCGCCCTCCCGCTGCAGGACTCCCTGCTGGACCGGGCGTTCGAGTGCTGGGTGCACGGCGGCGACATCGCGGACGCGGTGGACTACCCGTACGAAGCCCCGTCCGCCGCCCACCTCCACCGGATGATCGACCTGGCCGCCCGGCTCCTCCCGGCCGCCCTCGCCGGACGCCGCACGGCCGGGCTCGCGGCGCCCGCCCGCCACCTGGTGACGGCGGGATCGCCCGGCCGTTCGCTCCACCTGGAGATCGAGGGCTCGGGCGGCGGCAACTGGTACATCGCGCTGGACTCCCCGGCGGCGCTCGGCTCGCCCGACCACGCGGTCGCCCAGGTCGCGCTGGACGGCACGGAGTTCTGCCAGCTGGTCGCGGGCCATGTGTCGCCCGTCGAGGCGGCTGCGGGCCAGGAGGGTGACCGCGAGGCGATCCGCGACGTGCTGTTCACGGCGGCGTCGCTCAGCCGGCTGTAGGCGGACGCCGCACCGGGCGGTCGCGGGCGGCCGTCGCGGGCGGGCCGCCCTAGGCGAAGATCACCGTGCGGCGGCCGTTGAGCAGGATGCGCCGTTCCGCGTGCCACTTCACCGCGCGGGCCAGCGCCTGGCACTCCACATCGCGTCCGATGGCGACCAGCTGGTCCGGCGTGACACCGTGCCCGATCCGCTCGACCTCCTGCTCGATGATCGGCCCCTCGTCGAGGTCGGCGGTCACATAGTGCGCCGTCGCGCCGATCAGCTTCACCCCACGGGCGTGCGCCTGGTGGTACGGCTTCGCACCCTTGAAGCTGGGCAGGAAGGAGTGGTGGATGTTGATGATCCGGCCGCTGAGCTGCTTGCACAGGTCGTCGGAGAGCACCTGCATGTAGCGGGCGAGGACGACCAGCTCGACGTCCTCCGCGCGGACCAGCTCCAGGAGCTGCGCCTCCGCGTCCGCCTTGGTCTCCTTCGTCACGGGGATCTGCAGGAACGGGACGTCGTACGACGCGGCGAGCTCGGCGAAGTCCATGTGGTTGGAGACGACGGCCGCGATGTCGACCGGCAGGCCTCCGATGCTCGCACGGAACAGCAGGTCGTTGAGGCAGTGACCGAACTTGCTGACCATCAGCACGATCCGCATGCGGTCCGCGGCCCGGTGGATCTGCCAGTCCATCCGGAACGAGTCCCCGATGGCGGCGAAGCTGGCCCGCAGCTTGTCCGCGGTCACCGGCGCGGGCGCCGAGAAGTGGACGCGCATGAAGAAGAGACCCGTGTCGTGGTCCCCGAACTGCTGACTGTCCTCGATGTTGCAGCCCGTCATGAAGAGATAACTCGACACGGCATGCACGATGCCCTGTTTGTCCGGGCACGAGAGGGTGAGGACGTACTGCTCGGGGGTGGTCTCAGCAGGCTGCGGCACGGTCATCCCCGTAGCGTGCCACACCACCGCCGGTTCAGGCGGTCCTGGTCATGATGCGGAGCACGTCGAGTGAGCGTGGCGGGGTGTCGGGGTCCTCGCCGTCGTTGGAGGCGAGCAGCACATGCGCCTCCCGGGTGGCCCGGACGGCCTCCGGCCAGCCGTGGTGCTCCAGATAGGCGGAGACGGGGGCGTCCGCGCCGACCTGGTGCATGATGCGCAGCACCCGCAGCACGGCGACGTCGACGAGAGCGGCCTCGCCGGAGTCGCGGAAGACCGTGCCGACGTATTTCTCGGCGGACCAGTTGTCCAGCCAGGTGTCCTCCACCAGGCGGTAGACGGCGTCGGTGACGTCGCCGTACCCCTCCCGGCCGGCCAGCCAGCACTCGTGATGGAAGACGGGGTCGGAGAGCATGTGCAGCGCCGAGCGCACATTGCTGCGCCAGCGCCACCAGGGAACGTCATTGAGCGGCATGCCGCCCATGGTGGAGGAGCGACGGCCGCGACGGGAAGAGTTCTCCGAACCTTGCTGCACGGTTGTCGATCGTACGTTCCCGTCGTCCGGGCCCGAACGGACCCCCGTAATTCACCTGGTCGTCACCGAGCGTTGAGCGAAGCACACAGTGGCGTTACCCCGGACGCGGAAATGTTCACGCACATGACCGGATGGCGACGCCTCACCTCCCCCCGCCCCTACAGACTCCTCACATGTACGGCGGCGGTTGGGGCCTTGCTGATGACCGGCTGCGGTGTACTCCCTGGGGCATCGGGGGGCTCCAGGGAGCCCATCACCGTCGTGACCTGGGCCCCCGGCGGGTCCACCGGTCCCGACTCGGTGAACATGGCGGGCATGACCGCCATGGCGAGGGCCTACGCCCGCTGGGCGGACAACAACGGCGGACTCGACGGGCACAAGCTGCGCGTCGTCACCTGCGACGAGCAGGACACCTCGATCGGCGCGGGTGACTGCGCCAGGCGGGCGGTGTCGGAGAAGGCGGTCGCGGTCGTCGGCTCGTACAGCCGGCACGGCTCCTCCTTCATGGCGTCGCTGGAGGCCGCCGGGATCCCGTACATCGGTGGCTACGGAGCGTCCGACGAGGAATTCACCAGCTACGACTCGTACCCCGTCAACGGGGGCCAGGCGGCGCTTCTGGCGGGCAACGCCAAGCAGCTCGCCCGCAGTTGCGACCAGGTGTCCGTGGTGCGGCCCGACACGCTGGCCGGCGACGGCCAGGCCTGGCTCCTCAACACCGGCCTGAAGGAGGAGAAGCGGCCCGCGCCCGCCGACATCCGGGCGGCGGAGACGGCCACTTCGTACGACGAGGCGGCCGGACAGGCGCTGGAGGGTGCGGGGAAGACCGGCGGGTGTGTGACGGCGGTTCTCGGCGACCGTACGCCGACGTTCTTCGACTCCTTCCGCCGCCTCGAACCGTCGTACGGGAATGTGCGGATCTCGTCCGTCCTCGGCAGCATCGGGCAGCCGCTGATCGACAGCACCGGCGGCCGGAACGGCCCCTTCGAGGGGGCGTACGTCACCGGCTGGTACCCCGAATCGGGGGACGCCCGCTGGGACGGGATGCGCGAGGTGATCCGGAAGCACGCGTTCGGTGACAACCGGATCGACCCGGACGACACGGGTGTCCAGACGACCTGGATCGCCTACACGGCGCTGAAGGGGATCGTGGCCGCGATCGACGCTCCGGAGATCACCGCGGGCAAGGTCTCGGTCGCCCTCAACCGCGGTACCCGGGTCGACACCGGCGGTCTCACTCCGGTGCTGCGATGGCGGTTCGAGGACATGCTCGGCTCTTCGGCGTACCCGCGGATCGTGAACCGGAAGGTGAATTTCCAAGTGGTGCGGAAGGGGCGTCTGGTAGCAGAGAAGAAGGGGTTCGTCGATGTGACGGCCACACTCTCGGAGGCCAGCGCCAAGGGGTGAGCGCCGCCCGAAACCCTTGGCGGCCCGACGGGCCGGGGCGCGGGGGGGCGCCCCCCCCGGCGGCGGGTGCGAGCCCCGCCCCCGCCGACAGGCGGGAGCCGCCCGACACCGCCCGCCCCGCAAAAACCACCGACGGTG
>NZ_JBHVWN010000040.1:0-37188 GCF_042882275.1 Streptomyces sp. NPDC058231 | reverse complement strand
GGGGGGCCCCCCCCCCCCACCGGGGGGGGGCCGGGGGGGGGGGGGGGGGGGGGGGCCCCCGGGGGGGGGGGCCCCCCCCCCCCGCGCCGCCGTCAGAGGTCGGTCGCCGTCCGCCGGGTCAGCCCGTACTTCGCCGCGATCGTGTTCCACAGTCCCGACGCCTGGACCTTCGCCTTGCTCGCGTTGGCACTCGCCTCGGTCGCCAGAACCGTCTCGGACGTCCCACGGGCCTTCCCGTGCTTGCACACCTTCTTGCCGTTCTTCGCCTGCCCGGCCCACGCCGCGTAGTGATCGTCGGCCTGCGCCGACGCCTGCCACGCCTTGGCGAGCGACGCGGTCAGCTGCGCGTGGTTCGGCAGCTTGTCGACCGTCAGTCCCTGCAGCCGCGTCACCAGGTCGCGGCGCTGCTGAGCGGCGCCCTGCAGATCGGTGACCGCCTGGTCCAGGTTGGTGCAGGACTTGGTCCTCTCGACGGCCCCGATGACCGCCGCGCGGCTGTTGTTGCTGTCCGCGAGCAGCTTGTCGAGCGCTTCCGCCTGCGGCTTCGCCGGGTCGGCCGCCGCCTGCTTCGACGGCTCGGCGGCGGGTGAACTCGCCGCGGCCACCGGCTGCTTGTCGTCCTTGCCCTTGTCGTCACCGCCGCTCATCAGCGCGCCCGCGCCGAGACCGACGACGGCGCAGCCGACGACGACCGCCGCGATCAAGGGGATGTGCGACGGCTTCTTGCGCTGCGCGGACCGGCCCTGCGGCGGTTCGCCCTGCTGCGGCTGCGGCTGCGCCTGGTAGGCGGGCGCGGCCTGCCGGCGCGGCTGGGCGCCCTGGTACTGCGCCTGTGCCGGGTCGAACCGGGGCATCTGCTGGGTGGCGCCGGACGGTTCCTCGTTGCGGAACAGGTTGTCGAACTCGGCGGGCGGCTGCCGCTCCCCGGGCATCCCGGGCCTGATGTCGTACGGGGCTCCGCCGGTCACCGGCGCGATGTACTGGGTCGCCTCGGCGTCCGCGGCCGGCGCGTGCGCGATGAACTGGGTGGCCTCCGCGGCGCTCTCGGCCTGCACCGGCGCGATGAACTGCGTGGCGTCCGCGTCCCCGCCCGGAACTGCTTCCGGGGGCAGCGGCTGGGCGTACGGCTGCGGCTGCGCGTATCCCTGAGGCTCGGAGTACGGCTGAGGCTGGGAGTACGGCTGGGGCTGGGAGTACGGCTGGGGCTGGGAGTACGGCTGGGGCTGCGCGGGTGGCAGCGGCCCGCCGTGCTGGTGCGGACCCTGGTCGTACTGCCCGTACCGGCCCTGCGGCGACGCGTCCTGCTGCGGCGCCTGCGGCCCCCAGGGCTGCCCCCATGGCTGCCCGCCGGCCGGGGCGGCCTGGTCGGCCGCTCCGCCGGGTATCCAGGGCTCGCCGCCACCTGCGGGCAGCACGACACCTTCGTGCGCGGGCCGTACAGCAGGGAGCTGCTGCTCGTCACCCTGTCCGCTCTGCGTCACCGGGACTCCTACGTGTAAACCTACGGAATCGTCAGCTCACGCTACCGGGTGGCTGCCTCCCTCCGCCAAGCGCCCGTTATCACTCGCCGCCCTTCAAACGGCGCAGTAACACGCGACGTCGTTAAGACGCAGTTAAGGGGCGCCCCGGAGAAATCACCGGTCAGTGGCGGTTCAGGCCGCCTGGAGCTCCAGTCGCGCGCCGAATTCCCGGACCGCCGGCTCGTCCCCGTACGGCACCAGCCGCGCCTGCAGATCGTCCAGATAATCCGACCCCCGGCTGGACCGCACCGTCCCCAGCAGCTCCATCGCACGCGTCCCCGTGTGACAGGCCTGCTCCACCTCGCGCAGCTGCACCTGCGCCGCGGCGAGCAGCGCCAGCCCGATGCCCCGGCGCCGGGCCCGGGACTCCGGATGGCCGGCCAGGGACTCCGTCGCCCGGCGTGCGGCCGCCTCGGCCTGGCCGAGATCGCGGTGGCAGTGGGCCAGTTCGTCGGCCAGGTAGGCGGAGTCGAAGTGGGCGATCCACGCCGGGTCGTCGCCGGTGTCCGGATCGGCGTGCTCCAGCGCCGACAGTGCCCGGCCCGCCACCGCCTGGCAGGTACGGGCGTCGCCGAGCAGTGCGTGGCCCCGCGCCTCCGCCGCGTAGAACATCGCCTCGGCGCGCGGCGTGACCCGCCCGCGCGCCCCCTCCTGCGCGGCCCGCGCCAACTGCGCGATCTCCCGCGGGTTGCCGAGCTGCGCGGCGAGATGACTCATCGACGCGGCCAGCACGTAGCCGCCGTAGGCCCGGTCGCCCGCGGCCTGCGCCAGCCGCAGCGCCTGGATGTAGTACCGCTGGGCGAGCCCCGGCTGCCCCGTGTCGATCGCCATGTAGCCGGCGAGTTCGGTGAGCCGCGCGACGGCTCCGAACAGCTCCCGCCCGACCGATTCGCGGTACGCCCCCGAAAGCAGCCCGGAGACCACGCTGTTCAGGTAGTGCACCAGGACCGGCCGCACGTGCCCGCTGCCGAACCGGTGGTCGAGGTCGACCAGTGCGGCCGTCATCGCCCGCACCGCCTCCACGTCGGACATTCCGACGCGCGCCCCCGCCGTCCGCGCCACCTGTGGGTCGGCGCCGGTGATCAGCCAGTCGCGGCTGGGCTCGACCAGCGCCGAGGACGCGACCGCGGAACCCGAGAGGAAGTCGCGCCGCCCGACGTCGCTGCGCCACAGCTCGCAGACCTGCTCGATCGCGCCGATCACGGTCGGAGCGAACTGCAGGCCGACGCCGGACGCCAGATTCTTGCCGTTGGCCATCCCGATCTCGTCGATCGTGACCGTGCGGCCGAGCTTGCGGCCGAGCGCCTCGGCGATGATTCCCGGTGCCCTGCCGCGTGGTTGCTGTCCGCGCAGCCAGCGGGCCACGGAGGTCTTGTCGTACCGGAGGTCGAGGCCGCGCTCCGCGCCGACCATGTTGACCCGGCGGGCGAGGCCCGCGTTGGAACATCCGGCTTCCTGGATGAGCGCCTGCAGCCGTTCGTTCGGCTGACGGGCGACGAGAGGCCTGGCTGCCATGTTTCCCCCTGAGGCCGCAGTGATCGGTGCAAGGATCATTGCCCGGCATATACCTGAGAAATGCGCACATACATCGTTTTGGTTGTTCCGCGGTGTTGACGGTTTTCACGCTGTTCCCTGTGCACATAGCGTTTTTACCGGCATTTGATACGTATGCGACATGGTCGAACTGTTCCGGATCCCCCGTCTGTGGCTACCCGCCCGTCAGGGCGCTGCCTCCTGCGCGCCCCCGCCCATGCATCCATGCGCCCCATGTGCCGGACGGATGCACCGTGACCGCGCGGGCCGCGCCCGTAACCCCAGGTGGTCGCGGAAGTTGTGATGGTCGTGGAAGAGCCCATCGGAGTCACGGAAACCGTGCGGATCCCCGAACAGCGAGACGAACAACTGCTCGGCGCCGCGGTGCGGTACGCGGAGGAGCGGCACTGGGACGTGTTCCCCGGCACCTGGCTGCAGGTGCGGGAAGGGAAGGAACGGTGCTCCTGCGGGGACGCGGGCTGCGCCTCGCCCGGCGCGCACCCCACTCGGCCCGACTGGGCGGGCCGGTCGACCGGCAGCGGCGTGGCCGCCCGCCGGATGTGGTCCGCACAGCCCGGGGCGTCGGTCCTGCTGCCCACCGGGCGCACCTTCGACGCGCTCGACGTACCGGAGTCCGCGGGCTGCCTGGCACTGGCCCGGATGGAACGGATGAAACTGCCGCTCGGGCCGGTCACCTGCACCCCCGACCGCCGGATGCTCTTCTTCGTCCTGCCCGGAGCCGCGGCCAAGGTCGACGACCTGGTGGGGAAGCTGGGCTGGAGCACCGCCGCGATCGATCTGCTCGGCCGTGGCGAGGGCCATTACGTGGTGGCCCCGCCCACCAGGATCGGCGGGCGCGGCGCCGTGCAGTGGGCGCGCCGGCCCACCCCCGCCAACCGGTGGCTGCCGGACGCGGAGGAGATCATCAGCCCGCTCGCCTACGCCTGCGGGCGGGAAGCGGCCGACGCGCGCCTACGCCTTTCGTAGGCTGTCCCCCATGGACGGGGACAGCGGGAGGCATGCCATGTCGGACCTGGCGGCGGCGGGATCCAGCGGTGCGGCGGACACGGGCGGGGCGCCGCCGCCCGCGGTGCGCGTACGGGGCCTGTGGAAACGGTTCGGCGAGCAGGTCGCGGTCGCCGGGATCGATCTGGAGCTGCCCGCGGGCAAGTTCATCGGTCTGGTGGGGCCCAACGGCGCCGGCAAGACCACCACGCTGTCGATGGTGACCGGGCTGCTCCGCCCCGACCACGGAACGATCGAGGTCGGCGGGCGCGACGTCTGGCGGGACCCGGTAGAGGTGAAGGCCCGGATCGGTGTCCTGCCGGAGGGACTGCGCCTCTTCGAACGCCTCTCGGGGCGTGAACTCCTCGCGTACACCGGGCGCTTGCGCGGACTTCCGGGCGCCGAGGTCGACAAGCGGGCCACCCAGCTGCTCGACGTACTCGATCTGGCGGGCTCCCAGCACAAACTGGTCGTCGACTACTCGACCGGCATGCGGAAGAAGATCGGACTCGCCGCCGCACTGCTGCACAACCCCGAAGTGCTGTTCCTGGACGAGCCGTTCGAGGGTGTCGACCCCGTCTCCGCGCAGACCATCCGCGGGGTCCTGGAGCGGTACACCGGCTCGGGGGCGACCGTGGTCTTCTCCAGCCATGTGATGGAACTGGTCGAGTCGCTGTGCGACTGGGTGGCCGTGATGGCGGGCGGCACGATCCGGGCGCAGGGCACCCTGGCCCAGGTGCGCGGCGCGGCGCCGTCGCTGCAGAGCGCCTTCCTCGAACTCGTCGGCGCGGGCGGCCGGGACACCGGCGACTCCCTCGACTGGCTGGGCGGCGCCCGATGAGCGCGCTCGACACCGGAGCCGCCGCCCGCCCCACGGACCGCCGGGGCGGCGAAGGGCTCGTCCCGGTCTTCGTGCGGCTCAAGCTGACGCTGCTGCGCAACGGGCTGCGGCAGTCGTCGGGCCGGCGGGCCGCGTACGTCCTGTCCGTCGTCCTCAGCCTGCTGTTCGCCGCGGGCCAGCTCATCGGGCTGGTCGCGCTGCGCGGCCATGCGCACGCCGGCTCCCTGGTGGTCCTGCTCACCGGGGTGCTGGCGCTCGGCTGGGCCGTGATGCCGCTCTTCTTCCCCAGCGGTGACGAGACCCTCGACCCGAGCCGGCTCGTCATGCTGCCGCTGCGGCCGCGCCCGCTGATCAGCGCGCTGCTGGTGGCGTCGCTGATCGGCATCGGACCGCTGTTCACGCTCTGCCTGGTGGCCGGTTCGGCGCTCGCGGTGGCGCACGGGGCGGCCGCGGTGGTGTGCGCGGTGGTCGGCGCGCCGCTGGCGCTGCTGGTCTGCGTCGCGCTGGCGCGGGCCGTCGCCACGGCCAACACCCGACTGCTGAGCTCCCGCAAGGGCCGCGATCTGGCGGTCCTCAGCGGCCTGGTGGTCGCGGTCGGCATCCAGGTCGTCAACTTCGGTGCGCAGCGGCTCGGCCGGGCCGGGGGACTCGCCGCGCTCGACCCCGCCGCGGACGTGGTGCGCTGGCTGCCGCCCGCCTCGGCGATCGGCGCGGTGGACTCGGCGGCGCACGGGTCGTACGGGCAGGCCGCGGCGCAACTGCTGCTCGCCGCGGCTGCGCTGGGCGCGCTGCTGTGGCTGTGGCGGCGGAGTCTGGTGAAACTGATGACGACGCCGGACGGTTCGACGCTCGCCGCCGCCGAACCGGCCCGTAAGAAGTCCGGCGCGGGCGGCTCCCGGCTCGCCGCGCTGCTGCCCGAGGGGCGCACCGGGCCGGTGATGCAGCGCAGCCTGCGGTACGTGGCGCGGGACCCGAAGACCAAGGCCGCCTGGGTGACGGCGCTCGTCATCGGGCTGATCGTGCCGCTGTTCAACGCGGTGCAGGGCAGCGGCTCGGTCTACTTCTCGTGCTTCGCCGCCGGAATGCTCGGCATCCAGATGTACAACCAGTTCGGGCAGGACACCTCCGCGTTCTGGATGGTGGCGATGACGATCTCGTCCACCCGGGACGCGTACCTGGAACTGCGGGGACGGGCGCTGGCGCTGCTGACGGTCACCCTCCCGTACACGGCCTTCGTGACGGTGGTGACGGCGGCGGTGCTGGGCGACTGGGAGAAGCTGCCGGGCGCGATGGGGCTGGCGTTCGCCCTGCTGGGCGCGATGCTGGCGACGGGCGCGGTGGCATCGGCCAGGTTCCCGTACTCGGTCCCGCAGGATGGCGGGTTCAAGAACGTGGCACCGGGTCAGGCGGGGCTCGCCTCGCTCTCGATCTTCGGCGGCATGGTCTCGGGGGCGGTGCTCTGCGCACCGCTGATCGTGGCGACGGTCTGGCTGTACGTCGCCGGGGCGCAGGACAGGTTGTGGGTGCTGCTGCCGGCCGGCGCCGGGTACGGGGCGCTGATCGCCTGGGCGGGACTGCGGCTGGCCGCACCGCTCGCCGCGAAGCGGCTCCCGGAGATTCTGACGGCGGTCAGCAAGGGGTGAGGTGGGCCGGGCGGCGCCGCCCGGTCACGGGGAGACGGGCTCGCGGTCGCCCCTGGGGTCGTCGGCGAACTGCTCCAGGAACGGTTCGACCGCGGCCCGCCAGCCCTCCGGCTGGTCGAAGTGGACGAGGTGTCCGGCGTCCGCCACCTCCGCATACTGTCCGCGCGGCAGCACCCGGACCATCTCCTGGGCCTCCGCCCGGCCCAGCTCACCGTCCAGGCCCCGCAGGACCAGGGCCGGGCACCGGACCTGCGCCAGCTCCTCCCAGTGCGCGTCGTACACCCACGTCGCGCGGGACCGGAGCATCTGGCGGCGGGAGAAGACGGGCCGCCAGCCGTCCGCGCGCTCGGCCATCACCTCGGCGAAGAACTCGCCGCGCGACGGGTTCGGCCGCTCCACCCAGGGGTCGTCCTCGCCGAACCACCTCCGTACGTCGGCGAGCGTCGCGAACGGTGTCGGCCAGGACCGGAACCAGTCCTCCCACTCCCGCTGCGAGGCCGCGCCGAGCGCGGAGGCACGCATGTCGCAGATGACCAGGGCCCGGACGAGGTCGGGCCGTTTCGCGGCGAGCTGCCAGGCGGTGAGGGCACCCATCGAGTGCCCGATGACGGTGACCGGGGCGAGGTCGAGCTGTTCGATCGCCGCCTCGGCGTCTGCGACGTACGCGTCACGCGTGTACGGGCCCTCGGCCGGTTTCTCGCTGCGGCCGTGCCCGCGCTGGTCGAGCCCCACCGCGCGGTGCCGCTCGGCGAGCCAGCGGCTGGTGGAGGCCCAGTGCGAGGCGCGGCCCATCAGGCCGTGGAGCAGTAAGACGGCGGGGGCGGGCCCGCCGTCCGCGCGCTCCTTGGGCGGGTCCGCGAACTCCCAGGCCGCCAGGCGTACGCCGTCGGATCCGGTCACATCGATGCGCCGCACCATATGTCCAGGCACCCCCTTCTGGTCCTCGACAACCGCTCGATCACCGTGTGGTCGCGTCACGCCAGACTATCGAACCTGTATTCGAAAACTGGCTCATGGCGCGCAACACCCCTCGTTCGAGTGACCGCTTCCAAGGATTGACGTCGGCCTCTGCGGGGAGATCTTCTTCGGGAGGCGGACCACTCGGGGATGAGGGTCCGCAGGGGACCGACCTTGAGAGCTCGGGGCTCCGGGTCGGAACAGGGGAGAGAAGGCCCCGGCGCCCTCAGGCGCCGGGGCCCTCCCGTGTCCGGGGTCATGTCCGGGGTCATGTCCAAGGCCGTGTCCGGGGCCGTGCGGTGCGCCGGAGCGCGCGGCACCCGGCCGTCCGGGACCGCGGCAGGCACCTTCCGGTTCCCGTGCCGGTACGACGGGCGCATCTCCTGCTCCCTCCCCGACCGCGCGGCCAGGTGGCCGACGCTCTCAGGTGTGGCTCAGCCACAGCCTGGCATGCGAACCGCCCGGCCGCTGCCATTCCGGACGGAAAAACGGAAAGCGGACGTTACGCTTCGGGTCCTGGGTTCGGGGTGGCGTGCGGTCGCGCCCTCGTTCAGCGCTTGGCGACGAAGACGTGCGAGGCGACCTCGGAGTCCAGCTCCGCCGCCTCACCACTGCTGCCGACCAGCACCCCGCCCGCCGACTGCGTCACGCTGACCACGGAACCGGGCTGCACGCCCGCCCGCCGCAACGTATACATCAGCTGGGCGTCCGTCTGGATCGGCTCGCCGATCCGGCGCACCACCACGGTCTTGCCCTCGGTGCCCGGGTCGAGCTCCGCCAGACTCACCATGCCGTCGTTCAGGAACGGGTCGGCCTCGGCCCTCTCACCCAGCTCCTCCAGGCCCGGGATCGGGTTCCCGTACGGAGACTCCGTCGGGTGCCGCAGCAGCTCCAGCACCCGCCGCTCCACGGCCTCGCTCATCACGTGCTCCCAGCGGCAGGCCTCGGCGTGCACCTGCTCCCATTCCAGGCCGATCACGTCGACGAGCAGGCACTCGGCGAGACGGTGCTTGCGCATCACCCGGGTCGCCAGCCGGCGGCCCTCCTCCGTCAGCTCCAGATGCCGGTCGCCCGCGACCTGCACCAGTCCGTCGCGCTCCATCCGCGCCACCGTCTGGCTGACCGTCGGACCGCTCTGGTCCAGCCGTTCCGCGATCCGGGCGCGCATGGGGACGACGCCTTCCTCTTCGAGTTCGAGGATGGTGCGGAGATACATCTCCGTTGTGTCGATCAGTCCGGACATTCGTGCCCCTCGATGCTGTGACATGAAAACGTCGTGCGCTGGCCCTGAGCCCAATTCTGACGCATGACGCCGACAACCGTGCCGCGCAGGCCGCGCCCCACCGCGTGGATGCCCCGCGGACGGTATTGACAGCCCGGTGGTCCGGACCGCAACGTGATCCGCGGCACGGACACCCCACCCCTGCGGAAAGGGCCTCCTCGATGAGCGACACCAAGCTGGCCGGTCAGTTCTTCGACGCAGCGATCGGCCTGCTGGAGCGTGTGCGCGACGAGGAGTCCGACGCCATCGCGGCAGCCGGGGCCGCGATCGCCGAGACGGTCGCCGCAGGCGGCAGGCTCTTCGCCTTCGGCGCCGGCCACTCGTCGCTCGCGGCCCAGGACGTCGTCTACCGGGCCGGCGGACTGGCCCTGATGAACCTGCTCTCCGTACCCGGCACGCTCGGCGTGGACGTCATGCCGGCGACGCTCGGCTCGGCGCTGGAACGGGTCGACGGGCTGGCGGGCGCGGTCCTCGACTCCAGCCCGGCGCGCTCCGGCGACCTGCTGGTGATCATCTCGCTCTCCGGGCGCAACGCGCTGCCCGTCGAGATGGCCCTCCACGCGCGCGCCGTCGGACTGAAGGTCGTCGGCATCACCTCGGTCGCGTACACCGAGGGGACGCGGTCGCGGCACTCCTCGGGCGGATTCCTGCGCGACCACTGCGACATCGTCATCGACAGCAAGATCGCTATCGGCGACGCGGAACTGACGGCGGAGGGCATCGAGGCGCCGTTCGCGCCCGCGTCGACCGTGGTCACCAGCGCGGTGATGCAGGCCATGATGGCGACGGCCGCGGAGCGCCTGGTGGAGCGGGGGATCGAGCCGCCGATGCTGCGGTCGGGGAACGTCGACGGCGGACATGAGTGGAACGGGCGCGTGATGACGGAGTACGCGGACCGGATCTTCTACCAGCAGTGAGACGGGCGCGGCGCCGGCGCGACCGGACCGGCCGCCCGGCGCGCTACCGACTTCCCGGCAGCGCCTGGGACAGGTCCACCGCCGCCGCCACCCGGACCGCCACGCTCTCCGCGTACGCCGCGTCCGGGCGCTCGAAGGGGCTGCGGTCGGCCACCCGAAGGAACGTCACCACGCCGAGCGTCCGGCCCCGGCTGCGCAGCACCGCGCACAGGGCGTGCACGGAGTCGCCCGGCCACCGCCGGTCCGCCGCCCAGCTCCCGGACCCCGGAGCCGTGCCGGCGCTGACCCGGACCGAACCCGCCCGGTCCACCGCCTGCAGCGCCGGATGGCCCGGGGCGTAGCGCAGCGGAATGGAGCCTCCGGCGACCGGCAGACACGGGCCCGGCGCGTCCGGCGGTGTCGCCGCCGCCCGTACCAGCCGCTCCCCCGCCAGCAGATCCATCAGCGCATGGTCGGCGAAGCCCGCGAGCGCGTAGTCCAGGTAGGACGTCGCCGCCTCCATCGGGTCCTCGCACTCGGACGCCGACCGGGACGCCCGGTGCAGCTGGTTCGACCGGAACCGCACCCGGTCCGCCTCCTGCGCCGCGAGCCGCTCCGTCGTCACGTCCTGGAACAGCCAGCCGACCCCCAGCGGAACCGGCTCCTCGGTGAGCGGCGACGTCAGCTGCAGGAAGCCGCTGCGCCAGCAGCGGCGCCGCTCGCCCTCGGCCGTCCGCAGCGTCACCCACAGGTCGGCGGGCGCGGGCGGCGTCCCCTCGGCGAGTACGTGCTCCAGCGCGCCCTCCAGATCCTCCACGCCCTGCGTCAGCAGCTCTCCGAGCGGCCGGCCCAGCAGGGTGGTCCGGCCACCGCCGAGCGCCCGTGCCGCATACGCGTTGACGACGGTCGGGCGCAGGTCCACGTCGACGAGGACCACTCCCCACGACGCGTCGGCGAACAGGGCCTCGCTGAGCGCGATCGACCGCTCCAGATCGATCTGCGCGTGCACCTCGCTGAATGCGCAGTACACCCCGGCGGGCTTCCCGTCCGCGCCCCGCACGCCGGCCGACTGGGTCCGTACGAGCACCCGTCCGCCGTCCTTGCGCAGCAGCGCGAACTCGTGCACCTGGCGGCCCGGCGCGTCCATGGCGGCCATCAGCCGCTCCTGCACCTCACCCGCGTCCGCGGGGCGCACGGCCCAGCCGGCGAACCCGGGCCGCCCCACCGCCTCCTCGGCGGACCAGCCGAGGATCCGCTCGGCCTCGCGGTTCCAGTGGGTGATCGCGCCGCCCGCGTCGAACGCGCAGAGCGCCGCGTCCATGCCGTCGAGCAACGCCGCGAGCAGCTCCGCCCCGGGGACCGGTTCGGGCCCGAGAGCGTCGGTGATTCCACTGCCCCTGGAAGCGCTCATCCCGGACCCCCTGCAGGACGTGTCCGCCATTGCCGCACGTCAGATCATTGAACTCGAACGTGACTCAGCACACATCGCATTCCCGGAAATCGGTGCTCCGGGACATCTCGATAAATGGGTTGTGCGCCCCCGTAGGGGCTCCTAGGGTGTGCCGTACACGTTGAAAGGAGGTGATCCGAAAAGTGCAGTCTTATCGGATTCGTGAGGTGGCTGCGGGCTGACAGCCCGTCGTCGCACTTCGTGCACCTCGGCAGTCTGTCTGCCGAAACCCAAGCAGTCACCGACCCGCGGGCTCGCCGGTAAGTCCGGCCGGCTCCTCCGCAAGGAGGGACCAGAGCCCGCGGGTTTCTGCATGTCCGGGCGCGATGTGGCCGGGCGCGATGTGCCCGGGCCCCGTCACGGGCAGAGGCGTTCCACTCGCCAGCCGTCGCCCTCGCGTACGTACCGCAGCCGGTCGTGCAGGCGGTTCTCGTGGCCCTGCCAGAACTCGATCGTCTCGGGCACGACGCGGAAGCCGCCCCACTCGGGCGGCGCGGGCACGCGTTCGCCCTCCGGGTAGCGGGCCGCCAGTTCCTCGTACCGTTCGATCAGTTCACGGCGGGAGGCCACCACCGTCGACTGGTCGCTCGCCCAGGCCCCCAGCTGCGAGCCGTGCGGGCGGGTGCGGAAGTAGGCGATCGTCTCCTCGCGGGCGATGCGGGCCGCGGTGCCGGTGACGATGACCTGGCGGGCCAGCGGGTGCCAGGGGAAGAGCAGCGACACGTAGGGGTTGGCGGCCAGTTCGCGGCCCTTGCGGGAGGCGTAGTTCGTGAAGAAGACGAAGCCGCGCTCGTCGTACTTCTTCAGCAGCACGGTGCGGGACGAGGGCCGGCCGTCGGGGGTCGCGGTGGACACCACCATGGCGTTCGGCTCATGGACCATTCCACCTGCGGCGATCTGGCGGAACCAGTGGGCGAACTGCTGCATCGGGTCGGCGGCGAGCGAGTCCTCGGTGAAGCCCTCGGAGCGGTACTGCTCGCGCATCGCGGCCGGATCGGTGGTGGAATCGGAAGGGGAATCTGCGGTGGGCACGGGGTCATCCTGCCGCAGCGGCCGAGTTTGCCCGGTGAGGAGGGGCGCCAATCGCGCATGGATGAAGTGGGGCGCTGTGCCGGATGTCACGCTTCCCCGCGTCGTGGGAACCCGCCAATATCTTGGGTCAGGCCACTGTGGCCTCCGTACAGCCGACGATCGAGGGAGCCGCATGATGTCCGACTTCGTACCCGGACTCGAAGGAGTCATCGCGTTCGAGACGGAGATCGCCGAACCCGACAAGGAGGGCGGCTCGCTCCGCTATCGCGGGGTCGACATCGAGGATCTCGTCGGTCATGTGTCGTTCGGGAACGTCTGGGGTCTGCTGGTCGACGGGGCGTTCAATCCCGGGCTGCCGCCCGCCGAGCCGTTCCCGATCCCGGTCCACTCCGGTGACATCAGGGTGGATGTGCAGTCCGCGCTGGCGATGCTGGCTCCGGTGTGGGGGCTGAAACCACTGCTCGACATCGACGAGGAGACCGCCCGCAACGATCTGGCGCGGGCGGCCGTGATGGCTCTGTCGTACGTCGCCCAGTCGGCGCGCGGGCAGGGGCTGCCGATGGTGCCGCAGAGCGAGATCGACAAGGCGCAGTCCGTCGTCGAACGGTTCATGATCCGCTGGCGCGGCGAGCCGGACCCGAAGCACGTGAAGGCCGTCGACGCGTACTGGACGTCGGCCGCCGAGCACGGCATGAACGCGTCCACGTTCACGGCCCGGGTCATCGCGTCGACCGGCGCGGACGTGGCGGCCGCGCTGTCCGGTGCGGTGGGCGCCATGTCGGGTCCGCTGCACGGTGGTGCGCCGTCCCGGGTGCTCGGCATGATCGAGGAGATCGAGCGGACCGGCGACGCGAGCGCGTACGTGAAGAAGGCCCTGGACAAGGGTGAGCGGCTGATGGGCTTCGGGCACCGGGTCTACCGCGCGGAGGACCCGCGGGCACGCGTGCTGCGGCGGACGGCGAAGGAACTGGGCGCGCCGCGGTTCGAGGTGGCGGAGGCGCTGGAGAAGGCCGCGCTGGAGGAGCTGCACGCGCGGCGCCCGGACCGGGTGCTGGCGACGAACGTGGAGTTCTGGGCGGCGATCATGCTGGACTTCGCGGAGGTCCCGGCGCACATGTTCACGTCGATGTTCACGTGTGCGCGTACGGCCGGCTGGTCGGCGCACATCCTGGAGCAGAAGCGGACGGGGCGGCTGGTACGGCCGTCGGCGACGTATGTCGGGCCCGGGTCGCGCAGTCCGCGGGAGATCGACGGATACGACGACATCACCGGCTGACCGGAACGCGCGGCGCCCCGCCCCTCCGGGGGCCTGGGCGCCGCGCGTTCCGTGCCGGGGCCGGTACTCAGCCGAGGGCGCCGTCCAGCAGGGCCGCCCACTGCGCCACGACCCTTCGGCGCCGGGCGGTGTCGTCGGTGAGCACATTGGCCAGGCCGAGGCCGCGGGCCATGTCGAGGAGGCCCTGGACGGTTTCGCGTACACCGGGCTCCGTCTCGTCGGCGGCGAGGAGTTCGACGGCGATGCGGTGGGTCTCGCGGCCGACCCGGGCTTCGAGTTCGGTGACGCGGGGGCGGAGCTGGGGTTCGTTGGAGGCGGCGACCCAGAGCTGGAGCGCGGCGCGGAAGAGCGGGCCGGTGTAGAGGTCGACGAGGGCGGCGACGACGGCCGTACGTCCCTGGACGGGCAGGGCGCGCAGCGCGGCGGAGCGTTCCTCGGCGACGTATTCGACGGCCGCGGTGAACAGGTCCTCGCGGGTGGGGAAATGGTGCTGGGCGGCGCCGCGCGAGACGCCCGCGCGTTCGGCGACGACGGAGACCGTGGACCCTGCCCAGCCGTGCTCGGCGAGGCAGGCGACCGCGGCTTCGAGCAGCCGTCTCCGGGTGGCGCGGCTGCGGTCCTGCTTGGGGGTCCTGTCGGTGGGGGGCGTCACAACACCCATGAGGGGTCCCGTCGTTCGAGGAAGGCCGTCATCCCCTCCCGGGCCTCGGCGGAGGCGAAGAGTGCTGCCGAGCGGGCGATGAGATCTTCGGCGTACTGGTCGAAACTCTCCCGCACAGTAGCCGTGACCAGCTCCTTCGATGCCGCCAGCCCCTGCGGGGAGGCCCGCCGCAGTCCGTCCAGTACGGGTTCGAGCGCCTTGTCCACGTCCTGTGCGGCGATCGTGATCAGGGAGATGCGGGCCGCTTCGGCCGCGTCGAACCGTTCTCCGGTGAGGTAGTAGCGGGCGGCGGCGCGCGGGTCGGTTCGCGGCAGCAGCGGCATGGAGATCACGGCGGGGGCGAGGCCCAGCCGTGCTTCGGTGAGGGCGAAGGTGGCGTCGGGTCCGGCGGCGGCGATGTCGCAGGCCGTGAGGAGGCCGAGGCCGCCGGCCCGGACGTGTCCGTCGACGCGGGCCACCACCGGTTTGGGCAGGGTGACGATCTCCCGCATCAGGGCGACGAACGCCTCGGGGTCGGGCGGTGCGGTGAGATCGGCACCGGCGCAGAACGTGGTGCCGGTGTGGGTGAGGACCACGGCCCGTACGGTGTCGTCGCCGCTGTACGCGGCGAGCGTTTCGCGGAGTTCGCCGACCAGCCGCGCGGAGAGCGCGTTGCGGTTCGCCTGCGAGTCGAGCCGGATGGTCGCGATCCCGCGTTCGCGGCCGGTACGGACCAGTTTCATGCCTCTGCCGCCTTCTCGTCGGCCTGCTCCCGGTCGCGCAGTTCGCGCCGGAGGATCTTCCCGGAGGTGGCGCGCGGCACGGCGCCGATGAACTCGACCTGCCGGACCTTCTTGTACGGGGCGACGCGCTCGGCGACGTACGCCATGACGTCGTCCGCGGTGAGCCCGTCCGCGTCTGTACCGGTCTGCCGGACCAGGAACGCCTTGGGGACCTCGTTGCCGTCGGCGTCGTACACCCCGATGACGGCGGCGTCCGCGATCGCCGGGTGGCCGAGCAGGAGGGCTTCGAGTTCGGCGGGAGCGACCTGGTAACCCTTGTACTTGATCAGTTCCTTGACCCGGTCGACGACGGACAGCCAGCCGTCGGCGTCGACGCGGCCGACGTCCCCGGTGTGCAGCCAGCCGTCCGCGTCGATCATCGCGGCGGTGGCGTCGGGGCGGCCGAGGTAGCCCTTCATCACCTGCGGACCGCGGATGAGCACCTCGCCGTCGGTGCCGGTCCCGGCGTCCCGGTCCGGGTCGTCGAGGGAGACGATCCGCATCTCGGTGCTGGGCAGGAGCTTGCCGACGGCGCCGGGCGGCGGGTTCTGCGCGGCGAGCGGGACGACGTGGGTGCCGGGCGAGAGTTCCGTCATGCCGTACGCCTGACGTACCGGCGGCAGTCCCAGGCGCCGGGAACAGGCGGCGGCGAGACCGGCGTCGAGCGGGGCGGCGGCGCTGACGATGTACTCCAGCGACGACAGGTCGTACCGGGCGACGGCCGGGTGCTTGGCGAGGGCCAGGACGATCGGCGGGGCCACGTACAGGCCGTCGATCCGGTGCCGTTCGATCGCACCGAGGAACTGGTCCAGGTCGAACCGCGGCAGCACGACGACGGTGGCGCCGAGCCGGAGCGGGGCGTTCATCAGCGCGGTCAGCCCGTAGATGTGGAAGAACGGGAGCACGGCGAGGATCCGCCGGCCGGGGGCCATCGGGATGAACGGCCGCAGCTGTTCGAGGTTGGTGGCCATGGAGCGGTGGGTGAGCATGACGCCCTTGGGCATGCCGGTGGTACCGGAGGAGTACGGCAGCGCGGCGACGTCCTCGCCCGGGTCGATGGCGATCCGTGGTTCGGGTGCGGTGGAGCCGAGCATGTCGAGTACGGAGGTGTGTCCGTCCGCCTGGTCGCAGACGAATATCTCCTCGATGCCGCCGACGAGTTCGGCGGCACGACGGGCGGTCGCCAGGAGCGGGGAGACGGTCACGATCCAGCGGGCGGAGGAGTCGCGGAGCTGTTTGGCGAACTCCTCCGCCGTGGCGAGCGGGTGCACGGTGGTGACGGTCGCGCCGGCCCGGGTGGCACCGTAGAAGACCGGCGGGTAGGCGAGGGTGTTGGGGCTGTGCAGGGCGAGGACGTCGCCCTTGCGGACCCCGGCGGCGGCGAGCGCGGCCGCGATCCGGCGGTGGAAGGCGTCGAGCTGCCGGTAGGTGAGCGTGGTGGCGCTGTCGGTGCCGTCGATCAGGGCGATCGTGTCGCCGTACGTGTCGGCGGCCCGGCCGAGGACCGCGTCGTGGATGGGGAGGTCGAGCGCCCGGACGTCTGCGTACTCGCTGCGGAACACGTGCACCATGGCGGTCCCTTCGATACGGCGGGTGGAGGGACAGGGTCCTCCCTGTCAGTAGGACTTGGGGAGGCCCAGGGACTGGTGGGAGACGTAGTTCAGGATCATTTCCCGGCTGACGGGTGCGATCCGGGCGACCCTGGCGGCGGTGATGAGGGACGCGAGGCCGTATTCGCGGGTGAGTCCGTTGCCGCCGAGGGTGTGCACGGCCTGGTCGACGGCGCGGACGCAGGCCTCGGCTGCGGCGTACTTCGCCATGTTGGCGGCCTCGCCCGCACCGATGTCGTCGCCCTCGTCGTAGAGCCGGGCGGCCTTCTGCATCATCAGGCGGGCCAGTTCGAGTTCGATGTGGGCCTGCGCGAGGGGGTGGGCGATGGCCTGGTGGGAACCGATGGGCTCCTTCCACACCTGCCGGGTCTGCGCGTACTCGACCGCGCGGCCGAGCGCGTACCGCCCCATGCCGAGCGAGAAGGCGGCGGTCATGATGCGTTCCGGGTTGAGCCCGGCGAAGAGCTGGAGGAGCCCCGCGTCCTCTCCCCCGCTCTCGGCTTCGCCCGAGCGGGAGATACCCCCTCCGACGAGGGCGTCGGCGGGCAGCCGTACGTCGTCGAGGACCAGCTCGAACTGCTTCTCCGGTGCCTGGAGTTCCATGTCTATCTGCGAGCGCCGGAATCCGGGTGCGTCGCGCGGGACGATGAAGAGGCAGGGCTTGAGCCTGCCGGTCCTGGCGTCCTCGGTGCGGCCGACGACGAGGGTGGCGTCGGCGATGTCGACACCGGAGACGAAGACCTTGCGCCCGGTGAGCAGCCACTCCCCGCCGTCGCGGCGGGCGGTGGTGGTGATGCGGTGGGAGTTGGATCCGGCGTCGGGCTCGGTGATGCCGAAGGCCATCGTGAGGGAGCCGTCCGCGAGACCGGGGAGCCACTGCTGCTTCTGGGCGTCGGTGCCGAAGCGGGCGATGACGGTGCCGCAGATCGCCGGGGAGACGACCATCATCAGCAGCGGGCTGCCGGCCGCCCCCAGCTCTTCGAGGACGATGGAGAGTTCGGCCATGCCGCCGCCTCCGCCGCCGTACTCCTCGGGGAGGTTGACGCCCAGGTAGCCGAGTTCGGCGGCCTCGGTCCACAGTTCGCGGGGGTGGGCGCCTTCGCGAACGACGGACGTCATGTAGTCGCGTCCGTACCGCTTTCCGAGTGCGGCGACGGCGGCGCGCAGGGCTTGCTGCTCTTCGGTTTCGAGGACGGTGCTCATGGGGTCGGTTCCTCCTGTACGACGGCGAGCAGGGCGCCGACCTCCACCTGGAGGCCGGGGGCGGCGTGCAGTGCGGTGAGGGTGCCGGAGGCGGGGGCGAGGATGCGGTGCTCCATCTTCATCGCCTCCAGCCAGATCAGCGGCTGTCCCGCCTCGACCGCCGCGCCCGTCACGAGTCCGTCCGCGAGCCGGACGACGGTGCCGGGCATGGGGGCGAGCAGGGAGCCGGGTTCGGGGCGGTCGGTGGGGTCGGTGAAGCGGGGCAGGGCGGTGAAGGTGTACGAACCGGTGGCGCCGTCGACGTACACCCGGTCGTGGTGGGCGGCGATCCGGAAGCGCCGGGTGATACCGGCGTCCGTCTCGACGGTGACGTGGCCGGGGGCGGCGGTGAGGGTCCGGGCGCCGGGCGCGACGGTCAGCCCGTCGCGGTCCGTGCGGTAGGTGATCTCGTGTTCGGTGCCGTCCGGTTCGCTGCGGTAGCGCCTGCGCTGCGGCTGCGAGGGGACGTTGCGCCAGGCGCCGAACCGGGCGGTGGAGCCGGTGGCGCGGTGGCGGGAGGCTTCGGCGGCGGCCGCGGCGAGGGCGGCGAGGTGCCGGTCCGGGTCGTCGGCCGGGGCGGCGGTGAGGCCGTCCAGGTGGCGGTCGTAGAAGCCGGTGTCGAGGCGGGCGCCGGTGAAGTCCGGGTGGCGCAGGGACCGTACGAGCAGGTCGCGGTTGGTGACCGGGCCGTGGATCCGGGCACGTTCCAGGGCACGCGCGAGGAGCCGGACGGCCTGGCCGCGGGTGTCGGCGTGGGCGATGACCTTGGCGAGCATGGGGTCGTAGTGCACGCCGATGGTGTCGCCGCCGGTGTACCCGGTGTCCAGGCGCAGTCCGGGTTCGTCCGGCACGTCGAGGGTGTGCAGCGGGCCGGTCTGCGGCTGCCAGTCGCGGGCCGGGTCCTCCGCGTAGAGCCGGGCCTCGACGGCGTGGCCGCGCGGGGCGGGTGGCGCGGGGGACGGCAGCGGTCCGTCTTCGGCGACGGACAGCTGAAGGGCCACCAGGTCGAGGCCGAAGACGGCCTCGGTGACGGGGTGTTCGACTTGGAGTCGGGTGTTCATCTCCAGGAAGTAGGGGCGTCCGTCGGCCGTGACGAGGAACTCGACGGTGCCCGCGCCCCGGTAGCCGACGGCGCGGGCGGCGGCGCTCGCCGCGTCGTGCAGCCGGGTGCGGAGTCCGTCGTCGAGGCCGGGTGCGGGGGCTTCCTCGATGACCTTCTGGTGCCGGCGCTGGAGCGAGCAGTCGCGGGTGCCGAGCGCCCATACGGTGCCGTGCCCGTCGGCCATGATCTGGACCTCGACGTGCCGCCCGCGCTCCACGTACGGCTCGGCGAAGACCTCGCCGTCCCCGAAGGCGTTCGCCGCCTCGGCCGCCGCTGCCGCCATCTCGCCCTTGAGCAGGGACAGTTCGCGCACGACGCGCATGCCGCGCCCGCCGCCGCCCGCCGCGGCCTTGAGGAGCAGCGGCAGGTCGCCGGGGGTGGCTCGCGCCGGGTCCACGGGGGCGAGCAGCGGCACTCCGGCGGCGGCCATCAGCTCCTTGGCCCGGGTCTTGGACGCCATCATCTCGATGGCCTTGACCGGTGGCCCGACCCAGAGCAGTCCGGCGTCCTGCACGGCCCGGGCGAACCCCGCGTTCTCGGACAGGAAGCCGTAGCCGGGGTGCACGGCGTCGGCGCCCGCGGCGAGCGCCGCCGCGACGACGAGGTCGCCGCGGAGGTAGGTGTCGGCGGACGCGGTGCCCGGCAGCCGTACGGCCGTGTCCGCCTCCCTGACGTGCAGAGCGCCGGCGTCCGCGTCGGAGTGGACGGCGACGGTGGCGATGCCCCGGGCGCGGCAGGTCCGGAAGATCCGGCAGGCGATCTCGCCCCGGTTGGCGACGAGCAGAGTGGAGATCATCTGGGCCTCACATCCGGAAGATGCCGAAGCCGCCACGGGCGCCTTCGACCGGGGCGGTGTGGATCGCGGACAGGCAGAGACCGAGGACGGTCCGGGTGTCGCGCGGGTCGATGACCCCGTCGTCGTACAGACGCCCGGAGAGGAACATCGGCAGGGACTCGGACTCGATCTGCTGCTCGACCATGGCGCGCAGTCCGGCGTCGGCCTCGTCGTCGTAGGGCCGTCCCTTCGCTGCGGCGGAGGCGCGCGCGACGATGGAGAGCACCCCCGCGAGCTGCTGCGGCCCCATGACGGCTGACTTGCTGCTCGGCCAGGCGAAGAGGAAGCGCGGGTCGTAGGCGCGCCCGCACATGCCGTAGTGCCCGGCCCCGTACGAGGCGCCCATCAGTACGGACAGGTGCGGGACCCGGGAGTTCGACACCGCGTTGATCATCATCGCGCCGTGCTTGATGATGCCGCCCTGTTCGTACTCCTTGCCGACCATGTAGCCGGTGGTGTTGTGCAGGAAGAGGAGCGGGATGTCGCGCTGGTTGGCGAGCTGGATGAACTGGGCGGCCTTCTGCGACTCCTCGCTGAACAGCACACCCTGGGCGTTGGCGAGGATGCCGACGGGGTAGCCGTGCAGCCGGGCCCAGCCGGTGACCAGACTCGTCCCGTACAGCGGTTTGAACGCGTCGAAGTCCGATCCGTCGACGAGCCGGGCGATGACCTCGCGCGGGTCGAACGGGACCTTCAGATCGCCGGGGACGATCCCGAGCAGCTCGTCCGCGTCGTACTTCGGGGGTTCGGCAGGACCCGGGTCGGGGTGCGCCTTGCGCCAGTTGAGCCGGGCGACGATCCGCCGGGCCTGGCGCAGCGCGTCGTGCTCGTCGACGGCGAAGTGGTCGGCGAGCCCGGAGGTACGGGCATGCATGTCGGCGCCGCCCAGGGACTCGTCGTCGCTCTCCTCACCGGTCGCCATCTTCACCAGCGGTGGTCCGCCGAGGAACACCTTGGACCGTTCCTTGATCATGACGGTGTGGTCGGACATGCCTGGGACGTACGCCCCGCCGGCGGTGGAGTTCCCGAAGACGACCGCCACGGTCGGGATGCCGGCGGCGGAGAGCCGGGTGAGGTCCCGGAAGAGCGCGCCGCCGGGGATGAAGATCTCCTTCTGGGACGGCAGGTCCGCCCCGCCGGACTCGACGAGGGAGACGCACGGCAGCCGGTTGGCGAAGGCGATCTCGTTGGCGCGCAGGGCCTTCTTCAGCGTCCAGGGGTTGGACGCGCCGCCGCGTACCGTCGGGTCGTTCGCGGTGATCAGGCACTCCACGCCCTCGATGACGCCGATACCGGTGACGAGCGAGGCGCCCACCGTGTACTCGCTGCCCCAGGCGGCGAGCGGGGAGAGTTCCAGGAAGGGGGTGTCGGGGTCGACCAGCAGCTCGATCCGCTCCCGGGCGAGGAGCTTGCCCCGTCCCCGGTGCCGCTCGACGTACTTCTCGCCGCCGCCCGCGAGGGCCTTGACGTGCTCGGCGTCGAGCTCGGTGAGCTTGGCGAGCATGGCGGCGCGGTTGGCGGCGTGGTCGGGGCTCGCGCTGTCGAGCCCGGTGGCCAGGACGGTCATGCGTGCGCCTCCGGTGCGTCGGTGGTTTCGAGCAGGGTCACGGGGACGGGAAGGTGCCGGGACCGCAGCCACTCCCCCACCGCCTTCGCCTGCGGATCGAAGCGGGCCTGTGCGGCGACGCCCTCGCCGAGGAGGCCGTGGACGACGAAGTTCAGGGCGCGCAGGTTCGGCAGGACATGCCGCACGACGGTCAGTTCGGCGGTCTCCGGGAGCAGTTCCTGGAACCGTTCGACGGTGAGCTCGTGCGCCAGCCAGCGCCAGGCGTCGTCGGTCCCGACCCATACGCCGACGTTGGCGTCGCCGCCCTTGTCGCCGCTGCGGGCGCCCGCGACGCGGCCGAGCGGGGCGAGCTGGGTGATCCCGGCGGGCAGCGGCTCGGGGAGGGCGGGCTCGTCCACCCGCTCGACCTCCCGCACCTTCTCCGGTGCCGCCATGTCCTCCCGCCGCCCGTCCGGCAGCACCGCGGTGTGGCCGGCCTCCTCCGCCGGTACGTACCTCGCCTCGAACACCCCGTAGGGCGCGCCCTTCCCGGGCGGGGCGGTGACGTGGAAGCCGGGGTAGCTGCCGAGGGCCAGTTCGATCGCGGCCCCGGAGACCGCGCGCCCGACCGTCTCCGGGTCCTGGTCGCGGACGACGAGCCGGAGCAGGGCGCTGGCGGTCTCCTCGGTGTCGGCGTCGGCCCTGTCGGTACGGGCCAGTTCCCACCGCACCTCGTCGGGTTCCGTACGGGTCCGGGCGAGCGCGTCCGCGAACTGCTCCTGCACCAGCTGTGTCTTGGCCTCGATGTCGAGCCCGGTGAGCACGAACACGACCTCGTTGCGCCATCCCCCGAGCCGGTTGAGCCCGACCTTGACGGTGGGCGGCGGGGCCTCGCCGCGAACCCCCGAGATCCTCACCCGGTCCTGTCCGTCCTGCGTCAGCCGTACGGTGTCGAGGCGGGCGGTCACGTCCGGTCCGGCGTACCGCGCGCCCCCGGTCTCGTACAGCAGCTGGGCGGTGACGGTGCCGACGTCGACGACGCCGCCCGTGCCGTCGTGCTTGGTGATGACGGACGAACCGTCGGCGTGGAGCTCGGCGAGCGGGAAGCCCGGCCGGCGGATGTCGTGGCCGCGGAAGAAGGAGTAGTTCCCGCCGCTCGCCTGGGTGCCGCACTCCAGCACGTGCCCGGCGACGACGGCTCCGGCGAGCGCGTCGTGGTCGTCCGGCCCCCAGCCGAAGTGGGCGGCGGCGGGTCCGGTGACGAGGGCGGCGTCGGTGACCCGTCCCGTGACGACGACGTCGGCACCGGCACGCAGACAGGCGGCGATGCCCGCGCCGCCGAGGTAGGCGTTGGCGGTGAGGAACCCGTCGGGGACGGGCAGGCTGTCGCCCTCGACGTGCGCGACCCGCACCGGCACGCCGACCTTCTCCGCCAACTGCCTGACCGCGTCGGCCAGTCCGGCCGGGTTGAGCCCTCCGGCATTGGCGACGATCCGCACGCCGCGCTCGTGGGCGAGCCCGAGTCCCTCTTCGAGCTGGCGCAGGAAAGTGGTGGCGTACCCGCCGTTCGGGTCCCTGAGCCGGCTCCGGCCCAGGATGAGCATGGTCAGCTCGGCGAGATAGTCGCCGGTGAGGACGTCGAGGGGGCCACCGGTGAGCATCTCGCGCACGGCGTCGAAGCGGTCGCCGTA
This sequence comes from Streptomyces sp. NPDC058231, assembly GCF_042882275.1. Taxonomy (NCBI): domain Bacteria; kingdom Bacillati; phylum Actinomycetota; class Actinomycetes; order Kitasatosporales; family Streptomycetaceae; genus Streptomyces; species Streptomyces sp. NPDC058231. Next base: position 14,305 of record NZ_JBHVWN010000040.1, on the reverse strand, counting down.
GAACCCGGAGGCGTTCCCGATCCGCAGCGGCGCGGCGCTCACCGTGCACCGCCCCGGGGCGCACGGCCGGGACCGGGCGGCCCGGCGAAGGCCTGCGCGATGCCGAGCCACCGGTCGGCGTCGGCGCCGACGGCGCGCACCGCCAGGTCGTCACGGTGGGCCCGCTGGGTGACGAGCAGGCAGAAGTCCAGCAGCGGCCCGGTCACACGCTGCGCGGCGCCCTCGGGCCCGTACGTGATCGACCCGCCGTCGGGTGAGGTGAGCTCCACCCGGAATTCCTCACCGGGCGGCTCGATCCCCCGTGCCAGGTAGGCGTAGTCGCGGGCGCGCACCCCGATCCGGGCGACGTGCCGCAGCCGGGCCGTCGGGGCCCGTTCGGCACCGAGCGCGTCGGCGATGTCCTGCCCGTGCGCCCAGGTCTCCATGAGTCGCGCGGTCGCCATGGAGGCGACGCTCATGGGCGGCCCGTACCAGGGGATGCGGGTGCCGGGCGGGGCGTCGCGCAGGGCGCGCCCGAGCCGTTCGCGCCCGTCGCGCCAGCGCGCGAGCAGCGCCGCCGGTGGCGCCGGCACGAGCCGCTCCGCGGCCCGGTCGACGAAGCCGAGGGGGTCCGCCTGCGCCCTGGCCACTTCCGCGCCGAAGGCGTCCGCGTCGGTGGCGGCGAGCAGGGCGACCTCGTCGGTCCAGGTCAGATGGGCGATCTGATGGGCGACGGTCCAGCGCGCGGCGGGGGTCGGCGCAGCCCACTGGTCGTCTCTCACATCCGCTACCAGCAGGTCGAGTTCTTCGCTCTCGCTGCGCAGATCGTCGAGCACGGCTGCGGCGTCGGACACGGTGCGCTCCCCTCGGGGCGTGGCGGTGTGCCGAGGAGCATGTCAGCGGTCCCGGAAACAAGCAAGCATGCTTGCATGCTTTATTGCATCCGCCGTACGACGGTCCGGGATGTGGGGTCCGGCTGCTAGCCTCCGCCGATGACTGGCGAACCTCGCACCGCGAGCGTGCGTTTCGAAGACGGCAGACTCGTCCTGGAGCGGCATCGGGACGAGAGCGGTATCTACTACGCCTTCCCGGGCTGCGGCCGGACCGCCGCGGGCCCCTCGGTCGCTCTCTCCCTGACCGAGGCGCTGCATGCCCGGATCCGTCCGGTCGGCACGGCGGAACAGGTGCTGCGCGGCTGGTCGCAGGGGGCGCTCCCGCAGGAGGCGGCCGCGCTGGACGACCCGACGGCGGCCGCGCCGAGCCGGGTGCGCGGCGGCGCGATCGTCATCCGGGACCGGCGGATACTGCTGATCGGTTTCGACGAGGACGGGCAGCGCCACTTCGAGATCCCGGGCGGTGGCGTCGAGACCGGCGAGACGCCGGAGGCGGCGGCCGTCCGCGAGCTGCGGGAGGAGACCGCGCTGCGCGGGACGGTCGTGCGCGAGGTGGCCCGGATCTGGCGGGGCAGCACCCGCGGTCACTACTTCACGATGGAGACCGAGGGTGAGGTGGGCGCGCCGGAGACCCTGGACAACTACGGCGGCGCCCCGGTCTGGGTCCCCGTCACGGAGCTGCCGTCCACCCCGGTGTGGCCCCGCAGGCTGTCCTGGCGGATCGCCCACTGGCACGACTCCGGCTGGCCGGTGCCGCCGGCCGAACTCGCCGATTCGGTGGGGGACCTGGACGCGGCCTGCGCCTGGTGAGGGTACGGGCCGGCGCGAACCGGACGGACAACCCTAGGCCAGGTCCGGCTTCCGGCCCCGGGCGCCGGTCACCTGGCTCCGTACCGCGCCCATGCTCGCCCCGATGACGAGGGCGATGGCGAGGGCGTCGGTGGCCGTCAGTGCCTGGTCGAGGATGAGGAAGCCGGCCGTCGCGGCGATGGCCGGTTCCAGACTCATCAGGACCGCGAAGGTCGGCGCGGGAAGCCGGCGCAGCGCCATCAGTTCCAGCGTGTACGGCAGCACCGAGCTCATCAGCGCCACCGCCGCACCCATCGCGACCGTCGACGGCACGGCGAGCTTCGCGCCGGACTCCAGGATGCCCAGCGGGAGCGACAGGACCGCGGCGACCGTCATCGCCAGCGCCAGGCCGTCGGCCTGCGGGAAGCGGCGGCCGGTGCGGGCGCTGAAGATGATGTAGGTCGCCCACATCGCCCCGGCGCCGAGCGCGAATGCCGCGCCGAGCGGGTCCAGGCGGTCGAAGCCGCCGCCGCCCAGCAGGAACACCCCGCCCAGCGCGAGACCCGCCCAGACGAAGTTGATCAGACGGCGGGAGGCGACGACCGAGAGCGCCAGCGGGCCGAGCACCTCCAGGGTGACGGCCGCGCCCAGCGGGATCCGGTCGAGCGCCTGGTAGAAGAGCATGTTCATGGCGCCCATGGCGACGCCGAACGCAGCCACCGTGCCCCAGTCGGCCCGCGAGTGGCCGCGCAGTTTCGGGCGGCAGACGGCCAGCAGGACGACCGCGGCGACGGCCAGCCGGAGCGTGACCACCCCGAGCGCGCCCGCCCGCGGCATCAGCAGGGCCGCGACCGCGGAGCCGAACTGGACGGAGAGCCCGCCCGCGACCACCAGGGCCACCGGAGCGAGCGCCGCCCTGCGGCCGCCCTGGCGCGCCGGCTGCGCGGCGCCCGGACCGTCGAGGGCGGTCACCGCCTCCGGTACGGCGACGGCTGCTGCGGCCGGCTCCACGGCACTGCGCTGGTCTTTCACGGGCGGCCTTCATCCTCGGAGAGTTCAATGTGTTGCACTTGATAATTGAAGATACTGCACTCTTGCGGTGGCGCACGCCTCTTCACCGTAGAGACGTCCGCGCGGCGCGTGAAATGCCGATTGCGCTCTCGTTATGCTCCACGCGCATGAGCACAGGACAGAGCACGGGCCGCTCCGTCGAGCTGCGCCATCTGCGGGCCTTCCTCGCCGTCGCCGAAGCGGGCAACGTCACACGCGCCGCCGCCGCGCTCCGGCTCACCCAGCCCGCCGTCTCCCGCACGCTCGCCGCACTGGAACGGCACCTCGGGCTCCGGCTCGTCGACCGCTCCACCCACCACCTCACCCTCACCCCCGAGGGCGTCGTCTTCCGTGACAAGGCGGCCGCCGCGGTGGCCGCGTTCGACGAAGCGGTCGACCCCGGCGGTCTGCGGCACCGGCCCCTGCGGCTCGGGCACGCCTGGTCGGCGCTGGGTCCGTACACCACACCGCTGCTGCGCAACTGGCAGGAGCGGTACCCGCAGACGCCCCTCGAACTGCTGCGGATCGACGACCGCACGGCCGGGCTCACCCGCGGCGAAGTGGACGCGGCGCTGCTGCGCGGACCGGTCGACACTCCCGGGCTGGTCACCGAGGTACTGCTCAGCGAGGACCGGGTGGCGGCGGTGACCGCGGACGGGCCGCTCGCCGGGCACGCCACGCTCCGCCTCGCCGATCTCGCGGACGGGACCGTCGTGCTGAACACCGTCTCCGGCACCACCACCGTCGAGCTCTGGCCGCCGCACGGCCGCCCCGCCGCCACCGTCACCGTCGCCAACACCGACGACTGGCTGACCGCCATCGCGGCCGGGCGCGGCTCCGGGGTGTCGGCCGCCTCCACCGCCGGCATGCACCCGCACGCCGGGGTCGCGTACCGCCCGCTCGTGGACGCCCCGGCGGTGCCGCTGCTGCTCGCCCGGCGCGACGCCCCCGGCCACCCGGCGCTGCCGGAGCTCGCCGCGCTGGCCCGCGAGATCATCGGGCGGGACCTCGACGGATGAGGGAATGCCCTTACCCGGTGCTGTAGTCGAGGTGCTGTGAACGCCGGGGACCGGCCGGCCACCACGGCTCTCTCCCGCCCCGCCCGTGCCCCTCAGTCGCCGTACGGTCGCGCGTCGGCCTCGTCCAGACCTTCGGCCAGCGCCTCCGCCAGGTGCCGCGCCCGCACTCCGCCCAGCTGTTCCAGCTGGGTCCGGCACGAGAAGCCGTCCGCCAGGATCTCGGTGCCGGGCGCCGCGCCCCGCACCGACGGCAGCAGCCGCTCCTCCGCGCAGGCCGCCGACACCTCCCAGTGGCCGCGCTCGAAACCGAAGTTCCCGGCCAGCCCGCAGCAGCCGCCGCTCAGCTCCCCCGTCAGTCCGGCCCGATCCCGCAGGCGGCGTTCGGCCGCGTCGCCCAGGACCGCGTGCTGGTGGCAGTGGGTCTGGCCGACGGCCGGCCGGTCCAGGCGGGGCGGCTGCCAGTCGGGGGCGTACTCCTCCAGGTACTGCGCCAAGGTCCGCACCGAAGCCGCGAGCCGGGCGGCCCGGGGGTCGTCGGGGAGGAGTTCCGGGAGGTCCGTGCGGAGGGTGGCGGCGCAGCTCGGTTCGAGGACGACGAGCGGATCGCCCAGGGATGCGCCCATCCGGTCCAGGGTGCGGCGCATGACCCTGCGGGCCCGGTCCAGCTGGCCCGTCGACACATAGGTGAGGCCGCAGCACACGCCCCGTCCCGGGTGCACGGCGGTGCGGCCCGCCGCCTCCAGGACCCGGACCGCCGCCCTGCCGACCTCCGGGGAGAAGTGGTCGGTGAAGGTGTCCGGCCAGAGGGTCACCGTCCGGCTGTCCGGGAGCAGCGGCCGCTTCCCGCGCCTCCGCGCACGGACCCACCGGGTGAAGGTCTTCCGCGCCAGCACCGGAAGGGTCCGCTCCGGGGCGATGCCCGCCAGGCGTTTCGCGAGGGTGGCGAGCGGGCTGATTCCGGCCAGGGCGTTCAGCACCCCGGCGAACGGGGCGGCCAGGCGCAGCCACTGCGGCAGCCGCCCCAGCGTGTAGTGCGAGGCCGGACGGCGGCGGCGCCGGTAATGATGGTGCAGGAACTCCGCCTTGTACGTGGCCATGTCCACGCCCACCGGGCAGTCGCTGCGGCACCCCTTGCAGGACAGGCAGAGGTCGAGCGCGTCCCGCACCTCCTCGCTCCGCCAGCCGTCCGTGACGATCTCGCCGGCCAGCATCTCGTGCAGCAGCCGGGCCCGGCCGCGGGTGGAGTGGGCCTCCTCGCCGGTCACCCGGAACGACGGGCACATCACGCCCGTGTCCGGCGCCTGCGCCGTACGGCACTTGGCGACGCCGACACATCTGCGTACGGCCGCCGAGAAGTCCCCGCCGTCGTGCGGGTAGCCGAAGACGACGTCCACCGGGCGGCGGGGCAGCACCTCGAAGCGGAGGTTCTCGTCGAGCCGGGCAGGGCGGGCGAGGATACCGGGGTTCATACCGCCGTCCGGGTCCCAGATGTCCTTGAACTCACCGAAGAGGGCGACGAGTTCGTCTCCGTACATCCGGGGCAGCAGCTCGGCCCTGGCCTGGCCGTCGCCGTGCTCGCCGCTCAGCGAGCCGCCGTGGGCCACCACGAGCGTCGCGAGCTCCTCGGAGAAGCGGCGGAAGCGGGCCACCCCGTCCGTGCTCAGCAGGTCGAAGTCGATCCGGACATGGATGCACCCCTCGCCGAAGTGGCCGTACGGGGTGCCGCGCAGCCCGTACTCGGCGAGCAGGCGCCGGAAGTCGCGCAGATACGGGCCGAGGCGGGCGGGCGGTACGGCGCAGTCCTCCCATCCGGGCCACGCCTCGCTGCCGTCGGCCGTCCGGGTCGCGGTTCCGGCCGCGTCCTCGCGGATGCGCCACAGGGTCCGCTGCCCGGCCGGGTCGGTGACGACGGCGCCGTCCACCGCGTCGGCCGCCCGCAGGATCCGTTCGGCGTGCGCCCGCGCCTCGGCGGGGGTGCCGCCGCCCGTCTCGACGAGGAGCCAGGCGCCACCGCGCGGCAGTCCTGCCGGTTCACGGACGAGATCCGCGGCCATCCCCTCGACCGTCAGTGGCCGGTACGGCAGGAGCCCCGGGGCGGCTTCGGCGGCGGCGGACTCGTCGGCGTAGCCGAGTACGGCCAGAGCGCGGGCCCGGGGCATCTCGACCAGCCGTACGGTCGCCTCCGTCACCACGCCGAGCGTGCCCTCACTGCCGCAGAAGGCCCGGGCGAGGTCCGGGCCGCGCTCGGGGAGCAGCGCGTCGAGGGCGTATCCGGAGATGCGGCGCGGGAGTTCGGGGAAACCGGTGCGGAGCAGGGCGAGGTGACCGCCGGCCAGTTCGCGGAGACCGGCGGGGGCGCCGTCCCACCGGCCCCGGCCGAGCCGGAGCGTGTCGCCGCCGTAGCTGGCGACGGTCAGGGCGTGGATGTTGTCGGCGGTGGTGCCCCAGGCCACCGAGTGGGCGCCGCAGGAGTTGTTGCCGATCATGCCGCCGAGCGTGCAGCGGCTGTGGGTGGACGGGTCGGGGCCGAAGGTCAGGCCGTGCGGCGCGGCGGCGGCACGCAGCTCGTCCAGGACCACACCCGGCTGGACGACGGCCGTCCTGGACTCCGCGTCCAGCGCGGTGATCCTCCGCAGGTGGCGGGTGAGGTCCAGGACCACACCCGTTCCGGTGGCCTGTCCGGCGATGGAGGTGCCGCCGCCGCGCGGCACGACGGGCACCCCGTGCGCGCGGCAGACGGCGAGCGCGGCGGCGACGTCGTCGGCGTCGCGCGGGGCGACCACCGCGAGCGGCACCCGGCGGTAGTTGGAGGCGTCCATGGTGTTCAGCGCCCGCGCGGTGGCGTCGGACTCCACCTCTCCGCGCACGGCACCGTCGAGGGCCCTCAGCAGAGCGGTGCGGTCGTGTCGTTCAGCCATGCGTCCAGGATGCCGTCGGCGGGGGCGGGGAGAAGGGATACCCCTTCGCGTTTCCCCGAATACGTCAGTACGTCGGAATACGTCGGATCCGTAATCACATACGTGACAGAGAAAGGCCACAAGGCCTTCCCAAACAGATCGTCAATTCTCATATAGTGACCTCTACTTGACTAGGAATTATCAACTCCGGTTGATCACGATCACCCCCACACGTACCGACCTGTCCGCATCTGCCCTGTCCGCCACCGTCCGCCCCGAGGACTCCGCTTGCGCCCCACACTCCGGCCGACCGCACTGGCCCTGCTGGTCTCGGCGGCCCTCACCGGTTCCTGCTGCCTGTGGGCGGTCCTCGCCGCCCCCGCCTCGGTGAGAACACCGCTGGCCTGGGGGGCGAGCGCCGCCGCCGCGCTGCTGTCCGTGGCCGTGGCCGTCGCCGTCCATGCCCGGGTCATCGCACGCCTGCTGCGCGCGCGCCGCACCGCCGAGTCCGAGCGGTTCACCGCCGAGACCTCGCGGCTGGTGTCGACCTCGGCGGCCGACGCCCAGCGGTTCACCGCGGAAGCGGCCAGGATCAAGGCCGCCGCGGCGACCGAGACCGCCCGGATCACCGAACAGGCCGCCGCCCAGTCCGCCCGGCTGGGCGCCGAGGTCGAGCGGCTCACCGCCCGCGTGTCCCGCAGCGAGACCGAGCGCTCCGCCGCGCTCGCCGCCTGCGCCAACGCCGCCGGCCGGATGCAGGCGCTCGCCACCAGCATGCTGGCCGACCTGCGCGATATGGAGCACCGCCACTCCGCCGAGGACGTGCTCGGCGATCTCCTGCACCTGGACCACCGCACCGCCCAGGCGGGCCGGCTCGCCGACTCCATCGCCGTGCTGACCGGGGCCCGCTCCGGTCGGCGCTGGTCGAAGCCGATCGTGATGGAGTCCATCCTGCGCGGCGCGATGGGACGGATCGGCGGCTACCAGCGGGTACGTCTCCACTCGACCAGCGACGTCGCGATCGCCGGTCACGCCGCCGAGGGTGTCATGCACGCCCTCGCCGAACTCCTCGACAACGCTGCCAACTTCTCTCCGCCCACAGCGGAGGTCCATGTGTACGTCGAGGAGGTGCCGGCCGGCATCGTCCTGACCGTCGAGGACAGCGGTCTGGTGATGAGCGACGTCCAGCTGCGGCGCGCGGAGCAGGCGGTGTCCGCCACCCACCAGGACCTGACCCGGCTGTCCGGCACCCGGCTCGGCCTCGCCGTGGTCGGCCGGCTCGCCCGTAAGCACGGCATGACGGTGTCGTTCCGGCCGTCCGCACGCGGCGGCACGGGCGCGCTGATGATGCTCCCGCAGGAGCTGATCACCCGCACCCCGGTGCCCGCCCCGGAGGCCGCGCCGGTCATCGCCGCCGAGCCCGAGCCCTCCCACGGGGCGGCGGCCCCGGCAGCGCGGACCGAGACCGCCCCCGGGGACTCCTCCGCGTCCGAGACCACCGGCGGCCTCCCCCGGTTCGGTGAGAGCGGGCTCCCCAAGCGCACCCGTGGCCGCACCCTGGCCGCCGCCGAGTCACGCAACAACGCCACCCGCGCCACCGCAACTCCCCGGGCCCGTACCGCCGATCCCAAGGAACAGGCAGCGCGCTTCAGCAGCTTCCGCCAGGCAGTACGACCCAACTCCTCGCACCCGGAAGGCAACACCCGATGACCGCGACCACCGACGAGAAGCTCAACTGGCTGCTGGAGGGGCTCCTGGAGCGCACCCCCGGCACCCGGCACGCCCTCGTCCTGTCCAGGGACGGCCTCAAGCTCTGCCGTACCCCCGAGCTCTCCGTCGACCAGGCCGACCAGCTGGCCGCGATCTCGGCCGGGATCCAGAGCCTGTCGCACGGCGCGTCCGTCGAGTTCGGTGACGGCACCGGCGGCGTACGGTCCGCGATGGCCGAGTTCTACGGCGGCGTGCTCTTCATCGTCGAGGCGGGCGCGGGCGCCCATCTCGCCGTCGTCGCCTCCGACGACTCCGACGTCGGCCTCATCGGCCACAACATGAGCGAACTCGTCGAGCAGCTCGGCGAGCACCTCAGCGCCCCGCCGCGTTCCCCGTCCGAAGCCGACCCGGCTGACGCGACCACCACCGTATGACCCGCCTCCGCCCCGGCCGGGACGACGACCCGGACCGGCTGTACACCCTCACCGGTGGCCGCAGCCGGTCAGATTCGGACGCGTTCGACCTGGTGACGCTGGTGGTCTCCGAATGCGAGCCGACGCCCGGCACGCAGTCGGAGCACGTCACGATCCTGCGGATGTGCCAGAGCCCCACCGCGGTCGTCGAGATCGCGGCGGGCCTCGGCCTGCCCGTCAGCATCGTCCGGATCATGCTGTCCGACCTGCTGGACACCGGGCGGATCAGCGCCCGCCACCCCCGTACCGCACGTGTCGCGGACCGGCTCCCCGACCCCGACATTCTGGAACAGGTGCTCGTTGGACTCCGCAACCTCTGACCGTGCCGCCCTGCAGGCGACCGCCGACAACGGTCTGAAGATCGTCGTCGTCGGCGGCTTCGGGGTAGGCAAGACCACCATGGTCCGATCCGTCAGCGAGATCCGTCCGCTGAACACGGAAGAGACCATGACCCGCGCGGGCGAGGCCGTCGACCACCTCGACGGCGTGCAGTCGAAGACGTCCACGACCGTCGCCTTCGACTTCGGCCGGATCTCCCTCGACGAGCGCTCGGTGCTGTACCTCTTCGGCGCTCCCGGCCAGGAACGCTTCTGGTTCCTGTGGGACCGGCTGTTCTCCGGGACGCTCGGTGCCGTCGTCCTCGTCGACACCCGCCGGCTCGCCGACTCCTGGTACGCCATCGACCGTCTGGAGCACCACGGCACGCCGTTCATCGTGGCGTGCAACGACTTCGGCGGGCCGCTCCACACCGAACAGCAGATACGCGAGGCTCTCGACCTCTCGGACGACGTGCCCCTCGTGGAGTGCGACGCCCGGGACCGGTCGTCCAGCAAGTACGTACTGATCACGCTGGTCGAGCACCTCCACGCCCTCGCGCAGGGCAGAGCCGCCGGCCCGTCCACCGCCCGTCCGGAGACCGCGCCGGAGAAGACCCCGGAGCCCACCCCGTGACCCAGTCCCCCGCGCCGCCCTCCGTCTGCCCCGTGGCGCACGGCCCCGCGCCGCTCTCCGGTCCCCGGTTCCAGACCGAACCCGCCACGCTGTACCGGGAGATGCGTCGCGACCACGGAGCCGTCGCACCCGTCGTCCTGGACGGGGACATCCCCGCCTGGCTGGTGCTCGGCTACCGCGAACTGCACCAGCTGACCGGCGACCCCGTGCTGTTCAGCCGTGACTCCGACCTGTGGAACCAGTGGGACCGCATCCCCGACGACTGGCCGCTGCTGCCGATGATCGGCCACAAGCAGCCGTCGATCCTCTACACGGTCGGACCGCGTCACACCGAGCGCGCCGCGATGATCAGCGAGGCGCTGGAGGCCGTCGACCCGTTCGCCCTGAAGCGGTACGCGGAGGAGTTCGCCGACGAACTCGTCGACGGGTTCTGCTCCACGGGCGGGACCGACATCATCGCCGACTACGCGATGCTGCTGCCCGCTCTCGTACTGGCGAAGATCTACGGCTTCGGCGACGCCGTCGGCCGCGCCCTCGTCGGATCGATCAACGACATGATCGACGGCCGGGAGCGGGCCCTCGCCGGGCAGCAGCACCTCGCCTCGTCCATGGCGCAGCTGCTGGTGGACAAGCACGCCGAGCCCGGCGACGACGTCGCCACCCGGATGCTCGCCGACACCGGCGGCTTCACCGACGAGGAGGTCGCCCAGGACCTCATGGTCATGATGGCGGCCGGCCACCAGCCGACCGCCGACTGGATGGGCAACTCACTGCGGCTGATGCTCACCGACGACCGGTTCACCGCCTCCCTGTCGGGCGGGCGGCACAGCGTCGCCGAGGCGATGAACGAAGCGCTCTGGGAGGACACCCCGACCCAGAACGTCGCGGGACGCTGGGCCTCGCGCGACACCCATCTCGGCGGGCGCCACATCCAGGCGGGCGACCTGCTGCTGCTCGGCATCGCCGCCGCTAACGCGGACCCGCAGGTCCGCACCGACGGCTCCGCGCTGACCGGCGGCAACAACGCCTTCCTCTCCTTCGGCCACGGCGAGCACCGCTGTCCGTTCCCCGCCCAGGAGACCGCCGAGGTCATCGCCCGTACCGGTATCGAGGTGCTCCTCGACCGGCTCCCGGACATCGACCTCGCCGTTCCCGCCACCCAGCTCACCCGGCGCCCCTCGCCGTGGCTGCGCGGCCTGACGGACCTGCCCGTGGCCTTCACGCCCACCCCTGCGCTCGGAGGACAGAGATGACCCGGATCGCCCTCGACCCCTTCGTCACCGATCTCCACGGGGAGAGCGCCCGGCTGCGCGCCGCCGGCCCGCTCGCCGAGGTGGAGCTGCCGGGCGGGGTGCACTGCTACGCGGTCACCCACCACGCGGAGGCACGCCAGCTGCTCACCGACAGCAGGATCGTGAAGGACATCAACGTCTGGGGCGCCTGGCAGCGCGGCGAGATACCCATGGACTGGCCGCTGATCGGTCTCGCCAACCCGGGCCGCTCCATGCTGACGGTCGACGGCGCGGACCACCGCCGGCTGCGCACCCTGGTCGCGCAGGCGCTGACTGTGAAGCGGGTGGAGCGGCTGCGGGTGGGCATCGAGGCGCTGACCACGGCGAGCCTGGACCGGCTGGCGGCGCTGCCCAGGGGCGAGCAGGTCGACCTGAAGGCGGAGTTCGCGTACCCGCTGCCGATGAACGTCGTCAGCGAGCTGATGGGGGTGGACGGCGCCGACCACCCGCGGCTGAAGGAGCTGTTCGAGAAGTTCTTCTCGACGCAGACCCCGCCGGAGGAGGTCCCGCAGATGATGGCGGACCTCGGCGCGCTCTTCACCAAGATCGTCGACTCCAAGCGGGAGAACCCGGGCGACGACCTGACCAGTGCTCTGATCGCGGCGTCCGAGGACGGCGACCGGCTCACCGACGAGGAGATCGTCAACACCCTTCAGCTGATCATCGCGGCCGGTCACGAGACCACGATCAGCCTCATCGTGAACGCGGTCGTCGCGCTCCAGACCCACCCGGAGCAGCGGAAGCAGGTGCTGGGCGGGGAGGTGCCGTGGGAGAACGTGATCGAGGAGACCCTCCGCTGGAACACCCCGACCTCTCACGTGCTCATCCGGTTCGCCACCGAGGATGTCGAGGTCGGCGACAAGGTGCTGCCGAAGGGGGAGGCGCTGATCGTCTCCTTCGGCGCGCTGGGCCGCGACGAGGCGCAGTACGGTCCGACGGCCGGGGAGTTCGACGTCACCCGCTCCCCCAACCGGCACATCGCGTTCGGCCACGGCCCGCACGTCTGTCCGGGCGCCGCGCTGTCCCGGCTGGAGGCGGGGGTGGCGCTGCCCGCGCTGTACGAGCGGTTCCCCGAGCTGGAACTCGCCGTCCCGGCGTCCGAGCTGCGGAACAAGCCGGTCGTCACCCAGAACGACCTGTACGACCTGCCGGTCGAGCTGGGCTGACCCGCGGCGCGATGCGGTCCGCGGACCGGATCGGGTGTCTCATCGGACGGACACGGTCTTCTGCCGGGTCCGTGAGGTACTACGCTCCGGTCCGTGGCCGACATCCAGATTCCCGCTGACATCAAGCCCTCCGACGGGCGCTTCGGCGCCGGTCCTTCCAAGGTGCGGACGGAGGCGCTCGACGCGCTGGCCGCCACCGGGGCGTCTCTTCTCGGTACGTCCCACCGCCAGGCCCCGGTCAAGAACCTGGTCGGCTCGGTGCGTGAGGGTGTGCGCGACCTCTTCTCCCTCCCCGAGGGATACGAGGTGGTCCTGGGCAACGGCGGCTCCACCGCCTTCTGGGACATCGCGACGCACGGTCTGATCGAGACGAAGTCCCAGCACCTCAACTTCGGTGAGTTCTCGTCGAAGTTCACGACGGCCGCGAAGCTCGCCCCGTGGCTCGCCGACCCGAGCGTCATCGCCTCCGAACCGGGCACCCACCCGGACCCGCAGGCCGAGGCGGGCGTCGACGTCTACGCGTTCACGCAGAACGAGACGTCGACCGGTGTCGCCATGCCGGTCAAGCGCGTCGCGGGCGCCGACGAGGGTTCCCTGATCCTGGTGGACGCCACCTCCGGCGCGGGCGGCCTGCCGGTCGACGTCACCGAGACGGACGTCTACTACTTCGGACCGCAGAAGGTCTTCGCCGCCGACGGTGGCCTGTGGATCGCCGCGTTCTCCCCGGCGGCCCTGGAGCGCGCCGCACGCATCCACGCCTCCGGCCGCCACATCCCGGAGTTCTTCTCGCTGCCGACGGCGATCGACAACTCGCTCAAGAACCAGACGTACAACACCCCGTCCCTGGCCACGCTGTTCCTCCTGAACGAGCAGCTGACCTGGTTCAACAGCCAGGGCGGCCTGGACTTCTCGACCGGTCGCAGCGCCGCGTCGGCGCAGCACCTGTACGGCTGGGCCGAGGAGTCGAAGTACGCGACCCCGTTCGTCACCGACCCGGCGAAGCGCTCGGCGGTCATCGGCACGATCGACTTCGCGGACGAGATCGACGCCGCGGCGATCGCCAAGGTGCTGCGCGCCAACGGCATCGTCGACACCGAGCCGTACCGCAAGCTCGGCCGCAACCAGCTGCGCATCGCGATGTTCCCGGCGATCGACCCGGCGGACGTCCAGGCCCTCACGGCCTGCATCGACTATGTGATCGAGAAGCTGTAACCGACTGCCGCACGTCGTGGAGGGCCCCCGGTACGCGTCCGTGCCGGGGGCCCTTCGGCGTCCCCACCCGGCCGCCTCCGTGAGGGCGTTGCGGATCGGCCCCGCCCGTTCGTTCCCCGGCGGGGGCTCGTCGGTCACAGCACTAGAGTCCCCGCATGATGAAGACCGTGCCGTACACCGGCAACGAGAAGGAGTCCCTGCACATCGCCCTCGACCGGCACCGTGACGCGGTGCTGTGGAAGCTGGACGGCCTCGACGACGAGCAGCTGCGTCGCCCGATGACGCCGACGGGCACGAATCTGCTGGGCCTGGTGAAGCATCTGGCGACGGTCGAGTACGGCTGGTTCTGCACACCGTTCGGCCGCGAGACGGAGAAGCTCTGGTTCGACGCGTCCACGGAGGACATGGCGGTCGCCCCGGGCGAGACGACGGCCGACATCCTGGCCTTCTACGCCCGCGCCCGCGCCGCCGCGGACCTGGCGATAGCGGAGACCCCGCTCGACGAGCTGGGTACGGCATGGGACGGCCGGAAGGTGTCGATGCGCTGGGTGCTCATCCACATGCTGGAGGACGTCGTACGGCACGCCGGGCACATGGACATCGTCCGCGAACTGATCGACGGGGCAACGGGGACGCACCCGCAGAGCGCCTCCGCGTAGGCCTCCGGGCTTCCGGACGCCTGGGTGGGTGTGGGGGTTGTGGGTGGGGTGTGGTGGTGGGGCGGCGTGTGCCGACGTGGTGTCGGGGTCGCCGCCCCTGGGGGTGGGTGTGGGGGTTGTGGGGGGTGGTCCGCGTGGTCATGGGGGTTACTTGGGGTCGCTGTTGAATTTCGAGGTTGCCCAGAGGTAGCCGAGGACGGCGAGGCCCAGGCACC
>NZ_JBHVWN010000039.1:0-78850 GCF_042882275.1 Streptomyces sp. NPDC058231 | reverse complement strand
GGAGGGTCGCCCCGATACTGGATGTATCGGGGTGATCCCGACAACGCGGCGAGCGTGCGTGCGAGACGTCGCCGAGCAGGCGGGACTTTCGAAACACGCCCTAGAACAGCCTCGTGGGCTCCGGGGCGGCCGAGGCTACGAACGGGCCTCGCGGGACCCCTTGGGCTGCCGCTCCCCGTCCTTGGCCGGGTCCTTGACCGAGTCCTTGTCGCTCCTCGGCTGGAGCAGCCGGGACTTCACGTCGTCCGGCGGCAGGAACCGCGACCACCGCTCCGGGAACTCGGAGGGCATGTACGGGCTGTCGCCGTCCTCGATGTCGTCCCAGCCGTCGTCGCTCTCCGCCCTGGCGCGCGCCACCAGCTCCGCCGCCTGGGCGGCCCGCACCCGGTCGTTGGCGGCGCGTGCCGCGGCTGTCGCGACCGACGGCCACACCCGGTCGATGGCCGCGTTGACGGCCGCACCGACCAGTACCGCGAAGGCGGAGATACCGATCCACAGCAGCACGGCGATGGGGGCGGCCAGGGAGCCGTAGATCGTCGGACCCTCGACCGTGCTGGTCAGGTAGATCCGCAGCAGGAAGCTGCCCAGCACCCACATCGCGAGCGCCACCAGCGCGCCCGGTGTGTCCTCGATCCACGGCGACCTGACCGGTACGGACACGTGGTAGAGCGTGGTCAGGAAGGCGATGGACAGCAGGATCACCAGCGGCCAGTAGAGGACGCTTATGAGCTCCGTGCCCCACGGGATGAACTCCACGACCCGGTCGGGGCCGACCACGAGCAACGGCAGCACGACCGCGCCGAGCAGCAGCGCGACGATGTACAGGACGAACGAGAGCAGCCGCGTCTTGACGACGCCGCGCTGGCCGTCGAGGCCGTACATCACGGTGATCGTGTCGATGAAGACGTTCACCGCACGGGATCCGGACCAGAGCGCGATCGCGAATCCGATCGAGATGACATCGGGACGGGCGCCGGTCGTGACGTCGGCCAGGAGTGGCTTGGCGAAGTCGTTGACGCCCCGCTCGGACAGGACCGTCTGCGCCGCGTTGAGGATGTTGCGCTCGATGGAGGCGACCGTCGTGGTGCTCGTCCACTCGTCGACGTAGCCGAGCAGACCGATCAGGCCGAGCAGCAGCGGCGGGAGCGAGAGCAGGGTGAAGAACGCCGCCTCGGCGGCGAGTCCCAGAATGCGGTACTCCATGCACGAATTGACGGTGTCCTTGAGCAACTGCCAGACCATCTGCCGCTTGGATACGTTGCGGTAGAGGACTCGGGCCCGGTGGAGCCGGCCACGTGGCCGCTCGGGTGTTTCATTTGCTGCCTGCACGTCCTTACCGTATCGGCATGGCAGCCACCACCCACACCGTGTCCAATCAGGTCCCGCCGCTGGTCGGCTACGACGTCTTCGCAGCCGACCGCGCCCTCACCGAGGCGGTGGAGCGTCACCTCGCACCCGAGCTGCTCGGCACGGCGCGCGTCGAGCTCGGCGAGCTGGGCCGGGCCGCCGGGTCCGCACAGGTCCAGCGGTGGGGTGCGCAGGCGAACGAGAACCCTCCGCGGCTGCGTACCCATGACCGGTACGGGCATCGCATCGACGAAGTGGAGTTCCATCCCTCCTGGCACCGCCTGCTGGGACACGCGGTCTCCGCGGGGCTGACCGACGCCTGGGGCAGGCCGGGCGGCCATGTGCGGCGCACGGCCGGCTTCCTGGTGTGGACGCAGGCCGAGGGCGGGCACGGCTGCCCGCTTTCGATGACCCACGCGGCGGTGCCCGCGCTGCGGACCGATCCGGCGCTCGCCGCCGAGTGGGAGCCGCGGCTGACCTCGACGGTGTACGAGCGCGAACTGCTGCCCGCCGCGCAGAAGACCGGCGCCCTCTTCGGCATGGGTATGACGGAGAAGCAGGGCGGCACGGACGTGCGGTCCAACACGACGAGGGCCGATCCGCTGGCCGCCGACGGCGAGTATCTGCTCACCGGGCACAAGTGGTTCTGCTCGGCGCCGATGTCCGACGGTTTCCTGGTGCTGGCGCAGGCACCCGGCGGGCTGACGTGCTTCCTGCTGCCCCGGGTGCTGCCCGACGGCACCCGCAACATGTTCGCGATCCAGCGCCTCAAGGACAAGCTGGGCAACCGGTCCAACGCGTCGGGCGAGGTCGAGTTCGACGGCACGTGGGCGCGCCGGGTCGGCGACGAGGGGCGCGGGGTGCGCACCATCATCGAGATGGTGGCGGCGACCCGGCTGGACTGTGTGACCGGTTCCGCGGCACTGATGCGGCAGGCGGTGGCGCAGGCGGTCCACCACTGCGCGTACCGCAGCGCCTTCGGCGGGGTGCTGATCGAGAAGCCGCTGATGCGCAACGTGCTGGCCGATCTGGCCCTGGAGTCGGAGGCGGCCACGGTGCTGGCGCTGCGGCTCGCCGCCGCGTACGACGCCGGGACCGAGACGGAGCAGGCCTTTCTGCGGATCGCGGTGCCCACGGCGAAGTACTGGGTGACGAAACGGTGCACGCCGATGGTGGCCGAGGCACTGGAGTGTCTGGGCGGAAACGGGTACGTCGAGGAGTCCGGGATGCCGCGGCTGCTGCGCGAGGCGCCGCTCAACTCGATCTGGGAGGGCTCGGGGAACGTACAGGCGCTGGATGTGCTGCGGGCGCTGCAGCGCGAGCCGCAGGCGCTCAACGCGTTCCTGCAGGAGGTCGGCAGGGCGCGCGGCGCGGATCACCGGCTGGACAGAGCGATCAAGGACATGCTGACCGAGCTGGCCGATCTGAACGGGATCGAGGCGCGGGCCCGCCGGCTCGCCGAGCGGATGGCGCTGGTGCTGCAGGGCTCGCTGCTGGTCCGATGGGCACCGCCGGAGGTCGCCGACGCGTTCTGCGCCTCACGGCTGGGCGGGGAGTGGGGGACGGCATTCGGGACGCTGCCGCACACCCTGGACCTGGTCCCGGTCGTGGAGCGGGCGCGGCCCGTCGCGCACTGACCCCGCCCGGTTCAGCGACGGAGGGTGGTGCTGCGCCGACACGGCACCACCCTCCATGCTGTGCACACCGAACAGCGGGGCCAGGCTCCGCCGTGCGGTGTTGCACCACTCTCATACGTGGCGGCGGGCCACCGCCAGAGTTGCAAAGGGTTGCACCGGTTGTGCGGAGTGCCCGGTATCGGGATCCCCGGAGCGGCAGGATGGGGTCCCTGGGCCGTCGACTCGGCCCTGTTACGGGGGATGCGACGGTGGAGCCGCAGGCGGCCGAGGTGGCGCGGCTCTCCGCCATGGACCCGGACCGGGCCGCACGCCCGCTCCGCAGAGGCCGGGAGGCGAGGGCGACGGGCGACAGGACGCAGGCCTCCCTGCGGGCCGAGATCGGTGCCTCGTGGAAACGGGTGCTGCGCAGCGGCGTCGATCCGGAACAGTCGACGGAGAGCGTGCTGCTGCAACCGGACGAGATCGAGCACCGGCGCCGGAGCACAGCCCTGGGTGAGGTGATGCCGGTTCTCGGCGAGGGACTGGCCTCCCTCGCCGACGCCGCGCAGCAGATCGTGGTCATCACCGATGCCGAGGGCCGGGTGCTCTGGCGGCAGGGCAATCCGGGGGTGCTGCGCCGCGCCGACGACATCTGCCTGGAGGAGGGGGCGGCCTGGTCCGAGACGACCACCGGTACCAACGCGATCGGTACCGCGCTGGCCTCGCGCGCCGCGGTCCAGGTCCACGCGTCCGAGCACTTCGTCCGTACTCTCCAGAACTGGACGTGTGCGGCGGCCCCGGTCCGTGACCCTCGGGACGGCCGGATACTGGGCGTCGTCGACATCAGCGGTCCCGTGTCCACCGTCCATCCGATGACGCTGGCGCTGGTCGGATCGGTGGCCCGGCTCGCCGAGAGCGAGATCCGGACCGGCCATCTGGTCGCGATCGACCGGCTGCGCTCGGTGGCCACACCGCTGCTTGCCCGGCTGGGCGGCCGGGCTCTGGCGGTGGACGTGCACGGCTGGCCGGCCGCGGTGATCGGAATGCCGCCGGTGGACCGGCTGCCGCTGCCGAAGTCGCTGCGGCCGGGCCGGACCTGGCTGCCGTCGCTGGGCATGTGCCGGGTGGAGCCACTGCCCGGGGGCTGGCTGCTCCAGGTGGCGGACGGTCCCTCGGACGGGCCGCCGCGCCGGGTGGTCCTCGATCTGAGCCGCCCGCAGCGCCTCGCGGTCAGCGTGGTGGGGCCGGTCGGCACCTGGACCCAGCGGCTCTCACCGCGCCACGCCGAACTGCTGTACGCCCTGGCGCTGCACCGCGAGGGACGTACCGCGTCCGAGCTGGCGGAGGACGTCTTCGGCGATCCGACCCGGACGGTGACGGTGCGGGCCGAGATCTCACGCATCCGGCGCCACCTCGCCGAGGTACTGACCCACCGCCCGTACCGCCTCGGCGAGGGTGTCGAGGTGGAGGTGATCCACCCCGAGCATCCGGGCGATCTGCTGCCGCGCTCGACGGCTCCGGTGGTGGTCAGGGCCCGTACGGCGGTGTGAGCGGAGCCGGGCGGTCCAGGCCACGGGACAGGCTTTGGCCAGAGCTCTGCGGCATGGTTCCCTGGCAGTCATGAGCAACCCCGAGCCCACAGCTGCCGCAGCCGAGGTGACCGTCTGGTCCCTGGAGCAGACCTCCCCCGACGATCTACGGCCCGCCACCGCCCCGGAGGGGGACGTCCGGATCGTACGGTCCGCGGTACCGCTGCCCGAGTTCAGCCGCTTCCTCTACACCGCCGTCGGCGGCGACATCCAGTGGACCGACCGGCTGCCGATGACGTACGCGCAGTGGCAGGAGACGCTGGACCGGCCAGGGGCCGAGACCTGGGTGGCGTACGAGAACGGAACCCCGGCCGGATACATGGAACTGGACCCGCAGGACGACGGCGTGGTCGAGATCATGTACTTCGGGCTGATCCCGGCCTTCCGCGGGCGCCGGATAGGCGGCCATCTGCTCGCCTACGGGGTCGCGCGCGCCTGGGATCTGGCGGAGCGCTGGCCGGATCGGCAGCCGACGAAGCGGGTGTGGGTGCACACCTGCTCCAAGGACGGCCCGCACGCGATGGACAACTACCTGCGCCGCGGCTTCCGGCTCTTCGACACCAAGGTCGAGCAGGAGCCGGAGGTGGCGTCGCCCGGGCCCTGGCCGGGCGCGGCGCGGTAGGGCACGGCGGAGCCGGCGGGGGCCGGCCGGGTGGACGGCGAAGGGCCCGCACCTCCCGCCGGAGCAGCGGGCCCTTCGCCCGGACGCCGGATCAGATGCGGAGTGAGCCGCGACACCGGTCGTCGGGCGGCTCCTCCGCCGCAGCACCGGGGGCAATTGATGCCATTTCGGATCCGCTGTCCACGCCAACCCGGCGGCCCGAACCACTGCATCTCATATATCGGGACAGTCTCGTCCACATCATGGATCGTGGTGGACTGCTCAGAGAGTCGCGTGACAGGCTTCCGTCATGCCTGGAACTGGAATTGCCTTGGTGAGTCGACGCCACGTCGACCTCGGCCGCATGTTCAGCGCCATCTGTCCGGCGAGCTGAGAGTCCCAGCACCGCCGCGATCCACTTTTCTCTGCAACTCCCGCGCACCGCCGCGCCTCAGCGCGAGTGTGCCGTTCAGAGCCGCCCTCCCGCAGTCCCGAAGGACGTACTGTCATGGCCGCCACCCCGGAACAGCCTGCGACCACCGCACCCCGCCGCAAGGCCGGACGCCACCGCGGCGAGGGCCAGTGGGCCGTGGGGCACCACACTCCGCTCAACGGCAATGAGCAGTTCAAGAAGGACGACGACGGTCTCAATGTGCGGACGCGCATTGAGACGATCTACTCCAAGCGGGGGTTCGACTCGATCGACCCCAACGACCTTCGCGGCCGGATGCGCTGGTGGGGCCTCTACACGCAGCGCAAGCCCGGGATCGACGGGGGCAAGACCGCGGTCCTGGAGCCGGAGGAGCTGGACGACAAGTACTTCATGCTGCGGGTCCGGATCGACGGCGGCCGGCTGACCACCGCGCAGCTGCGGGTCATCGGCGAGATCTCGCAGGAGTACGCGCGCGGCACCGCGGACATCACCGACCGGCAGAACATCCAGCTGCACTGGATCCGCATCGAGGACGTCCCGGCGATCTGGGAGAAGCTGGAGGCCGTCGGGCTCTCCACCACCGAGGCGTGCGGCGACTGCCCGCGCGTGATCATCGGCTCCCCGGTGGCGGGCATCGCCGCCGACGAGATCATCGACGGCACACCCGCGGTCGACGAGATCCACGACCGCTACATCGGCAACAAGGAATTCTCCAACCTGCCGCGCAAGTTCAAGACCGCGATCTCCGGCTCGCCCGTGCAGGACGTGGTGCACGAGATCAACGACATCGCGTTCGTCGGCGTGGTCCACCCCGAGCACGGTCCCGGCTTCGACGTCTGGGTCGGCGGCGGACTCTCCACCAACCCCCGGCTCGCCGAGCGGCTGGGCGCCTGGGTGCCGCTCGACGAGGTGCCGGACGTCTGGGCCGGCGTGGTGGGAATCTTCCGTGACTACGGATACCGGCGGCTGCGCACCCGCGCCCGTCTGAAGTTCCTGATGGCGGACTGGGGTCCGGCGAAGTTCCGCCAGGTGCTGGAGGACGAGTACCTCGAGCGCCCGCTGCTCGACGGGCCCGCCCCCGAGCAGCCGAGCAGCCGGTGGCGCGACCACGTGGGCGTCCACCAGCAGCAGGACGGCCGCTTCTACGTCGGTTTCGCGCCGCGGGTCGGCCGGGTCGACGGGTCCACCCTGTCCAAGATCGCGGAGCTGGCGGCCGCGCACGGTTCGGACCGGCTGCGCACCACCGTCGAGCAGAAGATGCTCATCCTCGACGTCGAGCAGGATCAGGTGGACTCCCTCACGGCGGGGCTGGAGGCGCTCGACTTCCAGGTGAAGCCCTCACCGTTCCGCCGCGGCACGATGGCCTGCACCGGCATCGAGTTCTGCAAGCTGGCGATCGTCGAGACGAAGGCGCGCGGCGCCTCGCTGATCGACGAACTCGAGCGCCGCATGCCGGAGTTCGACGAGCCGCTCACCATCAACATCAACGGCTGCCCCAACGCCTGTGCCCGCATCCAGACCGCGGACATCGGCCTCAAGGGTCAGCTGGTGCTGGACGCCGACGGCAACCAGGTCGAGGGCTACCAGGTGCACCTGGGCGGCGCCCTGGGCCTGGAGGCCGGCTTCGGCCGCAAGGTCCGTGGCCTGAAGGTCACTTCGGAGGAGCTGCCGGACTACGTCGAGCGGGTACTGGGCCGGTTCCAGGAGGAGCGCGAGGACGGCGAGCGGTTCGCGACCTGGGCGGCGCGGGCCGATGCGGAGTCGCTGTCATGAGCGAGCGCGCCGCACCCTTCTACTGCCCGTACTGCGGCGACGAGGACCTGCGCCCGCACGAGACCGGGCACGGAGCCTGGGAATGTGCTTCCTGCAACCGCGCGTTCCAGCTGAAGTTCCTGGGCCTGCTGACCCGGGGACTCCAGCGCAACGACGTTGAAGGGGACGGGATATGACGGAGACTCAGCAAATTGCGGAGCTCACGGCGGACGACCTCAGGGAGCTGGCCGGGCGGGCCGGCCGGGAACTGGAGAACTCCTCCGCACCGGAGATCCTGCAGTGGGCGACCGCCACCTTCGGCAAGCGGTTCTGCGTCACCTCCTCCATGGAGGACGCGGTCGTGGCGCACCTCGCCTCGCGCGCCTTCCCGGGTGTCGACGTGGTCTTCCTCGACACCGGCTACCACTTCGAGGAGACGATCGGCACCCGTGACGCCGTCGAGGCCGTGATGGACGTCAATGTCATCACGCTGACCCCGCGTCGGAGCGTGGCCGAGCAGGACGCGGAGTACGGACCGAGGCTGCACGACCGGGATCCGGACCTGTGCTGCAAGCTGCGCAAGGTCGAGCCCCTCGAGGAGGGTCTGGCCTCGTACGCCGCATGGGCGACCGGACTGCGCCGCGACGAGTCCCCCACTCGGGCCGACACCCCGGTCGTCGGCTGGGACGAGAAGCGGCAGAAGGTCAAGATCTCGCCGATCGCACGCTGGACGCAGGACGACGTGGACGCGTACGTCGCCGAGCACGGTGTCCTCACCAACCCGCTGCTGATGGACGGTTACGCATCCGTGGGCTGCGCGCCCTGCACCCGCCGGGTGCTGGAGGGCGAGGACGCACGCGCCGGCCGCTGGGCCGGGCGGGGCAAGACCGAGTGCGGGCTGCACGACTGATGACGACTGATCAGGAGACTTCGATGAGCGTGACGGAGACGGGAGCCACCATCTGGCTGACCGGTCTGCCGAGCGCGGGCAAGACCACCATCGCGTACGAACTGGCCGGGCGGCTGCGCGGCGAGGGCCACCGGGTGGAGGTGCTCGACGGCGACGAGATCCGCGAGTTCCTCTCCGCGGGTCTGGGCTTCTCGCGCGAGGACCGGCACACCAATGTGCAGCGGATCGGCTTCGTCGCCGAACTCCTCGCGGCCAACGGCGTGAAGGTGCTGGTCCCGGTCATCGCCCCGTACGCGGACAGCCGGGACGCGGTACGCAAGCGTCACCTGGCCGAGGGCACCACGTATCTGGAGGTGCACGTCGCGACGCCGGTCGAGGTGTGTTCCGTACGCGACGTGAAGGGGCTGTACGCCAAGCAGGCGGCGGGCGAGATCAGCGGGCTCACCGGGGTCGACGACCCGTACGAGGCGCCCGAGTCGCCGGACCTGCGGATCGAGTCGCACCAGCAGACCGTGCAGGAGTCCGCGGCGGAGCTGTACGCGCTGCTGAGCGAGAGGGGTGCAGCGTGACCACCGTCGCGACTGTGTCGGAAGGCACCGACAATCCGTACGCACTCAGCCACCTGGACTCCCTGGAGTCCGAGGCGGTGCACATCTTCCGTGAGGTGGCGGGAGAGTTCGAACGGCCGGTGATCCTGTTCTCCGGCGGCAAGGACTCCATCCTGATGCTGCACCTGGCGCTGAAGGCGTTCGCGCCCGCGCCGGTGCCGTTCACGCTGCTGCACGTGGACACCGGGCACAACTTCCCCGAGGTCCTCGACTACCGGGACCGCACGGTCGCCCAGCACGGGCTTCGGCTCCATGTCGCCTCCGTGCAGGAGTACATCGACGCCGGGAAGCTCCGCGAGCGTCCCGACGGCACCCGCAACCCGCTGCAGACCGTGCCGCTGACCGAGGCGATCCAGCAGCACCGCTTCGACGCCGTGTTCGGCGGGGGCCGCCGCGACGAGGAGAAGGCCCGCGCCAAGGAGCGGGTCTTCTCGCTGCGCGACGAGTTCTCCCAGTGGGACCCGCGCCGGCAGCGCCCCGAGCTGTGGCAGCTGTACAACGGCCGGCACTCCGCGGGCGAGCACGTCCGGGTCTTCCCGATCTCCAACTGGACCGAACTCGATGTCTGGCAGTACATCGAGCGTGAGGGCATCGAGCTTCCGGAAATCTACTTCGCCCACGAGCGGGAGGTCTTCAACCGCTCCGGGATGTGGCTGACCGCCGGTGACTGGGGCGGTCCCAAGGAGGGCGAGCAGGTCGAGACCCGGCAGGTGCGCTACCGCACCGTCGGCGACATGTCCTGCACCGGCGCCGTCGACTCCGACGCCACGACACTCGCCGCCGTGATCACCGAGATCGCCGCCTCCCGGCTCACCGAACGGGGTGCGACGCGCGCCGACGACAAGATGTCCGAGGCCGCGATGGAAGACCGTAAGCGCGAGGGGTACTTCTAAGATGACCACACTCACCCAGCACGCGGATCAGTTGTCGACCACGACCCTGCTGCGGTTCGCCACCGCGGGATCCGTCGACGACGGCAAGTCCACCCTCGTGGGACGCCTGCTGCACGACTCCAAGTCGGTCCTCACCGATCAGCTGGAGGCCGTCGAGCACGCCTCGCGCAGCCGGGGCCAGGCGGCACCGGACCTGGCACTGCTGACCGACGGGCTGCGGGCCGAGCGCGAGCAGGGCATCACCATCGACGTCGCCTACCGCTACTTCGCGACGCCCCGCCGCCGCTTCATCCTCGCCGACACTCCCGGCCATGTGCAGTACACGCGGAACATGGTGACCGGCGCATCGACCGCCGAGCTGGCCGTCGTCCTGGTCGACGCCCGCAACGGTGTCGTCGAGCAGACCCGCCGGCACGCGGCCGTCGCCGCGCTGCTCCGGGTTCCGCACGTGGTCCTGGCCGTCAACAAGATGGACCTGGTCGACTACGCGGAGCCGGTCTTCGCGGCCATCGCCGAGGAGTTCACCGCGTACGCCGCCTCGCTCGGCGTCCCGGAGATCACCGCGATCCCGATCTCCGCACTCGCCGGTGACAACGTCGTGGAGCCGTCCGCGAACATGGACTGGTACGGCGGCCCGACGGTCCTCGAACACCTGGAGACGGTGCCGGTCAGCCATGACCTCACCACCTGCCATGCCCGGTTCCCCGTGCAGTACGTGATCCGTCCGCAGACGGCCGAGCACCCTGACTACCGCGGTTACGCGGGCCAGATCGCGGCCGGCGCGTTCCGCGTGGGCGAGTCCGTCACCGTCCTGCCCTCGGGCCGTACGTCGACGATCGCCGGTATCGACGCGCTCGGCGAGAGCGTCGACATCGCCTGGGCGCCCCAGTCGGTGACCCTCCTGCTGGCGGACGACATCGACGTCTCGCGCGGCGACCTGATCGCACCGGTCGGCGACGCACCGGCGGTCACCCAGGACGTCGAGGCGACCGTCTGCCACGTGGCCGACCAGCCGCTCACCGTCGGCCAGCGGGTGCTGCTCAAGCACACCACCCGCACGGTCAAGGCGATCGTCAAGGACATCCCGTCGCGGCTGACGCTGGACGACCTCTCCCAGCACCCGGCGCCCGGACAGCTGGTCGCCAATGACATCGGCCGGGTCGTCGTCCGCACCGCTGAGCCGCTCGCACTCGACACGTACGCCGACTCGCGGCGCACCGGTTCGTTCCTGCTGATCGACCCGGCGGACGGCACCACCCTCGCGGCCGGTATGGCGGGCGAGTCGTTCGCCGCCGAGCCGGCGGCCGAGGCCGACAACGACGACGCGCAATGGGACTTCTGATGGGTATCGACATCTACGCGACGTTCGCGAAGGAGGGCGGCCGCATCGGCAGCGGCGCCCTCGGCAGCGGCCAGGGCGGAGTTTCGCGATGTGCGCGATGACGTACGCGCACTGCTTGCGCGCCCTCCTGCACCAACCGCACCGCCTGCACCACGAGTTCAGACGAAGACATGCCGACTTCCCGGCCGCGTCCCCGTAGTTCCCGGAGGACGTGAGCACCGGGCCAACGAGAGGAAAGCCTCCCGTGCCTGCCACCCGTACCACCCTGCGCCGCAGCCTCGCCGCTGCCGCCGCCCTGCCGCTGCTCGCCGTGGCGCTCACCGCCTGCGGTTACGGCTCCGACGCGAAGGACGACGACGCCAAGAAGGCGAACGTCTCCGCCGACGGCAAGAAGCTCTCCGCGGACACCGTGAAGATCGGTTACTTCCCGAACCTCACGCACGCCACCGCCCTGGTGGGCATCCAGGAAGGCCTGATCGCCAAGGAGCTCGGGGGCACGACGGTCAAGCCGTCGACGTTCAACGCGGGCCCGGAGGAGATCGAGGCGCTCAACGCCGGTTCGATCGACATCGGCTTCATCGGCCCCTCCCCCGCCATCAACGGCTTCTCGAAGTCCAAGGGCAAGAGCCTGCGGATCATCGGCGGTTCGGCCTCCGGCGGCGTGAAGCTGGTCGTCAACCCGAAGAAGATCAAGTCTCTGGACCAGCTCAAGGGCAAGAAGATCGCCACCCCGCAGCTCGGGAACACCCAGGACGTGGCGTTCCTCAACTGGATCTCCGAGAAGGGCTGGAAGGTCGACGCCCAGAGCGGCAAGGGCGACGTCTCCGTGGTCCGCACGGACAACAAGGTGACGCCGGACGCCTACAAGTCCGGTTCCATCGACGGGGCATGGGTCCCCGAGCCGACCGCCTCCAAGCTGGTCGCGCAGGGCGCGAAGGTACTCCTCGACGAGTCGACGCTGTGGCCGGAGAAGAAGTTCGTGATCACGAACATCATCGTGTCGCAGAAGTTCCTCACCGAGCACCCCGACGTCGTCGAGGCGGTGCTCCGCGGTTCGGTCAACACCAACGCGTGGATCAACGCCAACCCGGACAAGGCGAAGGCATCCGCCAACGCCGCGCTCAAGGAGCTGTCCGGCAAGGAGCTGCCGCCCGAGGTCCTGGACCCGGCGTGGAAGTCGATCCAGTTCATCGACGACCCGCTGGCCGCGACGCTCGACACGGAGGCCAGGCACGCGGTGAAGGCGGGTCTGCTGGACCAGACGGACCTGACGGGCATCTACGACCTGAAGCCGCTGAACAAGATCCTCAAGGCCGCGGGCAAGCCCGAGGTCGCCGACGCCGGGCTCGGCGTCAAGTAACCCACCCGACCGTTCCAGGATCTCCCAGGAGGTGACGACCATGGCGACGACCACGCTCACCAAGGCCGAGGACCGTGCGGCGGTCGGGCACGCCGCCCGTATCGAGCACGTCTCGAAGTCCTTCGGCGGACCGGAGGGCCGGCAGCTCGTCCTGGACGACATCACGCTCGATGTCGCTCCCGGCGAGTTCGTCACCCTCCTGGGAGCTTCCGGGTGCGGCAAATCAACACTGCTCAATCTGGTGGCCGGACTCGACCGCCCGACCGCGGGGTCCATCGAGACCCCGGGCGGGCGGCCGGCCCTGATGTTCCAGGAGCACGCCCTCTTCCCGTGGCTGACCGCGGGCAAGAACATCGAACTCGCTCTGCGGCTGCGCGGCGTACCCAGGTCCGACCGCCGCACGGAGGCCGAGCGGCTGCTCGAACTCGTGCGCCTCGGCGGGGCGTACGGGAAGCGGGTGCATGAACTCTCGGGCGGTATGCGCCAGCGGGTGGCGATGGCCCGCGCGCTCGCCCAGGACAGCCAACTGCTGCTGATGGACGAGCCGTTCGCCGCGCTCGACGCCATCACCCGGGACGTGCTGCACGACGAACTGACCCGGATCTGGCGCGAGACGAACGTCTCGGTCCTCTTCGTCACGCACAACGTGCGGGAGGCCGTCCGGCTCGCCGAGCGGGTCGTCCTGCTGTCGTCGAGGCCCGGCCGGATCGCCCGGGAGTGGACGGTCGACATCGACCAGCCGCGCCGTATCGAGGACACCGCGGTGGCGGAGCTGTCCGTCGAGATCACCGAACAACTGCGTGGGGAGATCCGCCGACATGGCCAGCACTGACACCACCGCCGAGGACACCACCGTCAAGGACGCCGCCCAGGACCTGGCCGGTCTCGAGGCGGGTCTCGACGCACTCGACGCCGTGCGGGTGAACCGGACCCCGGTGCGCCAGGTGCTGGTGCAGAAGGTCCTGCCGCCGGTCGTGGCGATCGCGCTGGTCCTCGTCGTCTGGCAGGTCCTGATCTGGGCGAAGGTCACCGACGACTACAAGCTGCCGTCGCCGTCCCAGGTCTGGGACGAGGTGACCGCCGCCTGGGCGCAGGGCACCCTGCTCGGTTACATCTGGACCAGTGTCTCGCGCGGTCTGCTCGGCTTCCTGCTGGCGCTCGTCATCGGCACCCCGCTCGGGCTGCTGGTGGCGCGGGTGAAGGTGGTGCGCGCGGCGATCGGCCCGGTGCTCTCCGGACTCCAGTCGCTGCCGTCGGTGGCATGGGTGCCGCCCGCGGTGATCTGGCTGGGGCTCGACGACAAGATGATGTACGCGGTGATCCTGCTGGGAGCCGTCCCGTCGATCGCCAACGGTCTCGTCGCCGGTGTCGACCAGATCCCGCCGCTCCATCTGCGGGCCGGTCAGACGCTGGGCGCCACCGGACTGCGCGGCACCTGGCACATCGTGCTGCCCGCGTCACTGCCCGGCTATCTGGCGGGGCTGAAGCAGGGCTGGGCGTTCTCCTGGCGCTCGCTGATGGCCGCCGAGATCATCGCCTCGTCGCCCGATCTCGGCGTGGGACTGGGGCAGTTGCTGGAGCAGGGCCGGGAGACCAGCAGCATGTCGATGGTGTTCCTCGCCATCTTCCTGATCCTGATCGTCGGTATCGCCATCGATCTGCTGATCTTCAGTCCGCTGGAGCGGTGGGTGCTGCGCAGCCGCGGCCTCCTGGTCAGGAGCTGAGTACTGTCATGCCTTTCCCCGTTCTTCTCGTCATCGCCCACGGCAGCCGCGACCCACGGCACGCGGCGACCGTGCACGCGCTCGCCGCTCGGGTGCGGGCGTTGCGGGCGGGGCTGCGCGTGGAGACCGGATTCCTGGAGTTCAACGCCCCGTCCGTGCCGCGGGTGCTGGAGCGGCTGGCAGCGGAAGGGGCCGGTGACGTGGTCGCCCTTCCGCTGCTGCTGACCCGGGCCTTCCACGCCAAGTCCGACATCCCCGCCGTGCTGCGCGAGGCGCAGCACCGGCTGCCGCTGCTGCGGATCCGCCAGGCGGAGGTGCTCGGCCCGTCGCCGCTGCTGAACTCCGCCCTGGAGCGGCGGTTGTACGAGGCCGGGGTCACCCCCGGCGACCGAAGCTCGACCGGGCTCGTCCTGGCCTCGGCGGGCTCCACAGACCCGGAGGCGATCGCAGTGATCGCTGAAATCGCGCGGGAGCTGCGGCACACCGGTTGGTGCGCCGTGCGGCCTGCGTTCGCCTCCGCATCTCTCCCCCGTACCGAGGACGCGGTGCGGGCCCTACGGGCCGAGGGGGTGTGCCGGGTGGCGGTGGCCCCCTATGTCATCGCCCCCGGCCGCCTGCCGGACCGTATCGCCGCCGGCGCCGCGGGCGCCGATGTGCTGGCCGGTGTCCTGGGTCCGGCGCCGGAGCTGGCACGGTTGCTGCTCACCCGGTACGACGAGGCGTGCGTCCCGGCCGCTACGCGGCTCACCGCCTGAGGGCCGTACGGCTCAGCCGAGATCGAGGCTGCCGGTGCGGGTGCGCTTGAGCTCGAAGAAGTCCGGGTAGCCGGCCAGCACCCGGAAGCTGTCGAAGAGCCTGGCCGCCTCCTCACCGCGCGGGACGGAACTGAGGACCGGACCGAACCACACCGTGCCGTCGACATGGATCGTCGGGGTACCGACGTAACCCTCCGCCTCCGGGTCCTTGCCCGCGTCGTGGCCGCGCCGCAGCGCTTCGTCGTGCGCCTCCGAGTGCGCGGCGTCGGCGAGCTCCGCCGGCAGCCCGAGCTCGGCGAGGGACGCGGCGACCACCTCGTCGAAGTCCTCGTTCTTCTGCTGGTGGATGCGGGTGCCGTAGGCGGTGTAGAGGTCGCGGAGCACCCCGTCTCCGTGGGCCGCCGCGGCGGCGACCGCGACCCGTACCGGGCCGATCGACTTGTCGACCAGTTCCCGGTACCAGTCGGGGAGTTCGTTGCCGACGTTGTGCAGATACAGGCTCATGACGTGAAAGCGGAGCTCGATGTCGCGCCGCTGCTCCACCTCCAGCATCCAGCGGGAGGTGATCCAGGCGAACGGGCAGGCCGGGTCGAAGTAGAAGTCGACGACGGCCGGGGCGGTGCCCTGGTTCCGTTGAGAGGTCATGGTCCGAGCCTAGCCAGTGATTGGCATATCGCTGCGGGCCATTTGCCACCCGATCTGCTGGGCCATTCGCAGGCGATGGTCGCCGCGGTTCACCCGGCACGGCAGCGACACCGCCGCCCTCCACCGCGACCTCGCCTCGCTCGTCCCCGCGAGAACTGGAGGTGAGCGGGGACAGGGCGAGCGAGGAACGGCGACAGCCGACCGGCCTCCGGCCGGTCAGGACGCCGCGTCGACCAGTGCGGTGAGTGCGGCCGCCGGCATCGATCCGGGCTCCCGCCGCTCGCGCGCGAACGCGTTCGCGGTGCGCCGCAGTACGTCGTTGACCGGTGTGGGCACCCCGTGCTCCCGGCCGAGCAGCACGATCTCGCCGTTGAGGTAGTCGGCCTCGATGGTGCCCGTGCCGCGGCTGAGACTCTGCCAGGACGAACTGGCACCGCGCGGCGAACCGTCGAACGGCTCGATGCGCATGCGGCCGCCCCGCGCCTGCTCCTGTTCCTCCCGCCCCACCGCGTCGATACCGGCGGCCGCCAGCACCGCACGGCCCTCGGCGAGCGCCCGTTCGAACAGGTCGAGGGCGGCGTGGTTCCCGGCGAGCGGTCCGGTGACCGCCTCGATCGAGTTGGCGAGGTTGGAGAGCAGCTTCCCGTACTTCCAGCGCATCACGTCCGGCACGACGGGGGCGAGCAGCTTCGCCTTCTCCAGGTCGGCGGCGATCCGCCCGGCCGTCGCGTCCGTTCCGGCGGGGTAGCGCCCCAGGTGCAGGATGCCGGTCAGCGGGGTCCCGGCCGCAAACACCTCGCCGGGCCTGACGAAGGTGGCGGGCAGCCAGACGCACATGCCGTACACGTGTCGGAAGCGGCGCAGCGCGAGGCGTTCGCTCTCGACTCCGTTCTGCGCGCAGATCAGCGGCAGCAGCTCACCCGCGGTCCCGCCGCCCGCCACGGGCCGGCTGCTCCAGGCGTCGAGTGCGGCGACGCTGTCCTGCGTCTTGACGGCGAGCACGAGTACGTCGTCCGGGGTCAGGTCGAGAGCCTCGGGCCGGTCGACGACGGGGAGCGGGTGGGTGCGCGGGCCGTCGGGTGTGACGAGCCGGAGTCCGCCCGTGCGCACCGCCTCGTACTGCGCGCCCCGCGCCACCAGGACGACCTCCAGGCCGGCCTCGGCGAGCCGTCCCCCTATCGCGCCGCCGACAGCGCCTGCCCCCACCATGATGTAGCGCATCCGGGCTCCGTCCAGTCCGTCGTAGGTCGTCCGTGGCCGTCAAATCCTATGCGGGCGGCTCTTGTTCCACGGAGCGGCCTCCTCCGCGGCGGGCCCGTCCGAGCAGCGGCCGCGCCGGGCGCATCGGCCTCCGTCGGCGGCGCCGGCGGATCCGGCCCGGTGCCCGCCGGCCGGCCGGACACCAGGGACCCGCAGGCAGGGAGGTAGAATCCGTTTCATCGGCCTGGACACCCGTACCGTCGGCCGGCTTCAGGCGGCACTCTCCCCGACCGGGATCGCCCCGGTGCAGAAGCGTTCCAGGTCTTCCCGACCGGTCGCCCGACGTGGTGCCGCGATCCGCGAGACCTCATGGGTTCGCGCTCCCGCTCCGGTTCCCCTGACGAACGGCGACGCACCCGACCGGTCCGTCCGCCGCGCGGCGCTCGTCGGCCGGCTCGGTGCCGCCCAGGTCCGGATCCCTCCCGACCACCCTCCGCGCCGGTGTTCCGAGCCCTGCCCTGCACCGGGCGGAGGCTCGCCCGGTACGTCCGGCCGAGAGCCTCATGGCTCCGGGAGACCTGCTGTCCGCCGAGGACCTGAGCCTCCCGGAGATGCTCGCCCCCGCATGAAGGAGTACCCGCCCATGGCCACCACCCCCTCCACGACCGACGCTGCCCCGGTACCGGTCATCCGGGCCGACGCCGTACGGCTCGTCAGGGACGGCAAAGTCCTGCTCGACTCGGTCTCGCTGACCGTGAGAAGCGGTGAGCACTGGGCGCTGCTCGGTGCCAACGGGGCCGGAAAGAGCACGCTGCTCGGCCTGCTCGGTGCGGTCACCCACCCCACCGACGGGTCGGTCGAGGTCCTGGGCCGGACGATCGGACGGGTCGATCTGCGGGAACTGCGGACCCTGCTGGGGCACGTCAATCCCCGCCATCCTCTGCGCTCCCCGCTGTCGGTGCACGAGGTGGTGCTGACGGGCCTGACCAACTCGGTCGAACCGGTGCCGCGTTGGTCCGCCGACGCCGAACAGCGCGCGCAGGCGGACCGATTGCTGAAGATGCTGGGCATGGAGGGGAAGACCGGCTCGCGCTGGCCGTCGCTCTCACAGGGTGAGCGGGGCCGGACGCTCATCGCCCGGGCGCTGATGCCGGAGCCGCGACTGCTGCTCCTCGACGAGCCGGCCACCGGACTGGATCTCGCCGCCCGTGAGCAGCTGCTGGACGCCCTGGACACCTTGCGCGAGGAGCACCCGGAGCTGGCGACGGTGCTGGTCACCCACCATCTGGAGGAGCTGCCCGCCTCCACCACGCATGCCATGCTGCTGCGGGCGGGGCGGTGTCTGGCCTCGGGGCCGGCCGACGAGGTGCTCACCACGGACCAGGTCAGTGACTGTTTCGGGCATCCGGTGCGGATCACCCGTACGGACGGCCGGTGGACGGCGCGGGCGCAGCGCGTCGCACGTATCTGACGCGCGTCCGTGGACGGCGGGCTCGCCCGCCGTCAGTCGCCGGACGGTCCGCCGGCGAAGACGGTCGCCTGGTGGAAGTAGAGCAGCCAGTTCTTGCCGGTCAGCCGCCAGAGCGAACTACGGTGCGCCCGTACGCCTTTGGCCTCCGAGTCGAAGGTCAGATGGACCAGGCCGTCGGCGAGCTGGACGCCGTGCATCCGGGAGGCGGTGAGCGGTCCGGGCCGGGGTGCCCGGTCCGCGACCAGGGAGGCGATGGTCGCGTCCCGGTCCCAGAAACGGCCGGTGGTGTCGATCTCGCGGAACTCCGGGTGCAGCACCCGGCCGAGGAGGACGGCGGAGTAACGGACCAGCGGGTCGAGGAGGCTCAGCTCGCCCTCGACGGCTGCGGCCACTCCGGGCAACGGCTCAGTCACGTGTCATCTCCACGAGTTTGCCGACGGTGTTCCAGTTGCGTGTGGTGGCGACCAGGCCCTTGGTGAGCGCGGGGCGGTGGAGCGCTGCGGCGAGCCGGGAGCGGCCGAGCCCGTCGGGGGCGTAGAGGTAGAGCGCGCGGTTGCCGAGCCGGAACTCCTCGGGGAGGAAGGCGCCGGCCTCGACCGGGGTGAAGCGGGCGGCGTCCACCGGCCGGTCGAAGTAGGTGACGTGCAGCTGCCTGCCCTGGAGAGCGCCGACCGGGAACGGGCAGTCGTCGGCGACGGAGGCGAGATAGGCACCGTCGCGGACCAGACACGGGACCGCGAAGCCGAACCGTTTCTCGATGGACCGCTGCAGCTCGGCCGCGAGCGCGTCCTCGTCGTCCGAGGAGCTGCTGAAGACGGCGTTGCCGCTCTGCAGGTAGGTCCGGACGTTCTCGTGGCCCAGCTCCGTGAGCAGGGTGCGCAGTTCCGCCATCGGAACCCTGTTGTGGCCGCTCACGTTGATCCCGCGCAACAGCGCCGCGTACATCGTGGTCATGGGCACACCATAGGACCATCCGCCCGAAGAGTGCGACCGCCGCGCCCCGTGGGGGAGGGCGCGGCGGCCGCTGTTCCGGTGGGCCGCTACTCGACGATCTTCAGCAGCCGGTTCGGAGTTCCCTCGGTCGCGTCGGAGATCGCGTCCGGGGTCGCGCCGTCGGTGAGCGCCGCGGCGACCTCCGCCGGGGTGGCGTCCGGGTGTCCGGCGAGGTAGACGGCGGCGGCACCGACGACGTGCGGGGTCGCCATGGACGTGCCGGAGATGGTGTTCGTCCCCTCGTCGCTGTCGTTCCAGGACGAGACGATGTCCGAGCCCGGCGCGTAGATGTCCACGGTCGCACCGTAGTTGGAGAACGAGGACTGCTTGTCGTCCACCGTGGACGAGGCGACCGTGATGGCCTCCGGGACGCGGGCCGGGGAGCTCTCGCCGGCGTCGGCGGACTCGTTCCCGGCGGCCACCGCGAAGGTGACTCCGGAGGCGATGGCCTTCTGGACCGCGGCGTCGAGCGCCGGGTCGGCGCTGCCGCCGAGGCTCATGTTGGCGACGGACGGGCCCTGGTGGTGCTCGGTGACCCAGTCGATGCCGGCGACGACCTGCTCGGTGGTGCCGGAGCCGGCGTCGTCCAGGACGCGGACGGCGACGACCTTCGCCTTCTTGGCGACGCCGTAGGTGGCCCCGGCGATGGTGCCGGCCACGTGCGTACCGTGGCCGTTGCCGTCGTCGGCGCTGTCGTCGTTGTCCACGGCGTCGAAGCCCGAGACGGCCCGGCCCCCGAACTCCTTGTGCGTGGTCCGGACACCGGTGTCGATGACATAGGCGGTGACACCGTCGCCCGCGCTGTCCGGGTAGGTGTACGCCCGGTCGCCGGCGGTCGCGGTCTGGTCGATCCGGTCGAGACCCCAGGACGGCGGGCTGTCCTGGGTGGTGTCGATGTGGAATTTCTTGTTCTGGACGACCTTGGACACGGCCGGGTCGGCCGCGAGCCGCTTGGCCTCCGTCCGCGAAAGCCCGCTGGCGGAGAAGCCGTTGACGGCGGAGCTGTAGTTGCGCTTCAGCTTGCCGCCGTACTCCTCGGCGAGCTTCGCCTTGTCGGCCTTCCGGTCCAGCATCACGATGTAGCTGCCGGGGACGGCGGTCGCCGCGCCGGCGCCGTAGACGGTGCCCGCCGCCGGCGCGGGGGCCGCTCCGGCGAACGATGTGTCCAGCACGGTGACTCCGGCGGCCGCGACGACGGCGGTGACCGCTGCGGTCAGCTTGGTCCGGCGGACGTGTTTGTGTGTGGCCATGAAGAGGGGTCTCCTCGTCATTCTTTGTGGGGGGATTGGCCCTCGGCCGGAAGATCTCCGGGGGCTGGCTCGAAACCCTGACCGATTGACGCGAGCAGATCAACCCCTTCATGCAGCTGTGACTTACTCAACAAGGTTTCGTAATAAGAAACCGGCCGGCAGCGGTCAAGTCGGACAGCCGCTCGCCGACGACCCGTGACCGCAAGGCGTTCGGGCCGGCCTCCGGGCGGTCCGAACGGCAGCTGGATGCCCCGCCGCCGGCCCACCGGGAAGCGGACGGGCACGCGGGATCGACACCTGGAGCGGCGGTCGATGCGCGCGGCGCCGGCGGGCGGCGGTCTCCACGGGGGCGCTGTGCACCGTCCCCGCGTGGAGGCCCGCGAGACGTCCCGGCCGCGCTGAAATCGCGCGCCCGTCAGCGCTGATAGCGGGCCAGAACCCGGTTCCCGTCGTCGACCAGGCGCTTCTTCAGCTCTTCCTCGCCGATCGCGCCGCTGTAGTACTCCTGGAGAGCCGGCGTGGCGACCTTGTCCTTCCATTCGGGATAGCCGCGCACGGTCTGGGCGGGCGCCGGGCGCAGCGCCTCCGCGAGTGCCGCGCCGGTCGCCCAGCCGTTCTCCGGGGTGTGCAGCGCGGGGTCCGCCAGCGCCGCCGTACCGGTCGGCAGCATCCAGTCCCCCTTCGCCAGGCGGACCATGTTCTCCGGACGGAGCAGGAAGTCGATGAACTCCACGGCCGCCTTCTTGTGCGGGCTGGACTCGGCGACCGAGAGGGTCTGCGGGCTCACCCCCTGGGCGAGCCCGTCGCTCCCGGCCGGGGCGGGCAGCACCGTCCAGTCGAAGCCCTCGGGGGCCTGTTCGACGACCTGCTGGCGGTACGAGAAGCCCAGCGGAACCATCGCGTACCGGCCGCCGAACAACCCCGGGAGGGTGTCGGAGCCGCCCATGCCGAGCGCGGCGGGAGCGGCGCTGTGGTCGGTACCGACCTGGTCGTGGACCGTGTCCGGCATGATCCGGTCGCCCTTGCCGAGGCGGATGGTCACCTTTCCGTCGGCGCCGCGGTGGAAGAGCTGACCGCCGCTGGAGACGCCGAGGTTCAGGGTGACGGAGACGGGTTCCCGCAGCGGCCAGGCGATCCCGTAGGTCGCCTTTCCCTTTCCCTTGCCCGTCAGTTCCCGGGTGACGTGCCGGAACTCGTCCCAGCTCCAGGGCTTCGCAGGGGTCGGGACACGGACCCCGGACGCCTTGAGGATCTTGGCGTTGGCGATCAGGACCCTCGGTTCCTGGAGGAACGGCACCCCGTAGACGCCGTCGCCGAAGGTCGCGGTCCGCCAGCTCTGCCGCGGAATGTCGTCGGCCAGCCGTTTCGGGAGCAGGGTGCGCAGGTCGGCGAGGTATCCGCCGTACGCGAAGTCGGCGAGGTCGTCGGAGGCGTCGTGGATGACGTCCGGGGCCTCGTCGCCCTCGAAGGAGGTGAGCAGCTGATCGTGCACGCTGTCCCAGCTGCCCTGGACGTACTCGACCTGGACGTCGGGGTGGCTCGCGTTCCACTCCCGGACGAGCTGCCTGTTGGCGTCGACGGATTCCTTCTGCCAGGCCAGCGACTGGAAGCGGAGCTTGATCTTCCCGCTGCTGTCCGTTCCACCGCCGCCTCCGCAGCCGGTCAGGAGCAGGGTCAGGGCGGCGGCCGCGGCGGCCGCCGCGCGTACCCGGGCGCGGGCGCGCATCAGCTCTTCACCGCCCCGGCGAGCATGCCACCGGTGATCCGGCGCTGGATGACCGCGAAGATGACGAGGGAGGGCAGGGTGGCGAGGAACGCGGCGGCGGCGAGCGGACCGAGTTCGGCCGCGCCCTCCGCGCCGAGGAAATGGGTGAGTACGACCGGCAAGGTCTGCTTCTCCGGTGTCTTGAGCAGGACGAGCGCGAAGAAGAACTCGTTCCATGCGGTGATGAACGCGAAGAGCGCGGTGGCGACGATTCCGGGGGCCATCAGCGGGGCGGTGACCGAGGTGAGCGTCCGCAGCCTGCCTGCGCCGTCGACCGAGGCCGCCTCTTCGAGTTCGCGCGGTACGGCCCGGACGTAACCGACCAGCATCCACAGCGCGAACGGCAGCGCCCAGACGACGTACACCATGATCAGCCCCCACCGGGTGTTGATCAGATGCAGATTCTTCAGGACCAGGAAGAGCGGAATGATCAGCAGGACGAACGGGAACGCCTGGCTGACCACGACCCAGCCGGTGGCCGCCGCCGAGAGCCTGGTGCGCCGGCGTGCCATCACGTAGGCCATGGGTGTGGCGACGACGACGGCGATCAGGGCCGCGGTTACCGCGGCGATAAGCGAGTTCGCGGCGGCGTGGAGCAGCGGCTGCTCGTCGAACGCCTGCCGGAAGTTGTCCAGGGTCGGATGCCGGGGGATCCAGGTGGGGTGCAGGGAGCCCAGTTCGCGTGCCGGTTTGAAGGCGGTCGAGATGAGCCAGAGGAACGGGAACGCCAGGAAGACGAGGTAGCCCAGGAGCGCCGCGTACTGTCCGGCCCGGGCGGATCTGCGGGTACGGAGACTCACTGGTCCTCACCTCCCCTGATGCGGCCGACCAGATGGAAGGCGAGGGCGATGGAGATCACCGCGACCATCACGCAGCCCATCGCCGCCGCGTAGCCGAACTGGCCGTAGCGGAAGGCCTCCTCGTACGCGAAGAGCATCGGCAGCCGGGTACGGCCGCCGGGCCCGCCGTTGGTCAGGACATAGACCAGCGCGAACGAGTTGAAGTTCCAGATGAGGTTGAGCGCGGTGATGGAGAGCGCGACAGGCCGGAGAGCGGGCCAGGTGACGGTACGGAACCGGCGCCAGGCACCCGCGCCGTCCAGGGCCGCCGCCTCATGGAGTTCGTGCGGCGTGTTCTGGAGTCCGGCCAGGAGGGCGACCGTGGTCTGCGGCATGCCGGCCCAGACGCCGACGAGGATCACGGCGGGGAGTGCCGTGCCGAGTCCGGTGAGCCAGTCCCGGCCGTCGCCGAGCCCGAGGTCGCGGAAGGTCTCGTTGAGGACGCCGGCGTCGGGGTTGTAGACCAGTCGCCACATGATGCCGACGACCACTTCGGGCATGGCCCACGGGACGATCGCGAGGGCCCGCGCCAGCCAGCGCATCCGCAGGTTCTGGTTGAGCAGGAGGGCGAGGCCCAGCGCGAGCACGAACTGCGGGACGGTGACGCCGACCGCCCAGACGAGGCCGATCCGGAACGATTCCCAGAAGAGGGTGTCGTGGAGCAGGTCCTGGAAGTTCAGGCCGCCGACCCACTGGGTGGAGCGGGTGCGGCCGGACTGGGCGTCGGTGAATGCCAGCGCGACGCCGTAGAGCAGCGGGCCCACGCTCAGGATCAGGATCGGGATCAGCGCGGGCAGCACCAGGAACCAGGTGCCGGAGTTCCGGTTGCTCCGTGGCGCTGAGCTCCGCTGCCCGGACCACGGGCCGGAGGGCGGGTCGTGCTGCCCGGGTCGCACCGCTGCATTGGCCAATGTCATGAATTCGCCCCCTTGCGTCATTGGATCTGTTTCATCCAGACCTGGCCGCTCAGGTGGCCTCCGCCATGGTCCTGACGGTCCGTCGGTTCGTCAAGGTGGCCTGCACGGATGCGAAAATCGACGCCATGAACGAGATGCGTGCGCGCGAGGTGCTGACCGCCGCCGGCCTGTCCGACGGCGCGGAGCTGCTCGCGCTGGGTGAGAACGCGGTGTTCGCCGTCGGTGACCTGGTGGTCAAGGTCGGCCGGGACGCCGTGCAGAACCCGGAACTGCTGAGCCGGGCCGAACGTGAGGTGGCCGTCGCGGAGTGGCTCGCCGCGTCGGGGGTCCCCGCGGTGCGGGCCGCCGAACCGAAGGCCCGATCGGTCGAGGGGCACCCCGTGACGGTGTGGCACCGGCTCCCCGACGCGGTACGCGCCGCCGAGCCGCGGGATCTGGCACAGCTGCTCACCCAGGTCCACGCGCTGCCCTCCCCTGAGGGGCTCGCACTGCCGCGGCGGGAGCTGCTGGGCGGGGTGGAGCGGTGGCTGCGGCTCGCGGGGGACGCGATCGATCCTGCCGACGCCGCGTATCTGCGCGAACGGCGGGACGGGTTCGCCGCGGCGGCCGCGGCGCTGGTGCCGCATCTGGCCCCGGGGCCGATCCACGGCGACGCGCTGCCGCGCAATGTCCATGTCGGTCCGGACGGACCGGTGCTGGTGGACCTGGAGACGTTCTCCATGGATCTGCGCGAGCACGACCTGGTGGTCCTCGCACTGTCCCGGGACCGGTACGGGCTGGCGCCGGAGGCGTACGACGCGTTCACGGACGTCTACGGCTGGGACGTCCGTGACTGGGACGGGTGCGCGGTGCTGCGGGGGGCACGGGAAACGGCCAGCTGCGCATGGGTCTCGCAGCACGCGCCGGGCAACCCGAAGGCGCTCGCGGAGTTCCGGCGCAGGGTCGCGTCCCTGCGCGACGACGATCCGGAGGTGCGCTGGTATCCGTTCTAGGGGGTGTTTCGAAAGTCCCGCCTGCTCGGCGACGTCTCGCACGCACGCTCGCCGCGTTGTCGGGATCCCCCCGATACATCCAGTATCGGGGCGACCCTCCGCCTTGCGATCGAATCCACGGGCTTCGCGGCGTCCCCGCGCCGAGAGGTGGCCGGGAAGCCAGCCGGTGGAGATGCCGGCCTCGTTGTCCGTGGTGGTGGCGTGCGTCTCGTAGATGATTTCCACTGCCGTGCGAGGGCTCCTGGGGTGCGGGTCTGCAGAACGACCGGGTCATGCCGCGTCAATGATGAGGGGGCGTCCGCCCCACCGGATGCCCCTTCTCGCTGCGGATGCGGGCGCGTTCGCGGCGTTGGGCTGCGAGGACGTCTGGGTCAGTCTGCGCATACGGACAGGCTCGGCCACCGCACCTCCACCGAACGGATCGGATGTCACCGCGCATCCAACCGCGCCGACCATCAAAACCGGCGAACCTGTGCGATCACAGCCAGCCCACCTGATGCAGGGCTTACGGGGTGGCTGACGCAGGCGAGATCAGTCCACGCGTCCCCAGAGGTCGTACGGGTTCGCCCCGGGGCGGAACCCATGAGCTTCTGCCATCTGTGCCGCCTCACGGAAACCGCGGGCGATGGCTGAGGGGTCGTGGGCGTCGCTTCCGAACGTCACCGCGTCTCCGCCTTCTTCGTGCCACCACCGCAGGATGGTCGCGTGCAGCGGTATGCGGGTGCTGATCTCCAGCGCCCTGCCCGACCGGGCAGTCGCCCGCAGCGCGTAGCGGAACTCGTCCTCGAACGCCGAAAGTTCGAACGGCCCGGCCTTCTGCTGCGGCCAGTAGCGGATCGGGTAGTCGATGTGGGCCAGCACGGAGAACGCATCGCTTTCGCTCACCAGCCTGGCCACTTCAGCCAGGTACTCCCGGACGACCTCCGCCGCCTCCCCATGCTCGTACAGGCCCGGCGGCTCGGCGAACCCGTCCCCACCCGGAAGTGGAAGGCAGTGCAGGGAGCCGAGCACCCGGTCGAACCGGCCGGCGCCGAGCACCTCCGCGATGGCCGCAGCGTGCCAATGCGGTTCTCCCATCTCCAGGCCGCTGAGGATCCGAAGCTCCGGGAACCGTTCGCGGCACTCCTCGATCGCCTCCAGATACCCGGAGGCGTCGAATTTCGGGGGAGTCAGCTGCCCGTCCGGCGTGGCCAGGGCAGCGAGATGGTCGCTGGCGTGGAGGCCGTCGAGGGCGACGGTCCAGACGGTGTGGTCGAGATGTTCGGTGAAGGCGATCGCCGGCAGACTCAGGTCCACCGCCTGCGCGCAGGAGAGCTCCATCGAGCCCATCGGTGCGTCCCAGGACCACTCGCTGTGCACGTGACTGTCC
This sequence comes from Streptomyces sp. NPDC058231, assembly GCF_042882275.1. Taxonomy (NCBI): domain Bacteria; kingdom Bacillati; phylum Actinomycetota; class Actinomycetes; order Kitasatosporales; family Streptomycetaceae; genus Streptomyces; species Streptomyces sp. NPDC058231. The sequence continues at coordinate 52,479 of NZ_JBHVWN010000039.1, read as the reverse complement.
GCGGGCAACGTCACGAGTCCCCCCGTTCCCCAGGTGCATCGACCAGCACCACGACCGTCCGCCGCACCCCCGCCGGGTTTTCCGCGGGCCGGCTGATCCGCTTCAAGCGGCTGCCCTCCTCCATGCTGACCGGCCGGACGAACACACTCGGTCGACGCTCCACGACCACCTCCGAGATCAGGTCCGGGAAACAGTCTGCTGACCACCGGACGGCACGTCGATCAGCGGGCCAACGATGTGAGCCGAGCCACTGGTCGGGGCCGGTCGCCCCCGGCTCCGGGCGGAATTTCCGGCTGTCAGCGGACGTACGGCACGACGGGCCAGGCCGGCTCGACTGTCGCTTCGGGGTTCGAGGTACGACGGAGGTATTTCTCCAGCGAAGCCGCCTGCTCGGCTGCCGCACGAACCTGGAGGTCGTGCAGCTCCGTGGGAGCCAGCGTCCCTATGACCGAGTGTTTGACGCCCATGGACCGCGCCGCACGTGCCGCAGCCAGTGCGTCCGCGACGGCGTTGTGCGCGTCATCGAGCGGCACTCCGTAGTGCTCGCAGAGCGCCTGGAGCTTCCTTGACCCCTTCCGATACCGGTCCACGTGCTTGTCCAGGACCAAGGGATCGATGACGGGCGACAGCGCTGCCCCTCCCCGCAACCGCTCGACCAACGGTTCTATACCGTGCCGTCGGCACTCGCGGTCAAGGAGCGAGAGGTCGTACCGCGCGTTCATCACCACCAGCGGAGTCCCCGAGTTCAGCACCTCGGCGACAGCTGAGGTGATCTCCTCGATCGCAGGATTTGCCGCAACCCCATGCCTGCGGGCGTGCTCCGTGGAGATGCCGTGGATGGCCGAAGCCTGTCGCGGGATGGTCACCCCCGGATCGAGCAGCCACGTCCGGGCCTCCGGCGGTCGCCCATCCGCCTCCACGGCCACGACCGCCGCGGTGACGATCCGGTCGGCCTCGATGTCGGTCCCTGTGGTCTCCAGGTCGAAGGCCACCAACGGTCCGCTGATCCAGCTCATCACAGGGCCCCACCCACCAGGGCGTCCTGAGACACCTGGGACGCACCCGGAGTGCGGGGACCAAAGGCCGCGTCGTACGCGACGACCGGCACCCCCTGGCGCCGGAAGCCCGTGAGCGTCCCGGCGACCTCCTCCGCCACCTCACGCACCGGCCGGCCCTCCGCAGCCGCCCGCTGGCTGCTGATGCCGTGGATCGCCGAGGCCTGCGTGGGAATCCGGATGCCGGGATCCGCCGGCCAGGTGCGCGGCCGCGAAGGCTCCCGGTCCGCGCCGCCGACGATCGCGGCTGTCACGATCCTGGCCTCCAGCGGTTCCGTGCCCGTCGTCTCCAGGCCGAAGCCGACCAGTGGCTCCCGGTGCCAGTTCATCCCGTACCTCCTTCGTGGTGCTCTCCCCCAGGTGACGACCACCCTGTCATGCACCACTGACAACGCGTACGAGAGGTGGGCGCGACGCCTCAGGAGACCGGCCGGGAGTCCGCCCAAACGGACTCGAACTCCTCGCGGTACGTCTCGAAGAGTCCGTGCTCGTGGTCCTGCCCGGCCCGGACCACCGCCCTTCCCCCGCCCCGCAGCACCAGCACGGGTGCCTCCATGCCGCGTGCGCGCCGCAGATAGGGCTGGACGACGCCGACCGCGTCCGCGCCGTCGCCGTCCACCAGATAGGCGGTGAAGCGCGGCGTCTCGTCGAAGACGTGGATCTCGAACGCGCCCGGATCACGGAGCTTGGAACGGACCCGGCGCATGTGAAGGATGTTCATCTCCACCGACCGGCTCAGCTCGCCCTTCTTGATGCCGAGTTCCCGCTCGCGGCGTTTGACCGCGCTGCTCGCCGGGTTGATGAACAGCAGCCGGATCCGGCAGCCCGATTCGGCGAGCCGGACCAGCCTGCGCCCGGAGAAGTTCTGCACCAGCAGATTGAGGCCTATGCCGATCGCGTCGAGCCGGCGCGAACCGCCGAAGAGATCCTCGGCGGGCAGCTGGCGCTGCAGCCGGACCCGGTCGGAGTGGACCGAGACCACATCCGCGTACCGGTCTCCGACCAGCTCCTCGACGGCGTCGACCGGCAGCCGGTCGGCGGACGGGACCGCGGCGCCGCTGCCGAGGATCTCCAGGAGCCGCGCGGAGGCGCGCTCGGCCTGGGCGAGCACCGCCTCGTTGAGCGCCCGGTTGCGGGAGACCACGTTACGGGCGACCTCCAGCTCGTCGAGGGCCAGCTCGACATCGCGCCGGTCGTCGAAGTACGGCTCGAAGCAGGGCCAGTGCTGGACCATCAGCTCCCGCAGCTGCGGGAGCGTCAGGAAGCTGAGGACGTTGTCGTCGGCCGGGTCGAGCAGATAGCCCTTGCGGCGGGAGACCTCGCGCACGGCGACGGCGCGCTGCACCCATTCCTGTCCGGCGGGCCCTGCGGCGGCGACCACCCAGTCCTCGCCGTGCACCGGTTCGTAGATCGGCCGAAGCACCGCGGCCACCACGGCACGCAGCCGCTGCTCCACGAGATTCAGCCAGATGTAGGCGCGTCCGGCCCGCTGGGCCCGGGTCCGGACCTCGCTCCAGGCGTCCGCGCCCCAGTCCAGTTCGGCGCCGATCTCCATGGGCTGCGCGAGCGACACCGCCCCGGGCGGGGCGTCGCCGGATTCCCCCTCGTGACCTGCGTCACCTGGAGGCAGCTCGAACCCTCCCGAGCTCACCCGCGCACCGCCTTCCACTCCCCCACCAACGATCAAGGAAGGGTACTCCGGGAGCGGGAGCCGGTGCAGCAGGATGCACAGGCTCCTTTCCCAACTCCTCCATGTGACACGCCTGTTCTTGCGACGAGATCTACCGGAGTGAGCTGATTCATAGTGATTGGGTATCCCCTCGGAGGTCGCATTCCGGACGCGCGACCCGGTCAGGTTCTCGGATTCCGGTTGCGGGCGACACGAAAGGACCCGAAGTTGACGCACCCTGAGCGGGCGCCACTCTTTCGGGGAAGATCTGGCCGGTCGGTCCCAAGCGCCCCCACCACGGGGATCAGAAGTGAAAGAGTCATATCCATGCAGGTCTGGCCGGGACAGGCGTATCCCCTCGGCGCCACGTACGACGGCGTCGGTACCAACTTCGCGGTCTTCTCCGAAGCCGCCAACAGAATCGAGTTGTGCCTGCTGCACGACGACGGTTCCGAAACGGCGGTGGAGCTGAGGGAGACCGATGCCTTCGTCCGCCATGCCTACCTGCCCGGGGTGATGCCCGGTCAGCGGTACGGATTCCGGGTGCACGGGCCGTACGAGCCACAGCGCGGAGCCCGCTGCAACTCGGCGAAACTGCTCCTCGACCCGTACGCGCGTGCGGTCTCCGGACAGATCCGGTGGGGCGAGGCGGTGTACGGATATCCGTTCGGCCGGCCCGACGCGCGCAACGATCTCGACTCGGCGCCGCACACCATGTCCTCGGTGGTGGTCAACCCGTACTTCGACTGGGGCGACGACCGACGGCCCCGTACGGACTACCACCGCACGGTGATCTACGAGGCCCATGTGAAGGGTCTGACGATGCTGCACCCGGGGCTGCCGAAGGAGCTGCGCGGTACGTACGCGGCGCTGGCCCATCCGGAGGTCATCGCGCACCTGACGGAGCTCGGGGTCACGGCGATCGAACTGATGCCGGTGCACCAGTTCGTCCAGGACCACCGGCTGGCGGACGCCGGCCTCGCCAACTACTGGGGCTACAACACCATCGGTTTCTTCGCCCCGCACAACGCCTACGCCTCCCGGGGCGACCGCGGCGAGCAGGTGAGTGAGTTCAAGCAGGCCGTGCGGGCGCTCCACCAGGCGGGCATCGAGGTGATCCTCGATGTGGTCTACAACCACACCGCTGAGGGCAACCACCTGGGGCCGACGCTCTCCTTCCGCGGGCTCGACAACGCCTCGTACTACCGCCTCGCGGACGACCAGCGGTACTACATGGACACCACGGGGACCGGGAACTCGCTGCTGATGCGGTCCCCGCACGTGCTGCAGCTGATCATGGACTCGCTGCGGTACTGGGTGACCGAGATGCATGTGGACGGCTTCCGGTTCGATCTGGCGGCCACGCTGGCCCGGCAGTTCCACGAGGTGGACCGGCTGTCGTCGTTCTTCGACCTGGTGCAGCAGGACCCGGTGGTCAGCCAGGTGAAGCTGATCGCCGAGCCGTGGGACGTGGGCGAGGGCGGCTACCAGGTGGGGAACTTCCCGCCGCTGTGGACGGAGTGGAACGGCAAGTACCGGGACACGGTCAGGGACCTGTGGCGCGGTGAGCCGCGCACCCTCGCCGAGTTCGCGGGGCGACTCACCGGATCCTCGGACCTGTACCAGGACGACGGCCGGCGACCGCTCGCCTCCATCAACTTCACCACCTGCCACGACGGGTTCACCCTGCACGACCTGGTGTCGTACAACGACAAGCACAACGACGCCAACGGCGAGAGCAACCGGGACGGCGAGAGTCACAACCGGTCGTGGAACTGCGGCGCGGAGGGCGAGACGGACCAGCCGGAGGTGCTGCAGCTGCGCGAGCGGCAGATGCGGAACTTCATCGCCACACTGATGCTGTCGCAGGGGGTGCCGATGCTGAGTCACGGCGACGAGTTCGCCCGGACCCAGCAGGGCAACAACAACGCCTACTGCCAGGACAGCGAGTTGTCCTGGGTGCACTGGCCGGAGCCGCGGAAGGCCGACGCCGAGGAGGACGACCGGGACGACCAGGAGGACCGGGACGACCCCGATCCCCCCACCAGTCTGCTGGAGTTCACCCGCGCGATGGTCTGGCTCCGCCGTGACCACCCGGTCTTCCGGCGCCGCCGCTTCTTCCACGGCCGGCCGGTGGAGGGCACCCACGACGAGCTGTCGGACATCGCCTGGTTCACCCCCGAGGGCGGCGAGATGACGCAGCGGGACTGGCAGGCCGCGCACGCCAAGGCGCTGACGGTCTTCCTGAACGGGCACGCCATCTCGGAACCCGGGCCGCGGGGGGAACGGATTTCCGACGACTCGTTCCTGCTGATGTTCAACGCGAGCGCCGACACGCTGGAGTTCGCCGTCCCGGTCAACCACGGGCGCCAGTGGTCGGTGGTGGTCGACACGGCCCGGCCCGACGGGGTCCAGCCGGGTGCGGGGCCGAAGGTGGTGGCGGGTGAGCGGGTGACGCTGGTGGGGCGGAGCATGGCGGTGCTGCAGCGGCCGGCGTAGCCGGAAGGTGCGGCGCGGGCCCCTCGTCCGGATGGATCGGCCGGATGCGGTGTCACAGTCGGCGCCAAGCTGGGTACGTACGTTCGCATGACGCCCACAGCCACCTACCGGCTGCAGCTCCAGCCGGACTTCCCGTTCTCGGCCGCCGGACTCGCGGTGCCGTACCTCGCCGCGCTCGGCGTCTCCCATCTGCATCTGTCGCCCGTCCTCGAAGCCGTACCCGGCTCCAGCCACGGCTACGACGTGGTCGATCACAGCCGGGTCCGGGCCGAGCTGGGCGGCGAGGACGGGCTGCGGCAGCTGGCGGACACCGCGCGGGGGCACGGGCTCGGACTGGTGCTGGACATCGTGCCGAACCACATGGCCGCGGTGCCCCGCCACAACCGCGCCCTCTGGGAGGTGCTGCGCGAGGGCCCCGGGTCGCCGTACGCCCGCTGGTTCGACATCGACTGGGCCGCGGGCGGCGGGCGGGTGCTGCTGCCGGTGCTGGCCGGCCGCGTCGGCGACGAGCTGGAACGGTTCCGGGCCGACGGGGAGGTGCTGCGCTACGGCGAGCAGGAATTCCCGCTCCGGGCCGGCACCGGGGGCCTGCCGCTCGCCGAGCTGCTGGACGCCCAGCACTACCGGCTCGGCTGGTGGCGGCTGGCCCGTACCGAACTGAACTACCGGCGCTTCTTCACCATCTCGGACCTCATCGGGCTGCGGGTGGAGGACCCGGAGGTCTTCGCCGCCACCCACGGCAAGATCCTCGAACTGGTCCGGGACGGTGTCGTCGACGGGCTGCGCATCGACCATCCGGACGGGCTCGCCGACCCCGCCGCCTATCTGGAGCGGCTCGGCGAGGCGACCGGCGGGCGGTGGACGGTGGTGGAGAAGATCCTCACCGGCGCCGAGCCGCTGCCCGCCGGCTGGGCCGTCGCCGGGACGACGGGGTACGACGCGCTGCGCCGGATCGACGGGCTGTTCATCGACCCGGTGGGCGTCGCCGAGCTGCTCGGCCGGTACCAGGAGTTCGCCTCCCCGGCCGGGGACCGCGGCGGCCACTGGGCCACGACGGTACGCCGCGCGGCGTACCGGGTGGTGACGCACGAGCTGGCCGCCGAGACCGCTGTGCTCACCCGTCTCGCCGTACGCATCTGCGCCGAGGACCCCGCACTGCGCGACCACGCCCCCTGGGCGCTGCGCACGGCCGTCACCGAACTGCTCGTCCGTGTCCCGGTCTACCGGCCGTACGTCACAGCGGGCGGTGCCTGCTCCCGCGAGGCGGAGGCGACCCTGCCGGACGCGGCCGTGCGGGAGGCCAGGGCGGTGTTCGCCGTGCCGGAGGAGGCGTCGGCCGTCGACGTGGTGCGGGAGCTGGCGCTCGGGCGGCTCGGTGGCGGGCCGGACCGGGCGGCGTTCTGTGCCCGGTTCGCCCAGACCGCGTCCGCGCTGCGGGCCAAGTCGGTCGAGGACACGGCGTTCTACCGGTACGTGCCGCTGATCTCCGCGACCGAGGTGGGCGGCGACCCCGGGGCCCCGGCGGTCGCTCCGGACGAGTTCCACGCGTTCTGCACCCGGCTGGCACGCGACTGGCCCACCACCGGCACGGCGCTGACCACGCATGACACCAAGCGCAGCGCCGACGTACGGGCCCGGATCGCGGTCCTGTCCGAGTGCCCGGAGCAGTGGTCGGAGCTGCTCGCCGGGCCGGCCCTGGCGGCCCCGGCGGCGCCCGACCCCCAGCTGGCCTGGCAGGCCTGGCAGACGGCGTTCGGCTGCGTGGGGCTGCCCGCCGATGAGCTGGCCGGCCGGCTCGGCCCCACGCTGCTGAAGGCGGTCAGGGAGGCGGGCCTCTTCACCAGCTGGACGGAACCGGATCCGGGGTACGAGCAAGCGGTGTCGGACTTCGTCGCGGCGGGGCCCGCCGCCGGAACCGGCCGGGCCCGGGCGGCGCTCCGGCAATTCGCCGACGCGCTCGACCCGTTCGCCCGGGCCAACGCCCTCGGGGCCGCGCTGGTGCAGCTGACCATGCCGGGCGTGCCGGACCTGTACCAGGGCACGGAGCGGGAGTACCTGGCGCTGGTCGACCCGGACAACCGGCGGCCGTTCCGCCGTCCGTCCGCGGACGGTCCCGCGGACGAGAAGGCAGCGCTCACGGCGGCGGCTCTCCGGCTGCGGCGCGACCGGCCGGAGCTCTTCGGCGAGTCGGGGACGTACACCCCGCTGACCGCGCACGGCCCGGCGGCCGCGCACTGCCTGGCCTTCTGCCGTTCCGGCGAGGTGGTCACGGCGGTGACCCGGCTGTCGTTGCGGCTGGCCGGGGCGGGCGGCTGGCGCGACACGGAGCTGGCGCTGCCGGACGACGGGCGGCCGTGGACCGATCTGCTCACGCCGGACCGGGAGTTCCCCGGGGGCCGGGTCCCGGTGGGTGAACTGTTCGCGGAGCGGCCGGTGGCGCTGCTCAGCCGGGCCGTACGAGAAGCGTCCGCGGGCCGCGGGTGAGCAGTCCGGTGGAGACCGGACGGAACCCCTCCGCCCAGCGGATCCGCGGCATGGCGTCGAGCAGGGCGCGCACCCCCTGCTCGGCCTCCAGCCGGCCGAGCAGGACGGCGGGGCAGGACTCGGGGCCTGCCGTGGACCGGCCCTGGTCCGTCCGGAAGGGGTCGAAGCGGTCGGGTGCGGCATAGCGCTCGGGGTCGCGGCAGGCGGCGCCGACCAGGCACGCGACGGGCGCCCCGGCAGGGAGCGTGCCGCCGCTGACGACGACCTCGGCGACGGTGCGGCGCAGCACGACCTGCACCGGCGGGTCGCGGCGCAGCGACTCGGTCCAGGCGCGGTGGGCCAGGCCGGGTTCGACGCGCAGGGCGGTCAGCAGGTCGGGGTCGTCCAGCAGGTTGGCGAAGAGGGAGGCGAGCGCGGTTTCCCGGAGGCCCGTCCTGCTGGTGCACGGGATCGGGGCCGCCACGGGTGGCAGTCCTGCCGGGTACGGTCCGCCGGAACCCACCGGCAGCCATCGGCAGAACTCCTCGACGAGATCCGCCTGTTGGCGTCCTGCTATGCGGCGGGCGAGAACGTACGCCGTCCGTGCGACTCGCTCGGTGAGGTGGCGTGGCGCGGACGGAGCCGCCCGCGCCGGGTCCTGTTCCCCGGGCGTGCAGCGCGCGCTCCCGTGGCAGAGTCCGCGCGGTGCGGGGCCGCCGCGGGGAGCACCGTCGTGCGGGAAGCCGGTGAACCGTGGATCGGTGAGGGCGGTGGTCACATCGGCGTGCCGGCTGAGCAGCCAGGCGCCGAGGGGTGCGTCGTAGCTGAGCGGGTACGTCTCGCGGAGCACGCGGTAGAGCCGGTACGGATCGTGTGCGGCGCCGGGGGCGAGCAGGCTGGGGCCGGTGCGGGCGTACCGGGCTCCGCGGGTCCGTCGCGCGGCGCGGCGGACGGGCGGGGGCGCGGGTATGCCGTCGGGCGGGTCGGCCTGCATCCGTTCCCCCCGGGCTCGGTGCGCCGCGGTGCGGCGGGGACGACTCAAGTGGATCACCGCGGCGGGCTCAGCGCAGTGGAGGTACGGCCGTTCGGGTGAGAGGGCCGGCCGTCCCCATGAGCTCCGTGAAAGCCGCCGCCGCCCCGGTCGGTTCCACCCGGGAGAAGACCGCAAGCTGCCGCCGCCAGGGCGGATCCACTGAGAGAACCGCGCAGTCCTCGCCGACCGCGCCCCGGACCATGTGCGCGGGGGCCGTCGCGACCCCGACGCCCGCCGCCGCCATCCGTACCGCTGTCGAGGTGTGTTCGGTCCGCACCGCCGTACGCGGCACGAAGCCGGCCAGGGCGCAGGCATGGTCGAGGAAGGGTCTGCCGTGGACGACGGGCTCCATCGCGCAGCGGACCCACGGCCGGTCGGCCAGCTCGTCGAGCCGCACCGAGGTGCGTCCGGCGAGGCGGTCGTCGAACGGGACGACCAGGACGACCTCCTCCGTGCCGATCGGGACGACCGGACCCTCCCAGTGCGCGGGGACCGGACCGACGGCGAGGTCGGCGACGCCGCGTTCGAGTTGTTCCTCCAGTGCCTCCGTGGTGGCGTATTCGTGGAGGACCAGGCCGACTGCGGGGTGCGCGGCCCGCCATCGGGCGAAGATGTCGGGGAGGATGCCGACGGCCACCGCGTGCACGGTCGCGATGTGCAGTTCACCGCCCTCCGCACCCGCCGCGGCCCTGGCCGCCCGCCGGGCCTGGGCGGCGCTGCGCACCGAGCGCTCGGCGTGGGGCAGGAAGGCGCGCCCCATCGGGGTGAGGCGGACACCGCGCGGCAGGCGTTCCAGCAGGGCGCCGCCGACGGCCCTCTCCAGCGACTTGATCTGGTGGGAGAGCGCCGGCTGAGTGACGTGGAGCAGTTCGGCGGCCCGGGTGAACGACGACTCCTCGACGACGGCGAGGAAGTACTCCATCTGCCGCAGGCTCATCGTGCGTGCTCCCAAGGCCGGTTGACATGAAAGCTGTGCATGGGAACCAGATATACATTGCCTTGGACTCATGTCATGGGCCGGGCCGAGGCTGGGGCCATGAACGACTCGAGGAACACAACGGAAGCCGGCACACGCGAAACCGATGTACTGGTGATCGGCGGTGGTACCGGCGGATACTCCACCGCCCTGCGGGCGGCCTCCCTCGGTCTGGAGGTGGTGCTCGCCGAGCGGGAGAAGGTCGGCGGCACCTGTCTGCACCGCGGTTGTATCCCCAGCAAGGCGATGCTGCACGCCGCCGAGCTGGTCGACGGTATCGCGGAGGCGCGCGAGCGGTGGGGGGTGAAGGCGACCCTGGACTCGGTGGACTGGCCGGCGCTGGTCGCCACCCGGGACGCGATCGTGTCACGCAACCACCATGGCGTGGAAGCTCATTTGGCCCATGCCTCCGTCGAAGTGGCTCATGGACAGGCCGAGTTGACCGGTCCGCGCACTGCGCGTATCACCGGGTACGGGGACGTCGCCGTACGCCGTGGCATCGTCCTCGCGACCGGTTCCCGGCCGCGGATGCTGCCGGGCCTGGCGGCCGACGGGCGGCGCGTCGTCACCAGCGACGACGCGCTGTTCGCCCCGGGGCTGCCGGGGTCGGTGCTGGTGCTGGGAGGTGGGGCGATCGGCGTCGAGTACGCCTCGTTCCACCGGTCGATGGGCGCCGAGGTCACCCTGGTGGAGGCGGCCGAACGTCTCGTGCCGCTGGAGGACGCCGACGTGTCGCGGCATCTGACCCGGGGGCTGAGGAAGCGGGGCATCGATGTGCTGGCGGGGGCGCGGCTCTCGGACACGGCCGTGCTGGACGACGGGGTACGTGCCACCGTACGCACCGCGCGGGGGGAGATCCGGACCGTGACGGCCGAACGGCTGCTCGTCGCCGTGGGGCGGACGCCGGTGACGGAAGGTCTCGGTCTCACGGCGGCCGGACTGGCCACCGACGAGCGGGGACACGTCGCACCGGCGGACTGGACGCGTCTGGAGACCGCCGTCCCCGGTATCCACGTGGTGGGCGATCTGCTGCCCCCGCCGTCCCTCGGTCTGGCCCATGCCTCTTTCGCCGAGGGCCTGTTGGTCGCCGAGACCCTGGCCGGTCGCGCCCCGGCGGCGGTGGACTACGCGACCGTCCCGCGGGTCACGTACTCCTCCCCGCAGACCGCCTCGGTGGGCCTGACCGAGGCCGAGGCGCTCAACTCCGGGCGCGAGGTCACCGTCAACACCATGCCGCTGACCGCCGTGGCCAAGGGCATGGTGCACGGCCGGGGCGGCCTGGTGAAGGTCGTCGCCGAGCGGGGTGGCCGGGTCCTCGGCGTCCATCTGGTCGGGCCGAACGTCTCCGAGATGATCGCCGAGAGTCAGCTGATCGTCGGCTGGGACGCCGAACCGTCCGATGTGGCCCATCACATCCACGCCCATCCGACGCTCTCCGAGGCCGTCGGTGAGGCATTCCTCACCCTCGCCGGGCGCGGCCTCCACCAACAGGCGTGACCCGCGTCCCTGTCTCAGGCCGGACGGCCGGGGAGGGCCGGGGGGCCGGGCGGCTTCGGTGCGGGCGCGGAGAGCCGGAACGTGATCCGGCCGAAGCTCACCTGGTCCCCGTCCCGCACCGACACCGCACCGGTCACCCGCTGCCCGTTCACGCAGGTGCCGTTGGTCGAGCCGAGGTCGCGCAGGATCCACCGGCCGCTCTGCACGGTGAGTTCGGCATGCTTGCGCGAGACGGTCTCATGGGTGAGCCGCAGCCCGTTCGCCGGGTCACGGCCGATGAACAGGGGGTACGGGCTGGGCGTGGGCAGCAGCAGCTTCGGGAGCCGTTCGGCCTGCCAGGCCCTGCGTACCCGGGCGGGGAAGCCGGAGACCGCCCCCACGGCCCGGAACAGTCCCCGCGCCCAGCGTCCCTCGCTCCGCAGGTCGGCGGTGAGCGCCGCCAGCTCCTCCGGGCGGTGGGCGGCCAGGGCCAGTTCCATCCGCCGTACGAAGGTGTCGTGCGAGAGCCTGCCCTGTGCGGCGCCTTCTCTGAGCACATCGAGAACACGGTCACGCTGGGCGTCGGAGACCCGCGCGGGATACGTGTGGAACTCGAAGGGCGACGTCACAGGATCGATTGTCGGGCCGACCGGCCCAGGGTGTCCAGAACAACCCCGCTTTCTCCCGCTCCTGACCTGCGCGGCACCCGCCGCCTGAATATCCGGGGCGCGTTCCGGCGGACGTTGCTACTGTCTGCCACCGCGCGCCGCACGGTGATCGCCGGGCGGCCCGGCGCCTCAAGGAGACTTTGTGACCGTTGTTCCCCCGGCTCTGACCGTCCGTCCGCTCACCGGACCGGACGAACTGGCCCTGTTCCACCGTCTGTCGTACGTCCTCGACCACGAGCTGGCCGACGACCTCGCGACGGGGCGCCGCCGCCCCGAGTGGATGTGGGTGGCGCTGCGCGGCGACCGCGTGGTCGCACGCATCGCCTGGTGGAGCCAGGGCGGCGACATACCCCTCGCGCTCGACTTCTTCGACCTCGACGACACCCTGCCCGAACCGGAGCGCACCGAGACGGGCCTGCGGCTGCTGGAGGAGGCGACGGCGGCGGTCGTCCCCGCCGGGGTCCCGCGCCCCGAGTACGGTCGCTTCGTACCGCCGGACTGGCGCGAGGACCCGGTGGCCCGCGACCTCGTGGAGGCGCGGATACGGGTGATGGAGCGCACCGGAGCACGGATGCTCGTCGAGCGGCTGCGCCTGGAGTGGCGGGCCGGTACCCCGGTGCCTGCCGACAGCGGCCGGCTGCGGTTCCGCCCGGTGGCCGGGCGCGAGGATCTCCTCGCGCTGATGACCCCGGTGATGGAGGGCACGCTCGACGCGCACGGCCAGGAGGACCTGGCGTCCGGGCTGTCCGCCCGCGAGGCCGCGGAGAAGCATTACGACGAGGAGCTCGGCACGTACGGCACCCCGCGCGCGTGGTGGCGTGTCGCCGAACTCCCGGACGGCGAGCCGGTCGGGTTCGTGGTCCCCGCACGCAACAACTACAACCCGATCATCGCGTACATCGGCGTGCTGCCCGCGCAGCGCGGCCACGGCTACATCGACGACCTGCTCACCGAGGGCACCCGGGTGCTCGCCGCGCAGGACGGTGTGGAGCGGATCCGGGCGGCGACGGACCTCGGCAATGTTCCGATGGCGAAGTCCTTCGCGCGCCTGGGGTACGTCAACTTCGAGCGCGCGTTCAACATGGTCTGGAGCTAGGGCGCGTCCTGTCCGGTCGGGCGGATACCGGATCCGGGCCGCCGGGTACACGCGTCCCGGCGTCCCATCCGGTCAGCCGGGAACGCATCCGTCCGCTGCGAGACCCGGGGTGAGCTCCGCCAGCCAGTTCAGGCGGAGCTGCTGCTCGGCGGGGATGGCCGCGTCCTCGCCGCGCGGCCCCACGTTGAGCAGCAGGTTGCCGCCCGCGGCGGCGGTCTCCGTGACCAGTGACGTCAGTGCGGGGCGGCTGAGGAAGTCGTCGGGCGACGAGTTCCGGTTGTAGCCGAAGCTGTGGTCGATGCCCCGGGTTATCTCGTACGGGTCCGGGCCGGTGTAGCGGGCGAACTCCGGGGTGCGGAAGTCGTAGTACGGGGGCTTGCGCGGCACGAAGCCCTCGCCCTGCGCGATGGTGCGGCGCTCCCACCGGTCGTACAGGGCCTTGGCCCCGGGCAGTTGCAGTGCCCTCCACATCGGCGCGTACGGGAAGAGACGGTCGTTGACGACGCCGTGCGGAACCGTGAAGCGGTAGTACTCGATGAGCCGCTGGACGTCGGCGCGCGAGCCCGGCCAGGCGATGTCGTTCCACAGGATGTCGGGACGGTAGCGCCGGATCAGTTCCCGCATCTGGGCGTCGGCGTACGCGGGGTAGGCCCCGCGCGGCACGGCGGAGACCGTGTCCGCGCCGGTGCCGATGGGCCGGTCGTCGAAGGTCCAGTCGAGGCCGCCGGAGTAGTAGACCCCGAAGCGCAGCCCTTCGGCGCGGGCCGCCTCGGCGAACTCGCCGACCACGTCGCGGCTGGTGTGCCAGCCGGTGCGGTGCGGGTTGCGGACCTCGGACGGCCAGAGGCAGAAGCCGTCGTGATGCTTGGTGACGAGGACGGCGTAGCGGGCGCCGGCGGCGCGGAAGCTGCGCGCCCAGGCCGCCGGGTCCCAGTTCTCCAGCGCGTCGTTGAAGTCGTGGCCGAAATCGGTGTACGGGCGGGTGCCGTACTCCGCCCGGTGATGGGCCGAGACGGGACTGGCGGGGAAACGAAGCCCGTTCTCGTACCACTCGGCGTACGAGGTCCAGCCGAGCGGTGTCCGGCGGCCCGCGAGGGGCAGCTCGTCCACCGGGACGTACGGCGGGGCCCAGCCCGGTACGGACGCGGGTGTCCAGTGCACGAAGATTCCCAGCTGGGCCCGGGACCACCATGAAGCAACCATGGCGCGAAGTATTGATCATCGAGGGGGCCGTTCGTAAGATCCGGGCAACCCGGGCCCTCGTCCGGGGCACCTCCGGGGCACTTCCGACCGTGATGGCTACGGGCACCACCGAGCTGATGGCGAGCGGCCGATGACCGTGGACGACCCCCGCACCGAACCGCAGTCCCGCGTCGGCGTCGGCTGGATCGGTGGCCTGGTCCTGGCCAACCTGGGCCTGTACATGGCCTTCCTCACCCCGATCCAGGTGCTGCTCGCGGAGCAGATCGACGATCTGACCCCGTCCGGCAAGGAGGTCGCGCTCGGCTGGGCGACCGGTGTCGGGGCGCTCGTGGCGGTGGTCGCCAACCCCCTCGCGGGTGCGCTGTCGGACCGTACGGTCGGCAGGTTCGGCCGCCGGCACCCGTGGATCGTGGGCGGGGCGGTGGTCGGCGCGGCCGGTCTGGCGGTGACGGCGGCGCAGACGACGGTGGCCGGGGTGGCGATCGGCTGGTGCCTGGCGCAGCTGGGGCTGAACGCGATGCTGGCCGGTACCAACGCGGTGGTGCCGGACCAGGTGCCGGTACGGCAGCGGGCGGCGGTGTCGGGGTACATCGGGATTCCGCAGACGCTGGGGCTGGTCCTCGGTGTGCTGCTGGTGTCGGTGGCGGTGACCGGGACCGCCGCGGGATATATGGTGCTGGCGGGGCTGGTGGTGCTGTGCGCGCTGCCGTTCGTGGTGCTGACCCGTGATCCCGGCCCGGTGCGGACGCCGGCGGCCGCGGTACGACTGAAGGACTTCTGGGTGAGTCCGCGGCTCCATCCGGACTTCGGCTGGGCGTGGCTGACCCGGTTCCTCGTCCAGCTGGGCAACGCGATCGGCACGCTCTACCTGCTGTATTTCCTCAAGGACGCGGTGCACTACCCGGACCCGGACCTCGGCGTGCTGTATCTGACGCT
This sequence comes from Streptomyces sp. NPDC058231, assembly GCF_042882275.1. Taxonomy (NCBI): domain Bacteria; kingdom Bacillati; phylum Actinomycetota; class Actinomycetes; order Kitasatosporales; family Streptomycetaceae; genus Streptomyces; species Streptomyces sp. NPDC058231. The sequence continues at coordinate 37,405 of NZ_JBHVWN010000039.1, read as the reverse complement.
GCTCTACACCGGCGGTGTGGTGGTGACGGCCGTCGCGGGCGGGATCGTGTCGGACCGGCTGGGCAGGCGGAAGATGATGGTCAGCGCGTGCTCGATGGTGATGGCCGCCGGGTCGCTCCTGCTGACGTTCTGGCACACCTGGCCGGTGGCGATGGTAGCGGCGGTGCTGCTCGGACTCGGCTTCGGGATCTATGTGGCGGTCGACCAGGCACTGATCACCCAGGTCCTGCCCGCGGCCGAGGACCGGGCGAAGGATCTGGGGGTCATCAACATCGCCAACTCCGCGCCCCAGGTGCTGGGCCCCGCGCTGGCCGCTCCGGTCGTGGCCTACGCGGGCGGCTACGCGGGGCTCTACCTGCTGTCCACCGTGGTGACGGCGGTGGGCGGGGTGCTGGTGTGGCGGATCCGGTCAGTCGGCTGAACCGTTCGCCTTCTGGCTGCGGATGACGTCGCGGTACCAGGCGTACGACTCCTTGGGGGTGCGGCGCAGCGTCTCGTAGTCGATGTGGACCAGCCCGAACCGCTTGCCGGCACCCTCGGTCCACTCGATGTTGTCGGTCAGCGACCAGGTGAAGTAACCGCGGACGTCGACGCCTTCGTCGATGGCCTCGCGGAGCGCGCCCAGGTGGCCCTCGAGAAACGCTATCCGGCGGGTGTCGGCGACGGCCTCGTCGACGGCGCAGCCGTTCTCGGTGATGTAGAGCGGCGGCAGCCGGTCGCCGTAGCGGTCGCGCAGCTGGACGAGGGTCTCGCGCAGCCCGTCGGGCACCACGGGCCATCCGAAGTCGGTCTTCTCGTAGCCCTCGATCTCACGGATGCCGAAGGGGAGTTCGGCGGGCATCGTGAAGCCGGAGAAGCTGTCGAGGGCGTCCGCCGCCCTGGGGGCGCCGACCAGGGTGGGGCTGTAGTAGTTGACCCCGTACCAGTCGAGCGGGGCGGAGATGGTCCTGAGGTCGTCCTCGACCGGTCCCGGCATCAGCGCGGCGACGCCCTCGTCGGGATAACGGCCGGTCAGGACCGGGTCGGCGAACATCCAGTTGGTGAGCGTGTCGTACAGCCCGGCGCCGAGCCGGTCCTCCTCGGACTCCCCCGCGGTCCAGACGGGGGTGTGCGAGACGGCGATGCCGATGTTGGCGGCGCCGGCCGCCCGCAGCGCCCGGACGCCGAGTCCGTGCGCGAGGAGCTGGTGGTGGGCGGCGGGCAGGGCGTCGAAGAGGAGGGTACGGCCGGGGGCGTGCTCGCCGAGCGCGTAGCCGAGCATGGTCACCTCGGCGGGTTCGTTGATGGTGATCCACATCGGTACCCGGTCGGCGAGCCGTTCGGCGACGATGCCCGCGTACTCGGCGAAACGGTAGGCGGTGTCCCGGTTGAGCCAGCCGCCCGCCTCGTCGAGCGGCAGCGGGGTGTCCCAGTGGTAGAGAGTGGGGGCCGGGGTGATGCCGTGGGCGCAGAGTTCGTCGACGAGCCGGTCGTAGAAGTCGAGTCCCGCCGCGTTGACGGGTCCGCGGCCGCCGGGTACCACGCGCGGCCAGCTGACGGAGAACCGGAAGGCGTCGGCGCCGAGACCCGCCAGCAGAGTGACGTCCTCGCGGTAGCGCTCGTGGAAACCGGTGCCCCGGGTGGTGTCGGCGCCGTCCTTGATCCGTCCCCGTGCGGCGAAGGCGTCCCAGCCGGAAGGGCCCTTGCCGTCTGTGTCGGCAGCTCCTTCGGTCTGGAAGGCGGAGGCTGATGCGCCCCAGAGGAATCCCGGCGGAAACGTCGGCACAGTCATCTCGGCCTCCATCAGCCGTACGTATGAGCAGAACCCGGTCGGGCAATGATCAGGACCAGACCTTATTCGCCAGTGACGTGCTCGATCCAGAGTCGCGGGCCGGTGATCGTGACTTCTGCCGACCATGGGGCCGGAACGAGGAGACAAGGAGCGACGCATGCTGTTCGAGGTGTGGGCACCGGAGGCCGGCTCGGTCGGTCTGCGGCTGACGGGCGAGCTGCGGGCGATGGAGCGCGACCCCGCACGGACCGGATGGTGGACGGCCGAGGCGGAGGCTGCGGACGGCGACCGGTACGGCTTCGTCCTCGACGACGGACCGGTCCTGCCCGATCCGCGCTCGCGCCGCCAACCGGACGGCCCGGACGGCGAGAGCGCCGTGGTCGACCAGGAGGCGTACACCTGGCGCGCCCGATGGGCGGGGCGCGGGCTGCCGGGCGCCGTCCTGTACGAGCTGCATGTCGGCACCTACACCCGGGAGGGCACCTTCGCCGCCGCCGCCGCGCGGCTCGGGCACCTCGCCGAGCTGGGCGTCACGCATGTGTCGCTGATGCCCGTCTGCCCGTTCCCCGGCACACACGGATGGGGGTACGAGGGGGTGTCGCTGTGGGCCGTGCACGAACCGTACGGCGGCCCGGACGGACTGAAGCGATTCGTCGACGCCGCGCACGGCCTCGGTCTCGCGGTGGTCCTCGACGTGGTCCACAACCACCTCGGCCCGTCCGGGAATCATCTGCCTTCCTTCGGGCCGTACTTCACCGATACGCACCACACTCCGTGGGGCGCCGCGGTCAACCTCGACGCCGCCGGATCGGACGAGGTCCGAGCGTATCTGCTGGGCAGCGCGCTCGGCTGGCTGCGCGACTACCGGCTCGACGGGCTGCGGCTCGACGCCGTCCACGCACTCGCCGACACCCGGGCGCTGCCCTTCCTGGAGGAACTGTCCGAGGCGGTCGACACGCTCGCCGCCGAGCTCGGCCGCCCGCTGTCGCTGATCGCCGAGTCCGACCTGTGCGACCCGCGTACGACGACGCCGCGCTCCTCGGGCGGCACCGGGCTGCACGCCCAGTGGAACGACGACTTCCACCATGCCCTGCACACGGCCCTGACCGGCGAGTCCCAGGGCTACTACGCCGACTTCGCCGCCGCTCCGCTGACCGCCGTCGCCAAGACCGTGACGAACGCCTTCTTCCACGACGGCACCTACTCCAGCTTCCGCGGCCGTACGCACGGGCGCCCCGTCGACGTCTCCGGCAGCGCCGCCCACCGCTTCGTCGGCTACGCGCAGACCCACGACCAGATCGGCAACCGGGCGCTCGGCGACCGGCTCGCCGCCACGCTCTCCCCCGGGCTGCTGGCCTGCGCGGCGGCCCTGGTGCTGACCGGCCCGTTCACCCCGATGCTGTTCATGGGCGAGGAGTGGGGAGCCCGCACCCCCTGGCAGTTCTTCACCGACCACACCGATCCGGAGCTCGCCGATGCGGTACGCAACGGCCGGCGGCGGGAGTTCGCTGCACACGGCTGGGCGGCCGACGACATCCCGGACCCGCAGGACCCGGCCACCCGGCACCGCTCCTGCCTGGACTGGACCGAACCGGAACGCGAACCGCATGCCCGCCTGCACGCCTGGTACCGGGAGCTGATCGCGCTGCGCCGCGTCATGGCCGACCTCTCGGACCCGGATCTGGCGTCGGTGAAGACGGCCCACGACGAGTCGGCGCGCTGGCTGGCCTACCGCAGGGGCGATCTCCGGGTCGCGGTCAACCTGGCGGCGGCGCCGGCCACGATTCCGCTCGGCGGCGGGCGGAACCGGAACGGCGGCGGCCGGGTGCTGGCCGCCTGGGAAACGGTGGCGGCGCCGGAGAAGGACGGCTTGCTGCACCTGCCGGCGGAGTCGTGCGTGGTGCTCGCCGACGACTGACGCCTCGCGACGCCGCTCCGGCCCGCCCGTGTTCCGCTTCGACTCGCCCGCGCTGAAGCGCCCTTGGCCCCGCAGCCCCCGGTGGGACCGGACGGAAGGAATCCAGGAAGCAGCGATCCGCTCCCCCGGTCCCGCTACTCGACGATTGCCAGCTCGCGCGCGGTGGTGTTCAGCCGCTGTCCGCCGTCCTCCGTGACGGTCACGATGTCCTCGATGCGGACGCCGAACCGGCCCGGCAGATAGATGCCGGGCTCCACGGAGAAGCACATCCCGGGCACCAGCGGCTGCTCCTCGCCCTCGATCATGTACGGGGGCTCGTGGGTGGTGACGCCGATGCCGTGGCCGGTGCGGTGGATGAAACGCTCGCCGTACCCGAACTCGGTGATGACGGCGCGGGCCGCCCGGTCGATCTCCTGGCAGGCGATCCCGGGCCGGACCGCCCGGCAGCCGGCGTCCTGCGCCTCCCGCACGATGTCGTGGACCCGCTGCTCCTCGGCGGTGGGTTCACCGACGTGGACCGTACGGGAGGTGTCGGAGCCGTAGCCGTGCTTGAGGCCGCCGAAGTCGAGCACCACCATGTCGCCGCCCACGATGGTGCGGTCGCCCGCCTCGTGGTGCGGGTTGGCGCCGTTCGGGCCGGAGCCGACGACGGTGAAGTCGACCTGCGAGTGACCGAACTGCTTGAGCAGCGCCGCCAGATCGGCGGCGACCTCGGTCTCCTTCCGGCCGGAAAAACGGACCTTCAGGATCTCCTCGTACGTGGCGTCGGCGGCAGCGCCCGCCGCCGCGAGCCGTTCCAGTTCGGCGGCGTCCTTGACCGCCCGCAGCATCGGCAGGGCCTGCGTGAGCGAGACGTACGAGGTGCCGGGGAGGAACTGCTGAAGCCCGAGCAGATGCATCGCCCAGGCGTTGTCACTGATCCCGAACCGGCCGCCCGCGTCGAGCAGCGGGGCGCTCACGGCGTACGGGTCCTTGCCGTCGGTCCAGTCGCGCAGGGTCAGGGCCGGGGAGCCGACGGCCCGCTCGGCGTCGGGTGCCTCCAGGGTGGGGACGACGAGGACCGGGTCCTCGCCCGCCCTGAGGACCAGGAGCGTCAGGCGTTCGGTGTTCACCGGCTGGTAGCCGGTGAGGTGGACGAGGTCCGGGCCCGGCGCGACCAGAACACCCGCGAGCCCCGCCTCTGCCGCGGACCGGGCGGCCCGCTCCATCCTCGCCCGGTAGTCGTCTGCGGTGAACGGCACGGGCTGGTTCAGGCTGGACATGCGGACCTCCTGGCGACGCGACGGGGCAGACAGCATCCTGCCCGGCCGCGAGAGCGGGCGCGAGTGGGAATCAGGGCGCCGTCCGGAGACGGACCACGAGGTCGGCACGGTCCCTGCCACCGGCGACGAGCCGCGCGTTGACCTCGTCGGACCCGGCGACCCAGCGCTCGGCGTACGGCCGCGGCTTGCCGAACCGCACATGGCGGTCGATGAGCCGGCGGACCCGTTCGTCCGGCTCCAGGTCGAGGAACCACACCTCGTCGAGCAGCCCGCGCACCGGCGCCCACGGTCCTTCGTCATGGAGGAGGTAGTTGCCTTCGGTGACGACGAGCGGGATGTCCGGAAGTACGGGAATGGCGCCGGCGATCGGCTCCTCCAGGGCGCGGTCGAAGGCGGGGGCGTAGACGGGCCCGTGATCCCCGGGCGTGCGCAGGCGTCGGAGCAGGGCGGCGTATCCGGCGGCGTCGAAGGTGTCGGGGGCACCCTTGCGGCCGGCGCGGCCGAGGCGGTCCAATTCGGCCTGCGCGAGATGGAAGCCGTCCATCGGGACGAGGACGGCGAGCCCGCCCAGCCCGTCGACCAGCCGCTCGGCGAGCGTGGACTTCCCGGCGCCGGGCGGCCCCGCGATGCCGAGGATGCGGCGCCGGCCGGGGACAGCGAGCCGGCGGGCACGGGCCGACAGTTCACCGACGTCACTCGTCTGCATGCGGCGCATTGTTCCGGCACGAGCGGCATCCTCGATAGTGTTACGTATAACCAGACTCCGTACCTTCGAGGAACCGCCATGTCACACATCGCCCTGGTCACCCTGGTCGTCCGCGACTACGACGAGGCCATCTCCTTCTACACGGACGCCCTCGGCTTCGAGCTCGTCGAGGACACCGACCGCGGGGACGGCTCCCGGTGGGCGGTCGTCGCGCCGCGCGGCGCGACGCAGGGCACGGGGCTGCTGCTGGCCCGCGCCAAGGACGAGGGCCAGCGGGCGAGCGTCGGGGCGCAGACCGGCGGCCGGGTCGGCTTCTTCCTGCACACCGAGGACTTCGCGGCCGACCATGCGCGGATGCTGGCGGCCGGCGTGCACTTCCTGGAGGAGCCGCGCCACGAGCCGTACGGCTCGGTCGCGGTCTTCGAGGACCTCTACGGCAACCGTTGGGACCTGCTGCAGCCCGCGTGAGCCGGCCCGAGACGTTCCCGCCGCGGCGGACTCCGGCGGGACGGGATCGATCCGTCGCTGCCGCAGGGCCTCGGAATGCAGGCGCCGACGACCGATACGAAGGGGTCAACTCGCCTGCAGCCACTCAGCCGTGAGGTCTGGCCGCAGGTCCGGGCAGGACCGTGACCTCCGCCGGGGTGAGCGCGGCATGCTCACCGGAGCACTCGACCACGACCCGCACCGGGGCGCCGCAATCGCTGTGCCGGATGTCCAGGACCGGCCCCTCGGCATCGGCGACGTAGGTCTCGCCCCACTGCCTGAGCGCCACGAGAACGGGCCAGAGATCCCGACCCTTGCGAGTCAGGCGATATTCGTGCCGGGTCCGGCTGCCCTGCTCCTGATACGGGACGGTCTGCAGGACCCCGGCCGCGACCAGCTTGCGGAGCCGACCGGCCAGGACCGCCTCCGAGAGCCCCACGTGCCGGCGGAAGTCGTCGAAGCGGCGCACCCCGTTGAAGGCGTCACGCAGGATCAGCAGCGTCCACTTCTCGCCGACCACGTCGAGGGTGCGCTGGACCGTGCAGTTCTCCGTGCTCATCTCCAGCCACTTCATCCCGTCATGCTAGCCCGCCTGGCTCCTATATTGACAGTCAGCTGCAGCGACAGCTAGCTTCATCGAACAAAGCCAGATGAGGAGGATCAGCCGCATGGGACGGTCACGTACATACGAATGGGAAGATCCGGCGGTCTCGGCGGCCGCCGTCGGGCAGACCACAGGTCTGGAGTTCGTGCGCGAGATCGCCGCAGGACGGCTGCCCGGCGCTCCGATCGCCGCCACCCTGGACTTCACTCTCGACGAAGCCGAGCACGGGCGCGTGGTGTTCTCGCTGGTCCCGGGCGAGGAGCACTACAACCCCATCGGCAGCGTGCACGGCGGGGTCTACGCCACACTGCTGGACTCGGCCGCCGGCTGCGCGGTGCAGACCACCCTGCCACCGGGCATGGGGTACACCTCGCTCGACCTGACCGTGAAGTTCCTGCGCCCCGTCACCGTCGACACCGGCAGGATCCGCGCCGTCGGCACGGTCATCAGCGGCGGCCGCCGCACCGCCCTCGCCGAGGCCCGGCTGCTCGACGGGAAGGACCGCCTGCTCGCTCACGCCACCAGTACATGCATGCTGCTTCCACTGCCGGCGCCCTGACCCTCCGAGGGCTGCAACGGCCTCGGGCCGAGCCCTTCGTGGCGAGGCGCAGACGTTCATGAAGCGCGCGAAGTGGCGGGCCGGCACGCCGGCGGCCGGCTACGCGTACGAAGCGGTGCAAGCCCGTCCGGTGATCGAGGCCGGAGCCCGCCGCAGGCTGACGCCCACTCAGCCGGCAGGCAACCGCACCGCCGCACCCCGCAACGCATCGAGCACCGGCTTGATCAGCGGATGCCCCTCGGCCCCGTGCCGCACCGCCGCGAACACCCGCCGGGTCGGTGCGCTGCCCTCCACCGGCCGCACCACCACGCCCGCGAGGTCCATCCCCCGCAGCGCCCATCTCGGCACCAGCGCCACTCCGGCGCCTGCTCCGGCGAGCGCCACCACGGCCCGGAAGTCGTCGGAGGAGTGTTCGAGCTTGGGCTGGAAGCCGGCGAACTCGCAGGCCAGGACCACCACGTCATGGCACGGGTTGCCCGGATACTGACCGATCCACGGGTCCTTCTCCAGGTCCGCGATCGTCACCTGGTCCTGGTCGGCCAGCCGGTGGCCCATCGGCAGCACCGCGTCGAACGGCTCCGAGTACAGCGGCACCCGGGTCAGCCGCCGGTCGTCCTCGTCCGGCGCGCCCCGGTATTCGACGGCGACCGCCACATCGACCTGCCGGTCGAGCACCATGGGCACGCTCGCATCGCCCTCCGCGTCCTGGACCCGTACCCGTATACCGGGCGCGGTCAGCGTCAGCTCGGTGATCGCCGGGGCGAGCACCAGGCCGATCCCCGTGGCGAACGCGGCGACCGTGACCGTACCGGCGTCCCCCGCGCTGTAGGCGGCGAGCTCCGCCTCGGCCCGTTCCAGCTGGGCGAGCACCGCATTGGCGTGCGTCAGCAGGATCTCCCCGGCCGCGGTGAGCCGGACCCCCCGGGCGCTGCGGTCGACCAGCCGGTGGCCGGTCTCCTGCTCCAGTGCGGCGAGCTGCTGCGAGACGGCGGACGGCGTCAGATACAGCGCGGCGGCTGCCGCGGTCACGGTGCGGTGGTCGGCCACCGCACGGAGGATACGCAGCCGCCGTGCATCGATCATGCGATCCATTGTCCCAGGTACCGCGGGATGTCCGGGTCCTGGGACCGGGCGGGGAGGCCGGGATCGCCGGAGGCCCGGGACCGTCCGGTCCCGGGCCTCCGGCGGGCTACTACTCGCCCAGCGCGGCCCGCGCGTCGACGAACGCGTCCACCGCACGGTTCACGTCGTCGGTCGAGTGCGCGGCCGAGAGCTGCACGCGGATGCGTGCCGCGCCCTGCGGGACGACCGGGTAGGAGAACCCGATCACGTACACACCGCGCTCCAGGAGCAGCTCCGCCATCCGGCCTGCCTTCGCCGCGTCCCCGATCATCACGGGGGCGATGGCGTGGTCGCCGGGCAGGATGTCGAAGCCTTCCTCGGTCATCCGGGTGCGGAAGAGCGCGGTGTTGGCATTCAGCCGCTCGCGCAGGTCGCCGGCGGACTCCAGCAGGTCGATGACCTTGAGTGAAGCCGCCGCGATGACCGGGGCGAGGGAGTTGGAGAAGAGGTACGGGCGGGAACGCTGGCGCAGCAGCGCGACGATCTCGGCGCGGGCCGCGACGTAGCCGCCGGACGCGCCGCCGAGCGCCTTGCCGAGGGTGCCGGTGATGATGTCGACGCGGTCCATGACGTCGTGCAGCTCCGGCGTGCCGCGGCCGCCGGGTCCGACGAAGCCGACGGCGTGCGAGTCGTCGACCATGACCATGGCATCGTACCGGTCGGCCAGATCACAGATCTCACGGAGCGGCGCGACGTACCCGTCCATGGAGAACACGCCGTCCGTGACGATGAGCCGGCGTCGCGCCCCGGACGCCTCCTTGAGCTGCTGCTCCAGGTCGTCCATGTCACGGTTGGCGTAGCGGAAGCGCTTGGCCTTGGAGAGACGGATGCCGTCGATGATGGAGGCGTGGTTGAGGGCGTCGGAGATGACCGCGTCCTCCGGGCCGAGGACGGTCTCGAAGACTCCGCCGTTGGCGTCGAAGCAGGAGGAGTAGAGGATCGTGTCCTCCTGGCCGAGGAACGACGAGAGCCGCTGCTCCAGCTCCTTGTGGACCTCCTGCGTACCGCAGATGAAGCGGACCGAGGCCATTCCGTAGCCCCAGCGGTCCAGCGCGTCGTGGGCGGCGGCGATCACGTCGGGGTGGTCGGCGAGGCCCAGGTAGTTGTTGGCGCAGAAGTTCAGCACCTCGCCGGCGCGGCCGCCCGCGGTGACGGCGACGGTCGCGGACTGCGGGGTGCCGATCACGCGCTCCGGCTTGTGCAGTCCGGCGGCCTTGATCTCGTCGAGGGTGGTGCGCATGTCGTCGCGTACGGAGTCGAACATGAAGGGTGTCTCCTGGTGTGTACGGGCGGTGTGTACGGGCCGGTACGGGGCCGGTCAGACGGTCCAGTCGAGGATGACCTTGCCACCGCGTCCGCTCGCCGCGTCGTCGAAGGCCGCTTCGAAGTCGCGGTAGCCGTACCGTCCGGTGATGACCGGGGCGAGGTCGAGGCCGCCCTCCAGGAGCACGGACATGGCGTACCAGGTCTCGTACATCTCGCGGCCGTAGATGCCCTTGATCGTGATCATCGAGGTGACGATGCGCGACCAGTCGACGGCGAACTCCTCGGACGGCAGTCCGAGCATGGCGATCCGTCCGCCGTGCGTCATGTTCGCGATCATGTCGCGCATCGCCTCGGGGCGACCGGACATCTCCAGACCGACGTCGAAGCCCTCCCGCAGACCGAGGTGGCGCTGTCCGTCGGCGATGGTCTCCTCGGCGACGTTGAGGGCGAGGCTGACACCGACCTTGCGGGCCAGGTCGAGGCGGGCCTCGCTGACGTCGGTGATGACGACGTTGCGGGCACCGGCGTGCTTCGCGACGGCGGCGGCCATGATGCCGATCGGTCCGGCGCCGGTGATCAGTACGTCCTCGCCGACCAGCGGGAACGACAGCGCGGTGTGCACGGCGTTGCCGAACGGGTCGAAGATCGCGGCGACGTCCAGGTCGACGGGGACCCGGTGCACCCAGACGTTGGAGGCGGGCAGCGCGACGTACTCGGCGAACGCACCGTCCCGGCCGACGCCGAGTCCGAGGGTGGAGCGGCACAGGTGGCGGCGTCCGGCCAGACAGTTGCGGCACTTCCCGCAGACCAGGTGGCCCTCGCCACTGACCAGCTCGCCGACGGCGAGGTCGACGACGTCGGCACCGATCGCGGCGATCTCGCCGACGAACTCGTGGCCGAGGACGAGCGGCGTCTTCACGGCCTGCTGGGCCCAGCCGTCGTAGTTGCGGATGTGCAGGTCGGTGCCGCAGATGCCGGTACGGAGCACCTTGATCAGCACGTCCGAGGGGCCGATCTCCGGCTCGGGAACGTCCATCAGCCAGAGTCCGGGCTCGGCCTTGTGCTTCACGAGTGCCTTCACGGCTGCGGCTCCCTGTACCTGTGCGTGGTGAGAACCCCGGGCCGGGGGCAGCCGAAAGGGAGCCTGCGGCCCGGGGAAGATGAGAGGGACGGCATGGGGGGGCAGCACGCGGTGATCGGCTGCCGCGCACCATCCTGCGCCGTCAGGGAGAAATCTGCCGCACCCCGCGCCCCAGGTCCATCGAGGATTTCTTAAGCGCGGCCGCAGCTCCGCTTCATGCCCGCGCCGACCGGCGCGGGCCCGCCCGCCCGTCGGGTCGGACGGGCGGTGCGGTCGGCCGCGGGACCCGGTCGGCTCCCGCGGCTAGCACTTGGTCCATCCGGTGGACACGTACCGCGCCCGCCGACGTGTCCCCCGGCGGGCGGCCTCGAACGTCCGCATCAATGCCAGACGGTGCACGCCCAGTCGCCACCGCTGCCGTAGTCCTCGACGCAGGCCCGGTACCGGTCGCTCGACCACACCATGGGCGTGTACGCGACCCGTGCGAACGAGGCGGACTCCACATATGTCGCACCCCGCTGGACCTGGATCTTGAAGCGGTACCCGTCGAATCCCTTCGGGACGTAGGCCCACGCGGCGCTGCACGCGGCGGAGACCCGCAGCTGGACCACGGGCCCGCCGCCGTCCGACCTGACGCGGTCGAGGGTTCCGGCCCCTCGGTCACACTTCGTCGTGTGCGGGTTCCTCCCCGCACAGGACGCCCCCCTGCACCCGGCGGCCTGCGGGGCCCGGGGGTGGACCACCGGCGTCACCCCGGCGCTCGCGGACGGCGCCAAGGCCCCCACCGCCACCAGCGCAGCGGCCACGGCACCGATTCGCACACGCATCATCCGTCCTCCTGACGATCGATGATCACGGAATTGATCAAGGAATTTATAGCGTTATGTGCGTAATTGCCGCCACCGTGTCGACGTTCCGATGACACGGGAGGGTGATATGTCACACCGAACCCTCCCGGACCGTCATGATCCGTGCGGCAGACGCCTGTTGTCCGGTGCCGGGCGGCGGGCGCGCCCCCGCCCCGTACCGCCCGTAGCCGGTGCGGCCGGCCCGAGCCGGTGAACTTCCTCCCGGCCGGGCCGACATGGGAGAGACCGCTCGGACCGAATGCTTCCGTCGCAGTTGCCCGGATCACGTTTCGGCAGCGTGCCTGCGGGAGCGACGCGCCTTGATAGCGTCGCTCCCGCGATCGCGGACCGCTCCCCGCCGGGGTCGTCGCCGCGCCCGTACGGCCGGTCCATGACGGACCGACGACGTGGGCAGTGCGTGCTGTCACCCGGGGACGTACGCGGCAAGGACGAAGAGGGCCGACGCATGAGCCTCGCGCAGTTGCACTACTCCTCCGTCTCTGCGGGTGACGACGGGGTCGGCGCACGGTTCACGGCGGTCGGTGGCGGCATACCCACACCGGTGCTGACCGAAGCGGAGCAGCTGCTCGGTTACGAGACTCCGGCCGGGGCTCCGTACCATCCGACGGCAGCGGAACTCCGTTCGTTCCCCGAGGCGTTCAGTTTCAGCGCGCTCTCCGACGGCAGCCATCTGCTGAGCCGCACCGTGGCGCTCGGGGGATCCGGTGCCGGTCGCTTCCACGCACATGCGGTGCACCTTCCGGCCGGTACCCGACTGCCGGGCGACGCGCTCCCGATCACGGCGTGGCGGTCTCCGGGCTGGGCGTCGGCCACACCGGACGGCGGCACACCGGACCGGATATCCGCCCTGCCCGCCTCCGCCGCCTTCGGGCAGGAGGCACTCAACGACTTCGCGGTCTCCCGCAGCCCCTGGCTCGCGGGGGTCTTCGCCGATCTGCGGCAGGTGTGCGAGAGAGCGTCGTCGGCGCAACTGGTCCTCGTGGAGCGGCAGAGCGCGGACGTCGCCCGGTGGATCGCGCTGGCCGGAGCCGTCCTGCCGCCGGAACACGCCCAGCGGCTGACGTTCACCACCTACACCCGCCGTCCGGCGCACTCCCCGCACCAGGTCATCGGCGTTCTGCCGGACGACGCGCACGGGCTGGTCCACTCAGGCCTCCACGTCCACACGTGTACCGGCGCGGCCCCGGAGAGCCAGGCGGACGACGTCTGGGCGGAGACCGTCGCCCGGATCTGGCGCGGCCGCGCCCCGGAGCTCTTCCGGGCGGCGGCCGCGCTGCCGGGCGAACCCTTCGCCGCCGGGCCGCTCGCCTTCACCGCCCTGCACGCCGGCATCGCACTCGGGCCGAACAGCCGCGCCGCGGCCGCGGATTGGGCGGCCGCGCGGCCGTACGCACTGGACGAGCAGCAGATGCACCGGCTGACCACCGCGCTCACGGCACCGGCCGACGACCGCACCGCCGCCGAGTCGATGTCCGTGGCCAGGCTGCTGGCGGCACTCGAAGGCCGGGCCCCCGCCACCACCACGGCGCCGCTCGCCGCGCTGCTGGTGACGGAGGCGGTACGGCGCAACGACGTCGCACTCGCGCTCCCGCCGCGTTCGGCGTTCGCCGAACCCGCCGCCGTGCAGGAGCTGGCCGGCGGACTCGGCCCTGACCTGCTCGCCGAACTCACCCCGGGTACGGCGGAATCCACCGACGGGACGACCATCGGGCGCCAGGTGCAGCTGCTCCGGATCGCCCGGCTGCTCGACATCGACCTCACGGCCGAACTCCCTTCCGTCGCCCGGCACATGGCCCGGACACTGCTCGCAGCTCCGGCGCCGGAGAGCGGTCCGGCGCTCCTCGACCTCCTGGACGAACAGTTCGACGTGCGTACGGCGCTCCTGGGTGAACTGGACCAGCTCGCCCTGGCCGCACCCTCCGCCGCCGAAGAGCTCCTCGCCCGGGTGGCCCTCCCCTTCACCGGTACTCAGGCGCTGCCGCATCTGCGGATGTGCGCGGAGGCGCCCCGCGCGAAGGAGCAGGGATCCGACCGCATGGCGGCGCTGCGCCCGGTGCTTCGCGCCGCCGGGTTCTCACCGTTCGCGGAGCCGCTGGTGCTGCGGACCGCGGTGGGGCTGATCTGGGGCGACGAGACTCCGACGGCGGGTGAGGCGCGGCTCCTCCTCGGCGAGTCCGGCTCCGACTCGCACCGGACGGCCGGTACGTGGTCGCACCTGGTCGCCGCCGCGCTCTCCGCGCCCGCCGACGACGTCGAGGCCGCCGAACTCGCCCATGACCTGCTGCGCTGCTTCCCGCAGGAGATCGGCACCCGGGTCCGGGGAGCGCTGAGGCTGCTGGAGTTCGCCCGCGACGTACGGTCAGGCTCCGCGGCCGCCGGCTGGCCGGCGGCCGCCGCGGCACTGCGCGCCCACGCCGAACCAGTGGAGGCCACCGTGTTGGAGCACGCCTACGGCGCCCTCGCCCGCCGCCTGCTGGCACCGGACCGGCCCGAGGCGGAGCTGTACGCCTTTGTGCACAGCGACGACCCGGACCTGATCGCCGCCTACGGCAGGGCGGCCCGCCACGGCGACGTCCTGGACCGGCTGCGGTCCGAACCGTCCTACGTGGCCGACTGTTTCACCGTCTGGAGCTCCCACCCCCACGCGGGCCGGAGCTGGAACGAGACCCGGACCGCGCTGCTGGAGGAAGTACTGCGCCCGGTGGTGCGCGGCCTGTCGGGCAACGGGATCGCCGCGGTGGAGCGGGCCGTCGAGGGCTCGGCGAGCAGCCGTACGGCGGAGGCGTTCCGGACGTGGAACCGGCCGGTCACGTTCGGCCGCCGCCTGGGGAGCAGGCTGGCGGCGCGGGTACGGCGGCCGTAGGGCCTGTCCGGAGCTGTGATCAGTGGTGGGGAAAAGGATGGGGGGATGATGCGCGGCCCGGTACCTCGCCCGGCATCTCGGCCGGTCGGTCACCTCGCCGGCCTGAGGTGAGCGTCCGCGCCGACCGGTCTGCCGATCGGGCGACGCTGCCGCGGCCCGGGTCGGGGCCTCCGCCGCCTCCAGCGCCGCCAGACCTCCGGTTCCACCACCGTCCCGGCCGCATCGTGAGGGGCGTGGGCCACCGTGGACTCCACGCCGACCAGGGACATGTCGGCCCGGCCACGTCCGGCCCCGGGGGCTGGGGCCCGGAGCCCCCGCCCGGCGTGAAGGGGCCGGTCGCCGACGTCGGGCACATGGGGTTGGCAGCGGGCCGCCCATGCCTGATCTTGGTCCCATGACATCCACGACGAACGTGCCACGTACGGCCCTTGTCACCGGCGCAGCACGCGGCATCGGCGCCGCGGTGGCCCGGCAGCTGGCCCGCGACGGACTGGCGGTCGGTGTGCTCGACCTGGACGAGGCGGACTGCGCGGGCACCGTGCGGGCCATCCGGGACGACGGCGGGTCGGCGACGGCGGTCGCCGCCGACGTCGCGGACGAGGCGGCGGTGACCTCTGCCGTCGCCCGGGTCGCCGCCGAGCTGGGTCCGCCGACGGTGCTGGTGAACAACGCCGGTGTCGGTCCGCGTGCCGACCTCGTGGAGATGACGACGGACCAGTGGGACGCGGTCCTGGGAGTCAATCTGCGCGGCCCGTTCCTCGTCACCCGGGCCGTCGCCCCGTACATGATCGAGGCCGGCTGGGGGCGGATCGTCACCATGTCCAGCATCTCCGCGGCCGGCGACGCAGCCCGCGTCGACTACGCCAGCGCGAAGGCAGGTCTCCTCGGCTTCACCAAGTCGCTCGCGCTGCAGCTCGGACGGCACGGCATCACGGCCAATGCGATCGCCCCGGGCTTCGTGGTCAGCGAGATGACCAGGACCTCGGCCCGCCGGCTGGGCCTCGACTTCGAGGAGTTCAAGCGCGGTGCGGCGCAGTCCATTCCGGTCGGAAGAGTGGGGCAGCCGGAGGACATCGCCCATACGGCGTCCTACCTCGTGAGTCCCGGAGCGGGGTTCGTCTCCGGGCAGGTCATCCATGTGGCGGGCGGGCCGGTGGCCTGAGACCGGCGGATGTGTGTCACGGGCCGCCCGGGGCTCCGGGTACCGTGGGAGGTACCGATCTCGTGGACCTCCTGGCGGGCTGCGTGACTCCCCGTAGGAACAGATGAGGACTCGATGACGACGAACCGCGGACGCAAGGACGTCATCCGCGACCGGATGGCCGCCACCGGCGAGTCGTACAACGTCGCCGCCCGCAATCTCAAGGCGATGAAGGACATGGGCGCCACCCGTGACGCCGTCCTCACGCAGCGCTGGCGCCCGGCGGACTCGCTCGACGTGCCGTGCCCCTGCGGCGGGACGTGCGAGCCGGGCGAACGGTGCGAGCGCTGCCATGCCCGGCACCGGCACGTGGCCCGCTACCCCGGCAGCGTCACGGACGTGGAGACCTGGGCGGACCGGTACGACTGCCTGGGCTGCTCGTCCTCGTACACCCTGACCGTCGTCCTGCGCGGCCGCCCGTGGGGCGTCGCCGAGACGGTGGTCCAGGGCGGCGCGGCGGAGTCCGTGGTCAGGGCCCGGGTCTTCCCCGGCGTCGCCCATCCGCTGCTGCGGCCCGAGACCCCTGAGGACGACTGACCCCGTCCGGCCGCGCCGGCGCGCGGCGCCCCCCCGGGCCCCCCCCCCGCGCCGCCGCCCCCACCCCCCAGCGCCCCCGTCCCCCCGCCCGCCCCCCGCCCCGCCCCCCCCCCGCGGGGCCTCCGCGGCCGGGCGCGCGGGTGATCAGTCCTTCCCGTCCTCCGCGAGACGCAGCGAGATCGAGTTGATGCAGTACCGCTGGTCGGTCGGCGTGGGGTAGCCCTCGCCCTCGAAGACATGCCCCAGGTGCGAGCCGCAGCGGGCGCAGCGCACCTCGGTGCGGACCATGCCGAGGCTGCGGTCCTGGATCAGTTCGACCGCGTCGGTGTCCTTCGGGTCGTAGAAGGACGGCCAGCCGCAGTGCGACTCGAACTTGGTGTCCGAGCGGAACAGCTCGGCGCCGCAGGCCCGGCAGGAGTAGACCCCGGCCGTCTTGGTGTCGGTGTACTCACCGACGAAGGCCGGTTCCGTGCCGGCCTGGCGCAGGACCGCGTACTCGGCGGGGGTCAGCTCCGCCCGCCATTCCTCGTCAGGCTTCTCGATGTCGTACGGCACGGTGGCTCCCTCAGCTCGACAGGTGTTCCAGGATCTGCGGGCCGAGGTCCGTGACGTCGCCCGCTCCCATGGTGAGAACGAGGTCGCCGGGCTTCGCCATTCCCGCCACGGCCCCGGGGACCTCCGTCCGGTCGTGGACGGCGGTGACATCGGCGCCGGCCCGCTTCGCCGCGTCGATGATCAGCGCGCTGGTCACCCCGGGGATCGGGTCCTCACGGGCCGGGTAGATGTCGAGCACCACGGAGGCGTCGGCGAGGGCGAGCGCCTGCCCCATCTCCGTGCCCAGTTCCTGGGTGCGGGAGAAGAGGTGCGGCTGGAAGACCACCAGGAGCCGGGAGTCCGCCGCGGCGCCGCGCATCGCTTCGAGGTCGGCGGCCATCTCGGTGGGGTGGTGCGCGTAGGAGTCGATGACCTGGACGCCGGCCGCCTCGCCCTTGAGCTGGAGGCGGCGCTTGACGCCGGTGTACTTGCCGAGGGCGGAGGCCAGGTTGTGCGCCGGGATACCGAGCGCGACGCCCGCGGCGAGTGCGGCGACCGCGTTGTGCGCGTAGTGGCGGCCGGGCACGGAGACGGTGAAGGTCAGGTACTTCCCGTTCAGGACGACCGTGACCTCGCTGGTCAGACCGCGGGGGGTGACCTTGTGGACCCGTACGTCAGCGGTCTCGGACTCCCCGTACGTGACGACGTTCACCCCGGCCAGGTCGCGCACCCGCTTCGTCAGCTCGACCGCGCCGGGCTGGTCGGCGGCGACGACCAGGGTGCCGCCGGGGACGATCTTGCCGACGAAGGTCTCGAAGGAGTCGTAGATCTCGTCCATCGAGGCGTAATTCGCGTGGTGGTCCAGCTCGACGTTGAGGACGATCGCGACCTCGGGGTCGTACTTCTGGAAGCTGCGGTCGCTCTCGTCGGCCTCGGCGACGAAGATGTCGCCTTCGCCGTGCGTGGCGTTCGTGCCGGGGCCCGCGAGGTCGCCGCCGATGGCGTACGACGGGTGGAGGCCGAGCTCCGACAGGGCGACGGCCAGCATCGACGTGGTGGTCGTCTTGCCGTGGGTACCCGCGACGGCGATCGCGCGCAGGCCCTGCATCAGTGAGGCGAGTGCGTCGGAGCGGTGCACGACGGGGACCGACAGCTCGGCGGCGCGCAGCAGCTCCGGGTTGTCGGCGCGGATGGCGCTGGAGACGACCACGCAGGACGCGTCCTGTGCCAGGTGGCCCGCGGCGTGCCCGATGTGGACGGTCGCGCCCAGCGCCCGCAGCGCCTCGGCCGTGCCCGACTCCTTGGCGTCGCTGCCCGCGACCTTCGCGCCGCGCTGCGCGAGGATCTTCGCGATGCCCGACATTCCGGCGCCGCCGATGCCGATGAAGTGCGGCCGTTCCATGGCGGCAGGAATACCGGGTGCCATGCGTGTGTCTCCCAAGGTTGGTCCGGGTAGCGGCCTCCCAGCCTATTCGCTGTGCGCGAAGAGTTTGAGCACCGGTACGCCGACCTTGTGACGGGCCCGGGAGGCCCAGTCGCGGTGGAAGAACTCCTCCACGTAGTGCGGGGCGGTCAGCACGATGACCTCGTCCGCCCCCGCCTCGTCCACGACCGACTTCAGCTTGTCCAGCGGATGGTCCTCGATCACCTGCCCGACCGCCTCGGAGCCCGCCTGGCGCAGGGCCGCGAGCGACACCTCGAGTGCCAGCTCGGCGGGCTTCCTGGCGTCCTTGCCCTCCGGCTCCTCCAGCTCCCGGGCGGCTTCCTTCAGCTCGCCGATCGCCACGTCGTCGATGGCGCGCAGCAGTACGTCGGCCTGGTCACCGCGCGGCTGCATCAGCACGACGAACGAGATCTCTTCCTCTCCGTGCAGGGTGGTCACGAACTCGACGTCCTCGGAAGTGAGGGGCTTCTCGATCATCAAAACGCTGGTGAACACCTCGGGCGCCCTTCTGCTCCATCGACTCTCGACGGCCGCTGCTGAAACCATCCTGCCCCGTGACGGCACGGAGACTGCCTGAGTAAGTGTGCCCATCGGAAGCTAACCGGAACGGTTTACTCCGCTGATTGTCGGATCCGGCGGTAGCGAGTGAAGAGGAACCCCTCCTCCTCCAGCATCGACGCCAGGGCGAATCGTTCCGGCACTTCCACCGAGGGGCCGCCGGCGATCCGCTGGGCATCTCCGGCGGTCAGCATCGGCGAGAGGGTCAGGCAGATCTCGTCCAGCACCCCCGCGGCCACGAACTGACCGAGCAGCCGGGGTCCGCCCTCCGTCAGCTGGCGCTTCAGTCCGCGGTCCGCGAGCTCCCGCACGGCCCTGGCGGGATCCACCCGGGACCCCTCTCCCGCGATCACCACTTCGGCCCCCGCCGTCCGGGCCGCCTCGATCCGGCCGGGGGGTGCGCCGGCGCCGGTGACCACAAGGGTCGGGACGAGCGGTGAGACGAAGAGCGGGAGCGAGAAGTCCAGGTCCAGGCTGCCGCTGACCACGGCGATCACCGGCGCGGGGCCCTGCCCGGCCGCCGCCCGCCGCCGGGCGAAGGCGTCCCGGGCCCGGGCGGGCCGGTACCCCTCCATCCGTACGGTCTCGGCACCCGCCACGACCACGTCGGCCAGACCGCGCAGGGTGCCGAAGATCCGCATGTCCGTGTCGCAGGAGATCGGCTGCGAGCGTCCGTCGTGCTGGGCGGCGCCGTCGAGGGTGGAGACCATGTTGGCGCGCAGCCAGGGGCCGTCGCCCGCGGGGTACGCGTACGCGTCGGCGAGCTCGTCCAGGCTCCACTCCCCTCCTTCGCCAGCCGGTGTCGGGTCGGTCACAGGGAAGAGGCGTCGCATTCGTGCAGTCTCGCACGGCCCTTAAGCTGAGAGCTGTGTCGTCCTCCACCGCCGTGCCGGGGCAGAGCCCCATAGCCGAAACGGCCCCGCTGTCCCTGTGCGCCCTCGAGCCGCATGTCCCCGCCGACCGCCTGGTCGCCGAGATGGTGCCGCCGCCGCGCTTCGACTCGGTGCGCTTCGACACGTACGTGCCCGATCCCAACCAGCCCAGTCAGATCGAGGCGGTGAAGGTTCTCGGCGAGTTCGCGCACGGGCTCGGCGGGGCGCACGCGACGGGTACGGGCAAGCGCAAGTGGTTCGGCAGGAAGCCGGCACCGGTGACCGGGCCGCGCGGTGTCTATCTCGACGGCGGTTACGGCGTCGGCAAGACGCACCTTCTCGCCTCGCTCTGGCACGCCACGCCCGCCGCCCCCTCACTGAAGGCGTTCGGCACCTTCGTCGAGCTGACCAATCTGGTGGGCGCGCTGGGCTTCCAGCAGACCGTGCAGACGCTCAGCGGGCACCGGCTGCTCTGCATCGACGAGTTCGAACTCGACGACCCGGGCGACACCGTTCTCGTGTCGTCGCTGCTCAGCAGGCTGGTCGAGGCCGGGGTCGCACTCGCCGCCACGTCCAACACGCTGCCCGGCAAGCTCGGCGAGGGACGGTTCGCGGCCGCGGACTTCCTGCGGGAGATCCAGGGGCTGTCCTCGCACTTCCGGCCGCTGCGGATCGACGGTGAGGACTACCGGCACCGCGGTCTGCCCGAGGCACCCGCGCCCTTCTCCGACGAGCAGGTCACCAGGGCCGCGTACGCCACCGAGGGCGCCAGCCTGGACGACTTCCCGTCGCTGCTCGGCCATCTGGCCCGCGTGCACCCCAGCCGGTACGGCGCGCTGACGGACGGCATCCGGGCGGTCTGCGTCACCGGGGTGCAGCCGGTGGCGGACCAGTCGACCGCGCTGCGGCTCGTCGTCCTCGCCGACCGGCTCTACGACCGGGAGGTCCCGGTGCTCACGTCGGGGCTCCCGTTCGACCGGCTGTTCAGCGACGAGATGCTGAACGGGGGGTACCGGAAGAAGTACTTCCGGGCGATCTCCCGGCTGACGGCGCTGGCGCGCGACGCAAAGGGACTGGTGGCGCAGTAGGTTCGGATGCGGTAACTCCACCGTTCCGAAGGGATTCAGCATGGCAACCACGCGTCAGGCGCACACGGTCTGGGAAGGCAACCTGATCGAGGGCAAGGGCGTTGTCACCTTCGACTCCTCCGGCATCGGGGAGTACGAGGTCTCCTGGCCGTCCCGCGCGGAGAAGGCGAACGGCAGGACCAGTCCGGAGGAGCTCATCGCGGCGGCGCACTCCAGCTGCTTCTCGATGGCGCTGTCCAACGGTCTGACCGCGGCCGGCAACGCGCCGACCCGGCTGAACACCCAGGCCGAGGTCACCTTCCAGCCCGGCACCGGTATCACCGGCATCCACCTCACCGTGCAGGGCGAGGTGCCCGGTCTCGACGAGGCGGGCTTCGTCAAGGCGGCCGAGGACGCCAAGGCGAACTGCCCGGTCAGCCAGGCGCTCACGGGCACGACGATCACCCTGAGCGCCTCGCTCGTCTGATCCCGCGGGCCCCTGGGGCCCGTGACACGCATGAGGTCCGGTGACCCGCATGGTTCCCGCGCGACGCAACGCGTGGTACACACATGCGGGTCACTTCTCCTGTCCGCCAACAGGGAGTTGCCTCATGTCATCAGCTGCACCTCGACGGATCGCAACACGACGTCAGGTCCTGGCCGGCAGCGGTGCGACCGCTGTCTCGATCGCCTTCGCCGGGGCCTTCTCCGAACTCTTCACGGGCACCGCGGCCGCCCGTGGCCACAGCGGATACGGCCCCCTGGTCGCCGACCCGGACGGCCTGCTCGATCTGCCGGAGGGGTTCCGCTACCGGGTCCTGTCCCGCGAAGGGGACCGGCTCCGCTCCGGCGAGGGCCCGGTCCCCAGCAACCACGACGGCATGGCCGCGTTCACCGGTCACCGCGGCCGCGTCCACCTCGTCCGCAACCACGAGAACCGGGTCACCGCCAAGATCCCGGTCCCGACGGTCGACGGCCTGACCTACGACCCGATGGGCAAGGGCGGCTGCACCGCGCTGGAACTCGACAGCCGCGGCGCGGTCCTCGGTGAACGCGTGGCCATCGCCGGTACGGCGGTGAACTGCGCGGGTGGCCGGACACCTTGGAACACCTGGCTGACCTGCGAGGAGACCGAGGACCGGGCCGGCACCAACGGCTACACCAAGGACCACGGCTTCATCTTCGAGGTCGACGGCACCGACCCGCACCGCACCGGAGCCGTGCCGCTCACCGCGATGGGCCGCTTCCAGCACGAGGCGATCGCGATCGACCCGGGCGACGGAACCGTGTACGAGACGGAGGACGCGTTCGAGAAGCCCTTCGGGCTCTTCTACCGTTTCCTGCCCGAGAAGCCGCTGGGCGGCACGGGGTCGCTCCGGGCCGGTGGTGAACTGCAGGCCATGCGGGTCCCGGGCGTCCCCGACCTCTCCGTCGTCCAGGAGACCGGCGCGAGCTTCGACCGCGTCGAATGGGTCCCCGTACCCGATCCCCAGGCTGCGGGGACCCCGATCCGGCTGCAGGACTTCGGGCCCCGGGGCATCACGCACGCCCAGAAGCTGGAGGGCTGCTACTGGGGCGGTTCGTCGGTCTACTTCGTCTCCAGCTTCGCGCAGAGCGCCGCGGGCTCGGCGGCCGACCACTTCGGCCAGGTGTGGCGGTACGAGCCGCAGCGGCGCCGCCTCACCCTCGTGATCGTCTTCGGCCCGGGTACGGATGTGCAGCTGCCCGGCGAGTCCCCCGACAACATCTGCCTGTCGTCCGACGGCGGCCTGATGGTGTGCGAGGACGGAAACGGCGCCCAGCACGTGTTCGGCCTGACACGGCGCGGCGAGGTGTACGCGATGGCCCGCGGCCGGCAGAACATCGGGACGCCGGAGAGTCCGGCGTGGGGCGAGTTCGCCGGGGTCACGTTCGCACCGGACGGCGGGACGATGTTCGTGAACTGCTACACGCCGGGCACGACGTTCGCGGTGACGGGCCCCTGGCGCTGACCCGCCGAGCGGTGCGGGGGCGCGGTCCGCCGCCCCCGCACCGGACCGGGCCCGGGACTGCGACCGGTCGGCCGAGGCCGCCGGCCGCGGCTCGACGGGCCGGGTGAATCCGGGGCGACATCGATACGGACCGAACCGTCGCGACCGTCCTCCGCCCGCGTGGTCGGCTACTTTCCGTGAGTGAGCACACCTGCACGAAGGTTGATGGCGGCGGCTGCCCTGGGCGCCCTTCTCGGTCCTGTCCTGACTGGTTGCGGGAGTGACGCCCCCTCACAAGGGATCGGAACAGCACCCGCTGCTCCCGGCCCTCGGCACGACCGGCCCTCCACATCCCCGTCACCTTCCGTGAAGGCGCCGCCCGCCGACCGGAAGCCGGCCGCGGCGGCGCAGGGGCCGGCCGGCCGGATGCCGGTCTTCGAGCGGGCGCACGGCACCCTCGACAAGGTGGTGGCACTCACCTTCGACGCCGACATGACGGCCGACGAGGGGCCGCGCGCGGACGCGGGCGAGCACTTCGACAACCCCGAACTGATCGCCCTGCTGCGTCTGCTGAAGGTGCCCGCGACGGTCTTCATGACGGGGCGCTGGGCGGACGAGTACCCGTCGCAGGCCCAGTCCATCGGCACCGACCCCCTCTTCGAGATCGCCGGCCACTCGTACAGCCACCATGCCTTCGCGTCGCCCTGCTACGGACTGCCGGTCGTGGACCGGGCCGACATGCGCGAGGAGGTGGAACGGGCCTTCACCGCGATCCGGAGGACGGGTGCGCTCCGTGTGGTGCCGTACTTCCGGTTCCCCGGCGGCTGCTACGACGATGCGGCGCTGCGCATCCTGGCGGCCGAGCGAATGACGGCGGTGCAGTGGGACGTGGTCAGCGGCGACGCGTTCGCACAGGACGCGGACGCGGTGGCGGAGCAGGTGCTGGACGGCGTGCGGCCGGGATCGCTGGTCGTCATGCACTGCACCCGCAGCGCCGCACCGGTCACGGGCGAGGCGGTCCGCCGGGTGGTGCCGGAACTGCGCAGCCGGGGCTACCGCTTCGTGAAGGTCTCCGAGCTGATGGGGCTGTGACGCGCCGTGATCCCACCGGGGCGACGGGCGGGGTTGTGAGCTGTGGGAACTCGCCCACCCACCACGGACCGGCCCCGGAGGGCCGGCGCCGAGCGGGAAGCGAAAGCGGGGGACCAGCGCATCCAACACCGTTCGGGATACGCCCAGTACGCAACAGCGAGCCCAGAACTCACTCACGCACACTGGTTGAGGAACGGTCGCTCGATGCCCGTCGTCGCGATCCGTTCGCAGCAGCCGGCACTCAGCCCGAACAGGCCGTGCGCTGCGCCTCCTGCCATTCACAGACCGGACACAGCGTGACGCCCCTGGCCGATTCCGGGTACTCGGTCGGCTTCCGGCACAGCACGCACTCCGCGTAGGGAGGACCGGATGCGGTCTCCGGGGTGGGTGCAGGGACCACCGAAGGTGTCCCGCAGTACGGCTCGTGCACACGCTCGTCCATGCGCACGAGCCTACTCAGCCCCGCGTCGAAGTGAGTCTGCAGACCGCCGTGGCCACCGCGGTGGCCACGGCGGCGGAGCAGATCAGCGGCAGGACGGGGATGTGCACCGCGCCGGTCAGCGATCCGGTGACCAGTCCCGTGACCGCGTACTTCGCGGGCGAGCCGGTGGCCACCAGCGACAGCAGGGCGGCGAGCGCGGTGGCCGCGACCGACCAGCCGCGACGGTGCAGCACCGGGCGGGTGCACAGCGCGCCGGCCGCCGCCCCGAGCAGCACGCAGCAGGCGGCGGCGAACAGGCCGGCGAGTCCGGCGGGCGGCAGCGGGACGCGGACCGTGTGGTCGACGTTGGCCGGATCACTGATCAGCAGCACGACCACCGTGCCCGCCACGCCCAGCAGCCCCGCGCAGCCCACGGCGGTGAGCAGTGAGGCCAGGTGCAGCTTCGGCTGTCCGGCCACCGCGGCGGCGACGGTCCGCGCGGCGGGCGGTTCCTGGGTGGCGCAGAGCCGGACGAGCCAGGCGGTGACGGGCAGGAGCACGGCGGCGGCGTAGCCGAGCGAGTCGAGCACGGGCTGCCCCGACTGGACGCCCACGGCGAGGAAGACCGCGTAGAGGAGGACGGGGGCGAGCCAGCGCTGGGAGCGGAGCAGCAGGGCGGTCTGGTAACGGATCAGGGCGGTCATGGTGTCTCCGACGGTTCGGCACGGGGCGCCGGTTCGGGCGCGGTCACCTCCGACAGGTGTCCGATGTGCCAGGGCGGGCGGGCCGTCAGCAGGGCGCGCAGCAGTGCGTCCGAGTGGACGGAAGCGACCGTGAGCCGGATGGTCTCCCCGATGCCGGGCTCCCGCACCGGGGCACCGGGCAGTCCCGCCGGGAGCGCGGCCCCGGCAGCGCCCGTGAGCTCGATCCGTACCCGCGGTCCCGCCTCCTCGGCCGACAGCGGTACCGGTACGGCGGCGAGCCGGTGCCCCACGACACGGTGGGTGGCGTCGACGGCGCCGACCAGCCGGCGCGGATCGTGATCGACGAAGACGACGGTGGAACCGGCCGCGACCCGCTCGACGACCGCCCGGTCCAGCTCGTCGCGGGCGGCGGTGTCCAGGCCGGTCCATGCCTCGTCCAGGACCAGCAGCTCCGGTTCGGCGAGGAGCGCCTGGGCCACGGCGACCTTCTGGCTGGTGCCCTTGGAGAGCTCCGCGAGCGGTGTGCGGGCGTGGCCGTCGGCCCCGAAGCGCGCCAGCCACTCCCGCGCCCGGACGGTCGCCTCGGTGGTCCGCAGGCCGTGGATCCGGCCCAGGTGGACGAGGTACCCGGCCGCGGTGAAGGGCAGTGCCGCCGGAAAGCGCTCGGGGACGTAGGCCGTACGCGGCCGGGGCCCGTCGATCCGGCCCTCGTCGGGGGTGTCGATCCCGGCGAGCAGCCTCAGGAGGGTGGATTTGCCGGTTCCGTTGGCGCCGTCGATCCGGATCAGGGCCCGCGCGGGCAGTTCGAGATCCACCCCGCGCAGCACCCATGGTCCACCGAGGCCGTACCGGCGGCCCACTCCGTTCAGGTTCAGTTGGCCGACGCCTTCTCTGTCTTGACCTCGCTGGGCCGTACGATCACGAACCCTTCGCCGTCCAGCCTCAGTTGGACGGCCTCACCGGAGCCGCCGCGGATCATGGAGCCGAAGCTCTGCGAGCGGTGCAGCGAGGTGTTCAGCTGCGCGCTCCAGCCGACCACGGCGTCCGTGTCGACGCACACCGGCTGCTGGGGCGTGACCGGGATCACTATGGGATTGCCCTCACACATCAGGCCGAGTTTGCCGTATCCGGTGAAGACGCTGTTGAAGAGCCCGCCGCCGGTCATCCCGGCGCCCTTCACCGTCTTGATCTCGTACGAGAGCGTGGAGTCGAAGCAGAGGACGTTGCGGCCGTTGATGGTGAGGACGTCGCCCTGCTCGATGTCCACGATGAAACAGTTGGCGGCCTCGTGCGCGAACCAGGCCTCACCCTGGCCGCGGACCGCCATCAGCGGCAGTCCCTCGCCGGTGACGGCACGCTTGAGCATGCCGCCGAGGCCCTGGCCCTTGCGCTCGAACTGGAGATCACCGCGGAAAGCGATCATCGACCCCTGGCGGGCGTGCATCTCGCCGCTGACGGCGTACTTGATGGATTTGGCGTTCTGCAGGGTCATCCCGGGGTCAGTTGCCGGGTGGGCCATGTTCTCGCTGGAAAAGAGATCGCTCTTCATGCGGTGCATCCTCACCCGGAGCATTTCATTCCGCCAAGAACGCGCCGGAAACACGGGAAGCGACGGCTGGCAGACTGGTACGAGTGAGCAGCAACGACACCTCCGCATCCCCGTTCCACTCCGAGCCGACCAGTCGCGACGACGCCCCGCAGTACGTGCTCCCGCTGGTCGTGCACATCGAGAAGACCGATCCGCCGGCCCGCACCGACGCGCTGTGCACCGCCGCCCGCGCCGTCCTCGTGATGCTCTCCGACGAGCGGTCGGCCGGTGAGGGCGAGTGGGCGCAGGCGATGCGTGACTGGCAGGACGCCCGGATCCGCAAGGTGGTGCGGCGGGCCCGCGGCGCGGAGTGGCGCAAGGCGTCCGCGCTGCCCGGCATCACGGTCACCGGCCTGAGCGCCGAGGTGCGCGTGTACCCGCCGGTGCCGCTGGACGGCTGGCCGAAGGAGCTGGTGAAGCTCCAGGTGTCGGGGACGGATCTGGACGATCCGGAGCCGCCCGCCGCACCCGACACGTCCGCTCCGGTGCTGTGGCTGAACCCGGAGCTCGGCATGTCCGCGGGCAAGGAGATGGCACAGGCCGGGCACGGCGCACAGCTCGCCTGGTGGGAGCTGTCGGAGACGGAGCGCAAGGCCTGGCGGGAGGCCGGGTTCCCGCTCTCGGTCGCCACCGCGGACGCCGCCCGGTGGGCGGAGCTCACCGTGAGCGGGCTGCCGGTGGTGCACGACGCGGGCTTCACGGAGATCGCCCCCGGGTCCTGCACGGTGGTCGCCGACCATCCGGCGCTGCGCCGCTGAACACTTCGGTGCCCCGGTCCGTATCTTCCGTTACTGCCGTAACCGGCACTACTGCCCAGTATCTTGAACGACCAGTCAGCCGCCGGTCGTTGGAGCCGGGTGGTTGATTCGACGTCGTCACGCCTCGGCCCGGGAGAGACCTTGTTGCGACGCATCAACGGAACGGCCGTCATCATCGCGGCGCTCGTCGCCACGATCGGCGCGCTCGCCTTCCCCGTCTGGTCCTACGCCGACCGTTCCGGCACCGGTCAGGCCAATCTCGACGCGTCGTCCGTCGCCACGCAGTGGGGCCCGCTCTCCGCCACCGACCGGGACTTCCTCGTGAGGGTGCGGCTGGCCGGTCTGTGGGAGCTTCCGGCCGGGCAGCAGGCCATCCAGCGCGCCCCGAGCGAGGCGGTCAAGGCGGCCGGCGACCACCTGGTGGTCGGGCACACGGATCTGGACCGCCGGGCCCGGGACGTGGCCGCCAAACTCGACGTGGAACTGCCGAACCAGCCGAACGAGCAGCAGCAGGGCTGGCTGCGCGAACTGACGGCGGCGAGCGGCGAGGACTACGAGCGGAAGTTCGCCAATCTGCTGCGGGCGGCGCACGGCAAGGTCTTCGCCCTGGTCGCCCAGGTCCGGAGCACCACCCGCAACTCACTGATCCGTCAGCTGGCGACCGACGCCAACCAGACCGTGCTCGACCACATCACCATGCTGGAGGCCACCGGCTTCGTCGACTTCGACGGAATCGCGCGCGACGCCGCGGGTGCGGCGACGGCCAGCCCGACCGGACCGCCGCCGCCGACGGGCGGCGCGGTACCCCCGCTTCCGGTGCCCGTGGAGCCTTCCGGGGACCAGTCGTTCACCTCGCGTCCGTCGACGGCCCCGATGCCCTGAACCGGGTCCGGCCGGGCCGTCGGGGGCCGGAACCTCAAATCATGCTCTGAACGTCACCCTCTTCGGATTGGCTGCCGCCCGCCGGGGCCATCACCCCTGCACGGAACGGCGGAGGGGGACACCATGGAGCTGGGAATCGGCATCGGCTGGCGGCCGGAGATCGCGGACGCGGTGGAGGCCCTGCCGGGGATCGACTGGGTGGAGGCGGTCGCGGAGAACCTCTGCGCCGATCATCTGCCCGACTCCCTGGTACGCCTCCGTGAGCGCGGTGTGACCGTCGTCCCGCACGGTGTGTCGCTGGGCCTCGGCGGGGCCGACCGCCCCGACCCCGGCCGGCTCGCGGCCCTGGCCGCCCGGGCCACGCTGCTGGGCACGCCGCTGGTCACGGAGCACATCGCGTTCGTACGGGCCGGGGGGCCCCGCACCGCGTCGCCGGCGCTCGAAGCGGGTCATCTGCTGCCCGTGCCGCGGACCTGGGACGCGCTGGACGTCCTGTGCGAGAACGTGCGGATCGCGCAGGACGCGCTGCCGGTGCCGCTGGCGCTGGAGAACATCGCGGCGCTGATCGCCTGGCCCGGCGAGGAGCTGACCGAGGGCCAGTTCCTGGCGGAGCTGGTGGCGCGCACCGGGGTCCGGCTGCTGATCGACGTCGCCAATCTGCACACCAACCACGTCAACCGTGGCGAGGACCCCGCGAGGGCGCTCGACGAACTGCCGGTGGAGGCGATCGCATACGTGCATGTGGCGGGCGGCGTCGAGAAGGACGGCGTCTGGCACGACACGCACGCCCACCCGGTGACCCGGCCCGTCCTCGACGTCCTCGCCGAACTCGGCTCCCGGGTGGACCCGCCCGGAGTCCTGCTGGAGCGCGACGACCACTTCCCGCCCGCGGAGGAACTGGCCGGAGAACTCACGGCGATCCGCGTCACGCTGGCCGCTGCGCACAAGGACGGGCCGGCTCGGCGCGGGACCGGACCGCTCCCCGCCGGACCCGCCCCGGCCGGACCCGGCGTCCACGTCGGCACCCTCCGCACCACCGGTGCTGCGGCCACCGTCACCGGATCCACCGTCACCGAGACCACCGCCGCCGGAGCCACGGCCGTCGTGGCCCCCGCCGTCGGAGCCGGCGCCGCCGCCCGTACCTCGGGCGTCCGCGCCGACGCCGCCCGCGATCGCGCCGCCGTAGCCCAGACCGCGCTGCTCTCCGCCCTCGTCGCGGGCACCCCGGCCCCCGAGGGCTTCGACCACCGACGCCTCGGTGTCCAGAGCCGCGCGCTGGCCGCCAAGCGAGCCGATGTCGTCGCCAAGGTGGCGCCCGAGCTGCCCGAGATCCTCGGTGACGGCTACCGGGGCGCGTTCCTCGCGTACGCCAGGACCCGCCCCATGTCAGCCGGTTACCGGCGCGACGCTCTGGACTTCGCCGAACAGCTGCTGATCGCGGGCCGCCCCGCGGACAGTGCCGCCCGGCGCCGGCTGACCCTCTGGTGGCAGGAGCGTGCGGCTGCCCGGCCGCCGCGCCGTGCCGCCCGGCTGGCACGGGCCGTGCGCTCCGCACTGGTGGGGAGGTGACCGGCGTGAACACGGTCGCCCTGGTCGTGACGCTCGGCGTCGCGGTCTCCTCGGTCCTCCTGATCGTGGGAATCTCGAACGCCCGGCGCGGTCCCGGCGGCCCGGTCCACGACCTCTACGAGGTGGCCTTCCTCAACGGCGGCCCCGGCAGGGTGGTGGACGCCGCGATCGCCGCCATGCAGGCTGACGGGCGCCTGACGGTCGGCGGTCCCGGCATCGTCTCCGTCCGGCGGCCGGCCGCGGACGACCCGGTGGAACGGGCGGTGCTCCAGGAGCACGCCGCCGCCCCCAGCGGCGCGCTGCACATCTTGCGGGACGCGGCGATGCGGCACCCGGCCGTGCAGGAGGTCGGTGACGGGCTGGCCGCCCGCGGACTGCTGGTCCCGCCGGGCGCCAGCGCGAAATGGCGCCGCTGGGGTCTGTTCCAGGGGCTGGGCTGCCTGCTGGCCGTTCCGGTCTCCTTCGCGGTGACGACGGCGCAGGTCGTGGCCGAGTCCGATCCGTTCGACGGCTCCCTCCCCTTCGTCATCAAGGTGTTTCCCGCGCTGTTCGTGGGCTTCCCGACCGGGATGATCTGCGCGGGCGTCGCCCGTACGCGCATCACCAAGGCGGGCCGGCGCGCCGCCGAGCAGTACCGTGCCGGCCACGCCGGCGCCGTCGGACCCGCCGGGCTGGTGGCGATGTTCGGGTTGCGCGCGCTGCCCGACCCCGTACTGCGGGCGCAGCTGGTGACCGCGGCACGGATGCGGGCCACGACCGGGCGGCGGCCCGTGTCACCCTCGCACTCCTCCTCGCACAGCGACGGACACTTCGTGGCGACGGCGTGGTGCGCCGGCTCGGGCCGTACGGAATCCGGCTGCGGGAGTTCCAGCGGAACGCCGGGTCACGGAGGCTGCGGCGGCGGGTCCGGATCCGGCTGCGGCGGCAACTCCGGGTCCGGCTGCGGCGGCGGGTCGAGCTGCGGCGGATCCGGATCCAGTTGCGGCGGCGGATCCAGCTGCTCCAGCAGCGGCGGATCCAGTTGCGGCAGCGGATCCAGCTGCTCCAGCAGCAGCGGGTCCAGTTGCGGCAGCAGCAGTTCCTGAGCCGAGCGCGCTCGCGCACCGGTCCGAATAATGAACAGGCCATGGCGCTTCACCGTCCGCCTCGCATAGAACTCCGACATGCTCTGGGTTCTGTTTCTGCTGGTCGCATGGGGTGTGGCGGGCGCCTCCTGTCTTCGGCTCTGCCTCGCCGCCGCGTCCGTCGACCGGGCGCGGGACCCCGGCCACGTCGAATTGACCCTGTACGAGGCGGCGTTCCTGACCGGCGGCCCGCACCGGGTCGCGGATCTGGCCCTCGTCACCATGCATCTGCGCAGACGTCTGCTGCTCGCCCACACGGGCTGGGCGACGGTCGTCGACCCGGAGGGCCGGGACGAGGTCGAGCGCACGGTGATCCGCGCCATCGGCCCCGGGGGACAGTCGCTGATCCCTCCGATCCGTTCGGCGACCGCCGCGGCCGATGCCGTACGTTCCCTCGCCGACCGGCTGGTCGGGGCGGGCCTGGCACTGCCTGGCGGTGAACGGACGGACCTCGCGTCGGCGATACGCGCGGTGCGCGGCGCGGCGCTCCTGGTGATCGCGATGGCCGGCGCCGCGCTGCTGCTGCCGGATCAGGAGAGCGGCATCGGCGTCCCGTTGACGGCTGAACTGGTGTGGTTCGCGCTGCCTCTGGTCCTGACGCTCGGCTGCCTGGCCATCGCCCGGATGGAGATCCATCCGTACAGCTCCTGGGCCTCCCCCACGGGACAGCGCCTGCTGGACTCGTTCGCCGCCCCGCCGGGGAGCGCGGACCGTGAGGTGCTGGCGGCGGTCGCCGTGCGGGGCGTCCGTGCCGTCGACGATCCGGCGCTGCGGGCAGCACTCTCGGGCGGCGGTCACCCGGCCGGTGCGACGTACCGGGATCGGTGAGGGATCCGGCGGACCGTCAGGCGGTGGCCCGCTGCGCGACCTCGGTCCCGGTCCTCGGCCGCAACCGGTCCGTCCTGGACGCCGGGGCCCGGCCCCCGTCGACCACGGCACGGCCGTTTCCGGCCGATCAGAGTTCGGGAGGCCGGACCTGCCGTGCTCCCGGCGGAGCACATGACCGGCCCGCGTCGGGGCGGGCCGGGGACGGGCGGGGAAGGACGTGTCACTCCCCCGCCCGTGCCGGGGAACGCCGCGGGTCCGAATCCCACGGCGTGCCCGGAGCCGAACCCGGTGTCGCTGGAGCGGCGGCAGCGCACAGCAGTGCGCCGGTATCCGCCGTCTGATCTTCCGGGTTGGGGTGGTCGGAGCCCGCTCGCTACGCGAGCCCGGCCACCAGGTCTGCGACGGACTTCCTGCGGCCCGTGTAGAAGGGGACCTCCTCGCGGACGTGCATCCGCGCCTCGGAGGCCCGCAGATGACGCATGAGGTCGACGATGCGGTACAGCTCGTCCGCCTCGAAGGCGAGGATCCACTCGTAGTCGCCGAGCGAGAAGGAGGCGACGGTGTTGGCGCGGACGTCGGGGTAGCCGCGGGCCATCTTGCCGTGGTCCGCGAGCATGCGACGGCGGTCCTCGTCGGGCAGCAGGTACCAGTCGTAGCTGCGTACGAAGGGGTACACGCTGACGTAGTTGCGCGGCGTCTCGTCGGCGAGGAACGCCGGGATGTGCGCCTTGTTGAACTCGGCGGGACGGTGCAGCGCCATGTTCGACCAGACCGGCTCCAGCGCCAGACCCAGCTTGGTGCGCCGGAAGAGGTTGTACGCCTCCTGCAGCTCGTCCGCCGTCTCCGCGTGCCACCAGACCATGACGTCGGCGTCGGCCCGCAGGCCGGACACGTCATAGGTGCCACGGACGGTGATGTCCTTGGCGGCGAGCTGGTCGAACAGCTCCTGGACCTCGTCGGCGTAACCGGCGCGGTCGGCGGGGAGTACATCGCGGAGCTTGAAGACGGACCACAGCGTGTAGCGGATGACCTCGTTGAGGTCCTTGGCCTTCTTGCCGGCGTTGGGGATCTTCTCAGGCGCACTCATACGGCTATTGTCCCGCCTCGCTCCGAGTGCCCTGAACCAGGGTGGGAGTGGCGATGATCTCTCCCGTGAGTTCGGCGGCGATCTCGTCCGCGGCCCGGTGGGCACTGGCGATGCAGGCCGGGATGCCGACGCCGTCGTACACCGCGCCGCAGACCCGCAGAGCGGGCAGTGCGGCGACCTCGTCACGGATCCGGGCGACCCGGGTCAGGTGGCCGACGGGGTACTGGGGCAGGCCGCCGATCCACCGGGTGACCTCGGTGTCCACCGGCTGCACGGCGAGTCCGGTGGCGTCGGCGAGGTCGCGCAGCGAGGCGTCGACGAGTTCGGAGTCCTCGCGGTGCAGATGGTCCTCCTCGCCGTACCGGCCGACCGAGGTGCGCAGGACGAACAGGTCCGGGGCCGCGTCGGCGACCCACTGCCACTTGTGGGTGGAGAAGGTGGATGCCTTGATCGTACGGCCGTCGACCGGCGGTACGAGGAAGCCGGAGCGCCCGTCGAGCGCGCCCGTGGCCGCCACGTCGGAGCGCCGGAACGCCATGGTGATCAGCGTCATCGACGCGTACTCGACGCCGGCCAGCTCGACGGAGGCGGCCGGGGACTCGGCGGCCAGCAGCGTGGACGCGGACCAGGCCGGGGCGGCGAGGACGACGCCGTCGGCGGCGATCACTCCGGTGTCGGTACGGACGTCCCAGCCGTCGGCGGTGCGGCTCAGGCCCAGCACGGGTGTGGCGGTGAGGATCTCGCCGCCTCCGGCGCGCACGGCGTCGGCGACCGCGCCGGGCAGGGTGCCGATGCCTCCGTCGATGCCCTGGAAGACCGGGCCGGTCTGCTGCCGGGCGGCGGCCTGCCGCTGGATGCGCCGGACACCGTCGAGCAGTGAACCGCCCTCCCGTGCCAGCTCGTAGAGCTGCGGTACGGCGGCGCGCATCGAGATCCGGTAGGCGTCGCCCGCGTACACCCCGCCGAGCAGCGGTTCCACGAGCCGGTCGACGACTTCGCGGCCCAGCCGGTCGGCGACGTAGGCACCGACCGCGACGTCGTCGCCGACGGCGGTCGGGGTGAGGTCCCGCTCCTGCGCGATGCGGGCCAGTCCCTCCGCGGAGATCACCCCGCCGAGTGCGGCGGGGTCGCCCGGTACGCCCATCACGTGCCCCTTGGGCATCGGCCGCAGCTCGCCCCGCGTCCAGACCGACGCGGTGGCGGTGGCCGGCGGCTGAAGCCGTTCGCCGAGGCCCACGGCCCTCGCCAGGCCGACCGCTTCGGGCCGTCTGGCCAGCATCGACTCCGCGCCCAGATCGACCCGGGTGCCCGCGATCTCACCGGTCATGAGCTTGCCGCCGAGCCGGTCGGTCGCCTCCAGGAGGGTGACCCGCAGTCCGGAGCCGAGGAGCCGGTGGGCAGCCGCAAGTCCGGCGATACCGCCGCCGATGACGACGACATGACCCGCACCTGCGTCCGCACGGTTTATTGATCGCTGCATGCCCCCACTCTCTCAAACCCTTTCCGGGTCCTGAACGTGACCGCTTCGCAACCCGTACGAGGCAACCCGCACCGCGGGGCCCGACGTCGAACCGGCATCATCAACCACCCGCCCCGGGGGAGCAGTTATGCAGAGATCGCACCATCCAGGCCGTTCGTCCACCCGCCGCCCGTCCGCGCGCCGTTCGCGTACGGCACTCGCCGCCGGGCTGCTCACCGCGCTGCTCGCGCTGAGCGGCTGCGGCGCGGGCGACAGCAGCTCCGCCGACCGGAGCGTGAGCGCGGCGGACGACAAGGCGGCGGCAGCCCCCGCGGGGCGGGCCGACTCCGCCGCCGGGGAGTCGGCCCGCGGGTCCTCCGCCGGCAGCCCGGCGCAGTCGGCGAAGCCGCCCACGCCGACCACCGCCCACATCATCCGCAAGGCCTCGCTCTCCGTGGAGGTGAAGAGCGTGCCGAAGGCGGCCGCGACGGCCCGATCCGTCGCGGAGGGCGCGGGCGGTCTGGTGGCGAGCGAGTCCACCGAGCGGGTCGACGCGACGCACGAGCAGTCGCACCTCGTGCTGCGGGTGCCGCAGGGCGAGTACGACGCCGTGCTGCGGGAGCTGGCGGGAGGCGGGAAGCTGCTGTCCCGGACGTCGGAGGCCAAGGACGTGACCGATCAGGTCGTCGACGTGGAGAGCCGGATCGCCACCCAGCGGGCGAGCGTCGCCCGGGTCCGGAAGCTGATGGACCGGGCCGAGAAGATCACCGATGTCGTCGCCCTGGAGGGGGAACTGAGCAACCGTCAGGCCGAACTGGAGTCGCTGCTCGCCCGGCAGGAGTCGCTCAAGGACCGCACCACCCTGGCGACGATCACCCTCGACCTCTCCGAGCCGGAGGCGCCCGCAGACGCCACGGACGACGATCCGGGGTTCGTGGACGCGCTCGGCGGCGGCTGGCATGCGTTCGTGACGATGGTGAAGTGGATCGCGATGGCTTTGGGCGCGGCCGCGCCGTTCCTGGCGGCCGCGGCCGCGTTGCTGCTGCTCTGGCGGCTGGTGCGTACCCGGTTCACCCGGCGCCGCGCCCCTCGGGCACCGGAGCCGGTCCCCGCACCGTCCGAGCACGCCCCCGTACCACCTCAGGCGCCGTCCGCGCCCTGAGCGCCGTAGCGTGGGTCCCCGGACTCGGCGGTCGAAGGGACCCGGCATGGCAGCGGAGCGACTGGTGGTCATCGGCGGGGACGCGACGGGTATGTCCGCCGCGTCCCAGGCCCGCAGGCTCAAGGGGCCCGAGGAGCTGGAGATCGTCGCCTTCGAGCGGGGCCGCTTCACCTCGTACTCCGCCTGCGGCATCCCGTACTGGGTCGGCGGGGACGTGGCGGAGCGGGACGACCTCATCGCCCGTACGCCCGAGGAGCACCGGGACCGCTCCATCGATCTTCGGATGCGCACCGAGGTGACGGAGATCGACATCGCCGGCCGGCGGGTGCGGGCGATGGACCGGGAGACCGGTGGGACGTACTGGACGGGCTTCGACAAGTTGGTGATCGCGACGGGCGCCCGGCCGGTGCGCCCGTCGCTGCCCGGCATGGATGCGGCCGGCGTGCACGGCGTGCAGACGCTCGGCGACGGCCAGGCGCTGCTGGATTCCCTGGACCGGGCGAAGGGCCGGAGCGCGGTCGTCGTGGGTGCCGGATACATCGGTGTCGAGATGGCGGAGGCGCTGCTGAAGCACGGCTTCGAGGTGACGGTGCTCAACCGCGGCGAGCAGCCGATGGCGACGCTCGATCCCGACATGGGGCGACTGGTCCACGACGCCATGGACGGCTTGGGCATCAAGACGGTGAACCGGGCCGAGGTGACCAGGATCCTCACCGGTCCGGACGGCCGGGTCACCGCGGTCGCCACCGACGACGCCCGTCATCCGGCGGATGTGGTGGTGCTCGGGATCGGGGTCGAGCCGGAGACGGCCCTGGCCCGCGCCGCCGGGCTCCCGGTCGGCCCGCACGGCGGTCTGCTCACCGATCTGTCGATGCGGGTCGCCGGGCACGAGAACATCTGGGCGGGCGGCGACTGCGTCGAGGTCCTCGACCTGGTGGCGGGCCGCACCCGCCACATCGCGCTGGGCACCCACGCCAACAAGCACGGCCAGATCATCGGGGCCAACGCCGGCGGGGGTTACGGGACGTTCCCGGGGGTGGTCGGTACGGCGGTCAGCAAGGTGTGCGACCTGGAGATCGCCCGTACGGGACTGCGGGAGAAGGACGCCCACGCGGTGGGCCTGCGGTTCGTCACGGCGACGATCGAGTCGACGGGGCGGGCGGGCTACTACCCGGGGGCCCGGCCGATGACGGTGAAGATGATCGCGGAGTTCCGCACGGGCCGGCTGCTCGGGGTGCAGATCGTGGGCCGGGACGGGGCCGCGAAGCGCGTGGACATCGCGGCGGTCGCGCTCACCGCGGGAATGACGGTGGAGCAGATGACGGCGCTCGACCTGGGATACGCCCCGCCGTTCTCCCCGGTCTGGGACCCGATCCTGGTGGCGGCCCGCAAGACGGTTCAGGCGGTACGCGGCGCGGGGGTGTGAGAGAACTCTCCGTGATCAGGCGGACGGTCGAACGGACGCGGTGACAGGTTGCACATGATCGAACACTTTACGTTAAATCGATCATATGATCCGACACTCTCTGCGCACCCTCTGCGCCGCCTCCCTCGTCATAGCCCCGCTCGCCCTGAGCTCCCCCGCCCAGGCCGCGACGTCGTGCTCGGTCAACGGCGTCCCCGCCTCGGGCCCGACCGTGAACGGCACAGCCGGCAGTGACTTCATCCAGTGCTCGTCGGTCGATGCGGGCCATTCGGTCAACGGTCTCGGCGGCAGCGACACGATCTTCCTCACCGGCCCCGTCAACGGCACCGTCAGCGGCGGCACCGAAGGCGACTTCATCTCGGTCGGCGCGTCCGCCGCGGTCGCGGGCGTCGTCGCGGGCGGCGACGGGGGCGACCACATCTCGGTGGGCGGGCTCGTGACGCCCGCCGGCCGGGTCCTGGGCGGCAATCAGGGCGACTTCCTTCAGGTCGCCGTGAACCAGGGTGTCGTCGACGGCGGCGCAGGCGTCGACGCGTGCCGGGTGAGTGCCGGCAACGCCCCCGTCAACTGCCCCTAGTCACCCCGCAAAGCGCCGCGCGCCGCGGAGCCCGGGGG